>NZ_JBWBWM010000017.1:0-190243 GCF_056174665.1 Bradyrhizobium sp. WYCCWR15520
GGCTGCCGCCCGAACCGTCGATACGGTCTGCACCGCCATCGGTGAGGCCCTCGACGCCTTCACACCCGAAGAATGCGCCAACTACCTCAAAAATTCAGGCTATCAACCTAATGCCATCGCGCTTTAGGCAATTGTCGGCCAGGGGCACCATTCAATGCCAACGATCGCCGGTTACCCGCGGGATTCCTGCCACGACATCAGGCCGGTTCTTTTCGAGCCAGGCCACAGCCTCCGAGCCATCGACGATACACTCGAATGTTTCCCAGGTCGGATCCTCCAGGGATTCTAGCTGGAGGCGCTTCGCCGCGTACTCGACGAGGTCATGGACGCGTTCGTATCCTCGTCGGTGCTCCACGGACTCTGCGATCGCTGTGCTGGCCCACCCTCGTTGGGCCAAATCGACAATGCTTGGAGCATCGGCCTCGCTGAACCATGGTGTGGCATCGAACTCGACACACAGGATATTATCGGCGGTATGGCAAGTAGCGCGGATCATTGGGTACCCTTTCTGCCGTGCCTGCCCGTCAGCCCCTGACCAGGTCCCCCAGCAAATTGGCCGCCACCGTCAGCTTGGCGAGCGTCAGGCCGCTGGCCGCGATCTCCTCGACCAAGCGGCGGATGCGTGTCGCTTCAGGATGAGCGGCGAGCCAGCTGGCAACGGCCTGCGGGCCGGACTCGCCGGTTGCCAGCATGTTGGCGACCAGGGTTCTTTCCGCAGCCGCGATCTGGTCGACGGCGCGATCGATGGCGAGACGTTCGTAATTATCGGTCGCGGGTACGCTACGCGCGGCGGCGATGATGCGATCGAGGCTGAAATCGGCCTCGGCGGCGAAGAAGGTCGTGGCGGCGTCACCGATGGCCCGGCTGGTGCGCTCCGCAACGGTTACGATATCCGGTGCCGGGACCAGGGCATCGAGAGCAGCAAGCTCGGCGGCGAGGTCGGCCGGCACGCCGGCATCGATCAGGTCCTGCCGCCGCTTGGTGCGCCCGGCCAACAAGCCCTCCGGCAGGGTCTCGTCGAGCCCGGCGGCAATCTGCCGGATCCCGGGGCCGAAGCGTGCGATCACGGCATCGAGACCTGCCTTGAAATCGACATTGCGCACGTACCAGACCATGCGGGAGAGCAGCAGATCCTGAATCGCCGCGTAAAGGGTAAGTTGCAATTGCCCATCGATGCGGGTGTCGAGCGCATCGATCGCGGCATTCAGCCGCTTCAGCCCGTAGCATTCATCCACCGCCACATAGGCCATAACAATCGTCGGGATATCGGCATCGGTCTCATCGATCAGGCGTACGACACAGGCCGGGCCGCCGCGGTTGATCACGGCATTGGCGAGATTGGTCGCGATGATCTCCCGCCGCAGCCGATGCAATTGCACCGCTGTCGGGAATTTGTCTTGGACCTCGCGCGGAAAATACTGGGACAGCTCACGGGCGAGATAAGGATCGTCGGGTACTCCGGTGGCGAGCAGGTCATCGTAGAGCGTCAGCTTGGCGTAAGCGAGCAACACGGCAAGTTCAGGCCGCGTCAGGAGCGCACCACGCCTCGTGCGTTCGGCGATCACCGCGTCGTCGGGCAGGAATTCAACAGCGCGGCTAAGCAGCCCGCGCTGTTCCAACGCTTGCATCAGGCGGGTGAGGAAGCCGATTTCGGCTAGGCCCTTCCGTTCGGCGAGGGAGAGCGCCAGCGTCTGCAGATAGTTGTTGCGCAGTACCAGCGCGCCGACCTCCTCGGTCATCGCGGCGAGCAGCCTGTTGCGGTCGCCAGGAGTCAGGCGTCCCTCGCGCTCGGGGCGCGCCAACGCGATCTTGATGTTGACCTCGACGTCGGACGTGTTCACGCCGGCCGAATTATCGATCGCGTCGGTATTGAGCTTGACGCCCTTCTGCGCCGCTTCAATGCGGCCGCGCTGGGTGACCCCGAGATTGGCGCCCTCGCCGATCACCCTGGCACGGACATCCGCGCCCGCGATGCGGATTGGATCGTTGGCGCGATCGCCGACATGATCGTCGCTTTCCCCCGATGCACGGATATAGGTGCCGATGCCGCCAAACCACAGAAGGTCCGCGCGCGCCTTCAGGATCGCGGTCATCACCTCGAAAGGCGTCGCTTGCGGCTTGTCGATATCGAGAAGGGTCCGCAGTTCCGGCGGGAGCGGGATCGCCTTGAGCGAGCGCGAGAACACGCCGCCGCCTGGCGAGATCAGCGACTTGTTGTAGTCCTGCCAACTCGAGCGCGGTAGTTCGAACATGCGCTTGCGTTCGGCGAAGCTGCTCGCCGGGTCGGGCGCAGGATCGAGGAAGATGTCTCGATGATCGAAAGCCGCCACCAGCTTTGTCGCCGGCGACAACAGCATGCCGTTGCCGAAGACATCGCCGGACATGTCGCCCACGCCGACCGCGGTGAAGGGCATGGTTTGAATGTCAGTGCCGAGCTCGCGGAAGTGACGCTTGACCGCCTCCCACGCTCCTCGCGCCGTGATCCCCATCCTCTTGTGGTCATAGCCCTGACTGCCGCCGGAGGCGAAGGCATCACCGAGCCAATGGTTCTTCTCGGCCGAGATCGCGTTGGCGATGTCGGAAAAGGTCGCGGTCCCCTTGTCGGCGGCAACGACGAGGTAGGGGTCGTCGCCGTCATGCCGCAGGATGGAGTCCGGCGGCACGATGATGTCGCCGTCGAGGTTATCGGTGAGTTCGAGCAGCGTACGAACGAAGATGCGATAGGCTTCGGTGCCCTCGGCCAGCCAGGCCTCGCGATTGGAGGGCGGCGGCAGTCGCTTGGGAACGAAACCGCCCTTGGCGCCGACGGGAACGATCACGGCGTTCTTGACCTGCTGGGCCTTGACCAGGCCGAGGATCTCCGTGCGAAAATCCTGCGGCCGGTCGGACCAGCGCAAGCCACCGCGCGCCACCTTGCCGAAGCGGAGATGAATACCTTCGACACGGGGCGAATAGACGAAAATCTCGTAGAGCGGTCGCGGAGCCGGCAGGTCCTCGATCTTGCGCGCGTCGAACTTGAACGAGATCACCGGACGCGGATATCCGTCCTCGCCGACCTGCCACAGGTTGGTGCGGATGGTTGCCTGCACCAGATTGGTGAACCGGCGCAGGATGCGGTCTTCATCGAGTGAGGCGACGGATTTGAGCTGCTCCTCGATCTCGGCAAGCAGGGCCGTCTCGCGTGCCGACCGCTCCGCGTCCGTCAAGGCGAGGCGCGGGTCGAAGCGGGCCTGGAACAACGCGACGAGGTTGGCGGTGATCGCGGCGTTCTTGCGCAGGGTTTCCCACATATAGTCCTGGGTGAACGGTGCGCGGATCTGGTGCAGATAGCGGGACAGCGCGCGGATGGCCGAGACTTCCCTCCAACCCAGGGCCGTGCGCAGGATCAGCGCGTTATAGCCGTCGGACTCGGCGCGATCGCGCACCACCGCCATGATCGAGGCTTCCAGGCGATGACTGAATTCCGGGCTGATCTCGATCGGCTGGCCGTCGCTGGTCTCGATCGTCATGTCGTGCAGCCATACCGCCGCCTGCCTGGCGCCGGGCACGATCTGATAAGTCCGCTCGTTGACCACGCGCAGGCCGTGATTCTCGATCACCGGTACGCGGTAGGACAGCGACAGCGGTGCGGCGTCCGAGAAGACCTTCAGGCCGAAGCGCCTGGGCTCGTCGTGGCCCTCGTTGCGGTGAACCGAAATCGCCACCGGACGCGTTGCCGTGAGCTTTTCGATGACGGCGATGTCGGCGATCGCTCGTTCCGCGCTGAAAACCTCCGTATAGCCACCGGCGAAGGCCTGCGCATAACGGTTGGCGAGCATGCGCGCGCGCATGCCATCGGTCGATGCAGTGAGCGCAACCTTGAGCCTGTCGGCCCAGGTCGCGGCAATGGCGCTGATCCCGGCTTCGAGTGTCGCGCGTTCGACGACGGGCGTTTCGCCTTGATAACGCCCGATGATGTAGTGGACGCGAGCAAGCGATCCTTCGGGGAAAGACACATAGGAGGCCGCCAGCCTTCCCTCATAGGCCTGCGCCAGGAAGTCTGCGACACGTGTACGCACATCGGTGTCGTACTTCTCGCGCGGAATGAAGGCGAGGATGGAGACGAAGCGATCAAACTTGTCCACCCGTGACAGCGCCCGGACGCGGGGGCGCTCGTAGAGGATCAGTATCTCCATGACGAAATTGTAGAGGGTGTCGACGTCGACCTGGAACAGTTCGTCACGCGGATATTCTTCGAGAATATGCATGAGCGCCTTGCCCGAATGGCTGTTCGGGTCGAAGCCGGCGCGCTGCAGCACTCGCTCCACCTTGTGGCGGACATAAGGGATCTGCCGTGCCGAGCGCGTGTAGGCGCACGAGGTGAAAAGGCCGACAAGTCGCAATTCGCCCTCGAGCCGGCCATCGGGCGTGTACAGCTTGATGCCCACATAGTCCATCCGGATGCGGCGATGTACGCGGCTGGAGACGTTGGCTTTGGTCACGATGAGCAGCGTTGGCTCGCGCATGAACTCGCGAATTTCCGGAGTCATCACCACCATTTCGCTGCCGCGACGCAGGACCTTCACATCGGGATCTCGCAAGATGCCGAGGCCTTCGCCGGTCGAAACGTCGTCAGACACGTCGGCTTCGGGTGCGATGCGGTATTCGCGCAGCCCCAAAAAGGTGAAATTGTCTGCGCACAGCCATTGCAGGAACTGGTTGGCTTCGGCGACCTCGTCGATCGGCAGCGGCGGCGGATTGGAAGAGAAGGTCCTGATCGCCTCCTCGATGCGGGCACGCATGGGCTTCCAGTCAGTGACGCAGGCGCGGACATCGTTCAACGTCCTGGTCAGGCCGTCGACCAGCTTCTGGCGGTCGGCCTCGACGTCCAGGCGGGTGATGTGGAGATGGATCAGGCTTTCGCGCGCGCCCCTTGCTCCTTCCGGCAGTACTTCACCATGGAAGCGGATTAGCTGGCCCTGCTCGTCGCGCTCCACGGCGATGATCGGGTGAGCAACCAGGGTGACTTCGATGCCCTGCTCGGTGAGTTCCGCCAGGGTGGAATCGAACAGGAAGGGCATGTTGTCGTTGAGAATTTCGAGCACGGAGATCTCGCGGCCATCCGGCATCATCGGATTGACAACGCGGATATCGGCGTGACCCGCGGTGCGACGCTGCACATGTTGCCACGCCTGCTGGGCCAGAAAGGCTAACGAGGTGGCATCGTAGCCGGCGAGATCCTCGCTATTGGTGTGACCGAACAGCAGCTCGGCAAAAGTCCGCGGGGCCTTCCCCAGCAGCATGCTTCCGGCCGCATCGCGGATCAGGGTTGCCCGGGCCTTGTCGTCACGCCACGCTTCCATAGCGCCCTCCATTTTCTCGCAACGTCCGACCGCAATCGCGATCATCAGCACGATCCTGGAGTACCCCCTTCGAGCGCCGTTGTCTTGACCGCGATCCCACGGCGCGAAATCTCCGGTCTCGCAACTCTGATATTACCACCCCCGGGCGGCCAAGGCGCGCGAAGTCGTGGCGCGCATGCCGAAATGTCCTACAGTGGAGTGCAAGGGCCCAATCAGCCTGACGACCGCCGGCTCGACCCGAGTCGCGCGAAATCCAAAGTAATTTCAATTAGATATGTGTTCGCTATGTAGTCTCATGGCGCACCACGCTTCGCCGTCGCGGGCTACGCGGAAAGCAGCCACCCAGAGCCGCATCACCGCTATCGCAGCTTCGGCTTGGCAGACTAGTTGCGCTTCCGGTTCGCAGAACAGCCATGGAATGAGCATGGCAAGTTGCTTATTTTCCACATGACGAAAGAGCGGGTTAGGGAATTCTCGATCGCGTGAGTTGCAAAGTAAGTATCTTCCTCAACTGACGAAAACTGATCAGCGCGGTTTGCACGAACCGAATGCACCTTGCCAACAAGGCTTTGCTCTCGCTCTACGTTCGTTGCTAGCTGCGACGAATCCGAGACGGTTCATGTTCCGGGGCAGGACCCGCACCGTCATCCTGCGAGATCGCAATGGCAGCGAGTACCGTCCGGTTGCTGATTTCAAGCTTCTGAAAAATGTGATGAAGATGCACCTTGATGGTGCCGTTGCTGATATTCAGGCGGCGGCCAATTTCCTTGTTCGACAGTCCTTCGGACACCAACCGCATGATCTGGCGCTCCCGCTCCGTCAGCACAGCGAGTGCGTTCTCCGTGATCGCGCTTTGCTCGCGAAGGACCGTCTGATCGGTTGTAGGCAGCGGCAATAGCCGCCGGCCTCCGGCAACCTGGCGTAACGACTGCACGAGGATTTCAGGCGTCACATCCTTTGAGATGAGGCTGAAACCGTCGGCAGGGGCTAACATGACCAGTTCACGCTCCACTTCAGCTGAGGTGAAAAAGACGAACCGCGTGGAAAGATTCTCAATACTTGCGATCGACAGAATCTCCGAGCCGGTCGCGCCGGGCATCGAGCCGTCGAGAATAGCCATGTCCGGCGCGAACTTCCGGATTGCTTCGACGCAGCGCGGACCATCGGTGCAAGATGCAACAATCTTGAAATCCGAGTGGGCCCCAAGCACGTTGCTCAAGCCCTTCAAAACCACGGGGTGCCGATCCGCAATCACGGTAGTGATACTACGCACTGGGCAGTCCTCAGCCTGTCCCCCAAAGTTAAACCCCGCGCCCCCACGCTTAGTTCATTTCACCCCTGCTCGATGCCGCAACAGCATATCTTACCATGATGGCATGGCCAATGCCGCATCGCAATAAACGAAGCCGGCGAGAGGTTAGCTTCGCCTTGCGGGCGGTTCTCCAAGGCACTTTGCACAATCCTGGAAGATGAAGGCACCCGTAGAACTGCGGGACGGTAGAACTGCGGGCAAGTACGGCTTTCCACTTTCAAAGCGCGCGGATCAACTTCCGGTACGTGGCTGCTTCGATCGAAATTTTACAACGCGCAATAGACTTCCACGCTTTACTCGCTCAGAGAATGTCGCCTGCAGCACCGCGAAACGCCGTTAACCATTACGAACGGCATACTCCGCGTATCCTGAAGGCCTATAACCAAAGGTATATAGGGATAGCGCTAATTCGAATCTAACATTCGCAAATGCTTATTCACTTTTCAGGCCCTCAAAATCCAACCGCATGTTGTAAAGGAGAAACAATTCTACCCGACTGAAGCAGTCAAAATTCCAGAAACAGAGCAACGGAGAAGAGAACTCAATCGAGCAAAAAACCCGCTAATTCAAGGCTCCAGAATTCAACCCGTTTTTCGAAATTGTCATTTTGCGTAAAGGCTGGGAGAGTACAATGCCGAGGCGGCAAGGTTTTGCAACGTTCATCGTCGGGAAAAGCGTTCTAATCAGAGAGGGAATTGCCAGAATACTAAGCGCGGCAAATTTTCGCACCCTCGCATCGGTGTCATGCATAGATGACTTGTCGCCGAGCAAACTCCAATCACATCCATCGCTGGTTCTCATTGTCCATGCGGGCGATGACTTCGAATCCGCGGTTGAACAAATCGAGCTCCTGCGGGAGCGGCATCCGAAAGCGCGCATTGCGGTCGTGGCCGATCACTACCGGCTACACGAGATGGTTTCGGCATTTCGGGCGGGCGCCAGCGGCTATTTCATCGACGTCATGACGTGCGATGTATTCATCAAATCCATTGAACTGGTGATGATGGGCGAAACAATCTTCCCGCCGGCATTCATGTCGTCCATTCTCGACTCTGAAGGCGACCACTTCGCCAAGGCCGAGCCGCGCATTGACAATGATCGGGCGATCGCCTTCACGACGGACCGCATTACGCAACAATTGTCCCCTCGCGAAAAGTCAATCATGCAATGCCTGATCGCGGGCGACTCCAACAAGTCCATCGCGCGCAAGATCGATATCGCGGAGGCGACCGTGAAGGTCCACGTCAAAGCGATCCTTCGCAAGATCCGCGTCCAGAACCGGACCCAAGCGGCAATTTGGGGGATGAACAACGGTTCACTGGTGCGACCGACGAATGGCGACTCCAATACATGCGAACAATTGCCAAGTTCGATCGAGATGGTCTCAGACATCAAGCAAATCGAAGGACCCGAGCACCTGGAAGCGATCGATCACCAGGCAAGTCACGTCAAGGTTCCTGGTATCAGCCTGATGCGCAAGAACATCAGCCGAAGACCTAATGCAGTGGTGCGGCTCGGCAAATAGGCGGAGCAGGCGCCGACGGCCTTGCGCGCCTTGTGCCGGCGCGGATCGAGACGTGCCAATCGAATCGCTTTTACAGCGCGGTGCTGGTCGGTTGCCAGCGAGGTCCCGAAGCCGCATCGCAGTGGGGGTAGCCACGTTTCCGGCTGTAGCTGGGCGCGATCTCCAGCTTTGACTGACAAATCATACCTGGCATATTGGACGATATCTCGCTGCCACGCTGCCCTGCCATGCTGCCGCGACGTCTACGCTTTCTGTGGCCCCATCGGCCGATCGTGTTTTTCAGTCACAGTTGCAGCCGTGTATCGTCATCCGCGCCATCGCTACTGCGGTAGCGCCAATCACCTCTTTGGTCGCATTCTACCCGACCCTGAACTTCAGTTTGTTCGTCTGGTATTGCGCACCCCGATAGCCGTCCGGATTCTTCGATTGCCAACGCCAATGATCCGCACACATTTGCGCCAACGATCGCACCGATCTCCAACCTAACGTCCTTTCCGCGAATGTCGGGTCGGCATAACAGGTGGCGACATCGCCGGTCCTACGCTCGCCAATTTCATACGGAACAGACCTACCGCTCACGGCCTCAAATGTCCTGATCACCTCGAAAACGCTGTAGCCGTTTCCCGTTCCAAGGTTGACCGTCAGCACGCCGGGCTGCTTCAGGTGGTTCAAAACGCATAAATGCCCGGATGCAAGATCGACGATGTGAATGAAGTCGCGGATGCCGGTACCATCTGGAGTGTCAAAGTCGTTTCCGCAAACCCGAACTTTCTCAAGCTTTCCAACTGCCACTTGCGCCACAAACGGCACGAGATTGTTCGGAATGCCGACCGGGTCTTCTCCGATGAGCCCACTATCGTGCGCGCCAACCGGGTTGAAGTAGCGCAGGATGCCGATCCGCCAGTCAGGGTCGGATTTGCAGAGATCCTTCAGCATTTCCTCAATAAAGAACTTCGTGCGACCGTATGGATTTGTCGGTCCGAGGGGATGTTTCTCATCGAGCGGCAGGTACGCGGGAACCCCGTAGACGGTTGCGGACGAACTAAAGACAAGCGTCTTCACGCTTGCTCTCTTCATGGCTGACAAGAGCCGCATCGTTCCCAGGACGTTGTTCTCGTAGTAGGTCATCGGCTCCGCGTTGGAGTCGGCGACGGCCTTCAGCCCTGCCAAATGGATGACCGCGGTCACTTCGCAAGCACACAGTATCTCGTAGATCGCTTCTTCATCCCGGATGTCGGCGCGCCAAAAAGTGAGCGGCCGGCCGCAGATGGATTGCACCCGTTCGAGCGAGGCTTTGTTACTGTTGGAGAGATTGTCGACTGCGACGACATCGAGCCCGGCATCAAGTAACGCGACAGACACATGGGAACCAATGTAGCCGGCGCCTCCGGTCACTAAGATCATCTCGGACACTTTCCCGTATCGCTCAAATTGATGCTACCGGCGCAGCGCCTCAAGCCGCGCTTTCGCCTCCTTGATTCCTGCGGCGTCGGCTTTCGCATAGAAGTCTTGCGCTTTTGTCGCATCGCCTCGCGTCCCATACGTTCCCCATTTGGCAAGGATCGAGGGATCATAGCTTTCTGCGAGCGAGAAGCTCGCCTGGGCGCTGCCCATCTCGACGGCGCGCTCCAGCACAATCCGTGCAGCGCCTATGTCTCCCTGCCTGAGCAGCGCGGTTGCGCGCGCGAGCAACCCTGCCGTCACCGCGGCCTCCTTCGAATTGACATTGGAATTGGCCTGGGCATCGCCCCGAACGCCCGCCGCTCGTATCCGGTCGGCGACCGGCTTCGCGTTATCCGCAGCCCTGTCCCGCGCAGTCGAGCCGACCGTCCCAGCATTGGGCGCGGGTTGTTTCGCAAGCGCGAGGTCCCGTTCGAGCTGTTCGGACCTGGCCCGCTCCTGCTGCAATGAACTGCGCAGCGCGGCTAGGTCGCGCTCTGCCGTCTGCCTCGTCCGCGCGGCTTCCTCGCTCGCCCTGGCCACCGAGGCAGCCTGCGTTTCGAGATCGCGACGTGCGGTTACGAGATCCTGTTCCAGCCCCGCCGCCCGATCGCGCTCTTCCTGTGCGGATTTGCGAAGCGACGGCGCGCCGTTTGCCGCCGCTTTCTTGAGCTCGGCCGTCTCGTCTTCGAGTTTGCGGGTGCGGGCCTCATATGCATAAAGTGCGCTGCGCGTCATCGAAAGGCCTTGCGCAAGTGCGTCGGCCCTTTCGCGCTCCTTCTGCATCGATTTCCTGAGCTCGGCAGCATCTGCTTCCGCAGCCCGCTTCGCCCGCATGACTGCTTCGGTTGCTTTTGCCGCCAGTGCCGTCTGAGTTTCGACATCGCGCCGCGTCGCCGCAAGATCCTGCTCCAGGCGCGCGGACCGCTCGCGCTCCTGCTGCAGGGACTGCTGCAGCTTCGCGTCGCTGCTCTCGCTTGCCTGTTTCAGCCGGGACGCTTCCTCGGTTGCTTTTGTCGCCAGCGCCGTCTGGGTTTCGACATTGCGCCACGCCGCCGCAAGATCCTGCTCCAGCCGCGCGGCCCGCTTGCGCTCCTGCTGCAGCGGCTTCTGCAGCTCCGCTTCGCTAATCTCGCTTGCTTGTTTCAGCCGAGACACCTCCTCGGTTGCTTTCGCCGTCAATGCCGTTTGGGCTTCGACGTCGCGCTGTGCCGCCGCAAGATCCTGCTCCAGCCGCGCGGATCGCTCGCGCTCCTGCTGTAGAGGCTTCTGCAGCTTCGCGTCGCTGCTCTCGCTTGCCTGTTTCAGCTGGGACGCTTCCTCGGTTGCTTTTGTCGCCAGTGCCGTCTGGGTTTCGACATTGCGCCACGCCGCCGCAAGATCCTGCTCCAGCCGCGCGGATCGCTCGCGCTCCTGCTGTAGAGGCTTCTGCAGCTTCGCGTCGCTGCTCTCGCTTGCCTGTTTCAGCTGGGACGCTTCCTCGGTTGCTTTTGTCGCCAGTGCCGTCTGGGTTTCGACATTGCGCCACGCCGCCGCAAGATCCTGCTCCAGCCGCGCGGATCGCTCGCGCTCCTGTTGCAGCGACTTCTGCAGCTCCGCTTCGCTGCTCTCGCTTGCCTGTTTCAGCCGGGATGCTTCCTCGTTCGCTTTCGCTGCTAATACCGTTTGGGCTTCGACGTCGCGCCGCGCCGCCGCAAGATCCTGCTCCAGCCGCGCGGATCGCTCGCGCTCCTGCTGCAGGGGCTTATGCTGCTCCGCTTCGCTGCTCTCGCTTGCCTGTTTCAGCCGTGAAGCTTCCTCGCTCGCTTTCGCCGCCAGCGTCGTTTGAGTTTCGACGTCGCGCCGCGACGCCGCAAGATCCTGCTCGAGCCGTGCGGACCGCTCGCGCTCCTGTTGCAGAGACGTCTGCAGCTCTGCTTCGCTGCTCCCCCTTGCCTGTTTCAGCCGGAAAGCTTCCTCGCTTGCTTTCGCCGCCAGGGTCGTTTGGGTCTCGACGTCGCGCCGCGACGCCGCAAGATCCTGCTCGAGCCGCGCGGACCGCTCGCGCTCATGCTGCAAAAATGTCTCCGACTCCGTACCGCCCCTCGCCTCCGCTTGTTTCAACCGGGACGCTTCCTCAACTGCTTTCGTCGCCCGTGCGCCTTGGAGTTCGACTTCGCGCCGAGCAGCCGCAAGGTCCTGCGCCAGCCACTCGGCCCGATCGCGCTCCAGCTCGAGACGTTGCAGCAACTCGATATCGCGCCTCGCCATCGTGAGTTCGCGGGATAGTGTCTCCGTCCAGCCGTATTCTCGTTCCTGAGGCCGACCTGCATCACTAGTCGCCGCTTGCGCAACCTGCACCGATCTTTCGTTTCTGCCGCTGCTCGACAGCAAGATCTCGAAGCCGCCATAACCTGCCATTCCGAAAGCGAAATTGCGGGCGGCCATCGCGTGTTGAGCACCAGCCGGGTGTCGCGCTTGTTTCGGGGAAGCCTGGGTTTCCGATGTCCATGTCATCGCGAGTATAGCCGCCGCTATCCACGGGTTCGCAGATCGTCCCTGCGTGGGTGGGCGCCGCTTTGCCTTCCGCGCAAACAGCGTCTCATATGCATCGTTTCGCGACGCGCCAGCGATACCGGAGGCGGCATTCATCTGCTCGGTGAGAATGACCGCGCGACCCATCTGCAATCACCTCTCGCGTGGCGACACGGCCTGTTTGGATTCATCATGGCGCGAGTTCGAGAACTCGCATGAAAGCCGCTCGTTGTGACAAGCATTTCGACCGGATGCTTCGAATTTTAGTCCAGCACTGCCCCGGCTCAATGGACCATGTTAGTTACCCAATAATTGCCCAGGCCGTCGGAATGTTGCTGATTCGACTGTGGAGCTGCAGTGATCAGTGGCAGAGCGTGATGATTGCCGCGGTCCGGAGTTCATATCTCTTGAGCTTGGCGAGTTCAGGCAGGTCGATCCGAATGACTTCGGCGTCTCTTTGAAACTTCGTTCGCGCCGCCGCTCAGCCCGAAAGTCGAGGCGATGCCTGGTCGAGCAAGGGTGGCCACATCCGCGAATGTATTGGCGTCAAACGCTAGTGTCGTCGCCGGACTTGAGGTGCCAATCTAGCTCGGCCGCCCTCTACCAAGTGGATCGCGCTTGTTCGGCGCCGCCCAATACTCTCGTAGATGAAGCCGAGAGCAGCCATATCGTCGGGTCGATAGATATTGCGCAGATCGACGATCACAGGCTGCGCCATTTCGCGCTTCAAGCGCTTGAAATCAAGTGCACGGAACTGCGCCCATTCCGTGATAATCACGAGCGCATCGGCGCCGCGGACGCAAGCGTAGGGGTCTTTGCAATAGGCGATGTCGGGCAGTTCCTTGCGCGCCTGCTCCATGCCGGCCGGATCGTGCGCGCGGACCATGGCGCCCATGTCGAGCAGGCCAGTGACGAGCGGGATCGACGGCGCTTCGCGCATGTCGTCGGTGTCGGGCTTGAAGGTGAGGCCGAGCACCGCGACCGTTTTGCCGCGCAGGCCGCCGGCGACGTTCGACACCTTGCGCGCCATCGCCCGCTTTCTGATGTCATTGACGCCGAGCACGGCTTCGACGATGCGCAGCTGCACATCATGATCCTGCGCGATCTTGACCAGCGCGCGGGTATCCTTGGGAAAGCAAGAGCCGCCGAAGCCCGGGCCGGCATGCAGGAACTTCGAGCCGATGCGGTTGTCGAGCCCGATGCCGCGCGCGACGTCCTGGACGTCGGCGCCGACCTTTTCGGAGAGATCGGCGATCTCGTTGATGAAGGTGATCTTGGTGGCGAGGAAGGCGTTCGCCGCGTATTTGATCAGCTCAGCCGTGCGCCGCGCGGTGTACATCACGGGCGCCTGGTTAAGCGACAGCGGCCGGTAGACGTCGCCGAGCACCTTGCGCCCGCGTTCGTCGTCGGTGCCAACCACGATGCGGTCGGGGAATTTGAAGTCGCGGATCGCCGCTCCCTCGCGCAAAAATTCCGGATTGGAGGCGACCACCACATCGGCCGACGGATTGGCTTCGCGGATCAGCCGCTCGACCTCGTCGCCGGTGCCGACCGGCACGGTCGATTTGGTGACGACCACGGTGAAGCTGGTCAGCGCGGCCGCGATCTCGCGGGCGGCCTCGTGGACATAGCTGAGATCGGCGTGACCATCACCGCGGCGCGACGGCGTGCCAACCGCGATGAACACGGCGTCGGCCTCAGCGACCGGCACGGTCAGGTCGGTGGTGAAGTCGAGCCGGCTGGCCTTGACGTTGGAGGCGACCAGCGCGTCGAGGCCGGGTTCGAAGATCGGGATCTCGCCTCTAAGCAGCGCGGCGATCTTGCCGGCATCCTTGTCCACGCAGGTGACCCGGTGGCCGAAATCGGCAAAGCAGGCGCCGGACACCAGCCCCACATAGCCCGTTCCGATCATCGCGATGCGCATGTCAGTGTCTGCCCATGAGGTGTGATTTGATCGCTTTGACTCCGCCTCGCGAGAGGCGTCCGCATGGCTTGCGCATTCAGGTAGTGTAATGTCTCACATTCGGCACAACGCATTCCCTCATCATGGCAGGACCGAGGACCAACGGAGCTCGCATGGTCCCTCCGTTCGAAATGAGTAGGCCGACGCTGCATTGTGCCAGGAGCCCCGCCAGTCACCTCCCGGACGAGGCGCCCTTCCCTTCCGAAGCCATCTCGCGCAGCGAATCGCCCCCGGTCGTTTCAGTTCTGCCCATCACTAATGGGATAGTTGAAGAACTGCTGCCTAGCCTTCGGGAAGGCGCGTCAGGACCATCCTGGTATCGCAGGCTGACATCGACGGTGTCACCCGGCTGCAATTCGGTATCTTCGCTTGCAACAATCCGTTCCGGCCCCTTCTCGCCTTTTCTGATGATCGCAATGTCCGGCTTACTTCCGGCTCCTCGTACGAGTTGCGAGCGAACCATCGCAGTGTACTGAAGTTTCTCGCCAACGCTTTGCAGCCTTTCGCGAATCTGGTTGAGCTTTACGCTGGTGTCTTGCAGCTCACGGAACAGATCCAGCCTACGCTGATTGTCGAGCTTCCCCAGCTTTCTCGTGAACTCGTCCTGTTGAGTCTTGACCAGCAGTAGTTGCGCCGAGGCCTGCAGCTTCCGGGTCGATGACAGCAGCACCGCGCGCCGCGCATCCGTCACGCGAGGGCTGGTCAAGGACCCTTTGCCGTAGAGCTCGGACGCTTTCTGCAATTCTTCGAGGTCTGACTGAAACCCCTCTTCCTCTTTCTTCTGCTGCTCCGAGAGCACGCGGACCTGTTCCTCTCCCTGTCGGATGCCGCGCTGAAGGAAAGTTTTTTCCTGCTGATAATCACTCTGCTTCGTCTTCAAATATTCCGTTTCTGCATTGAGGATTTCCGAAATCGCCGATCGAGCCGTAGGCCCGTCGGCCAGCATGCCTGGATTGAACTGCGACGCCTCTCCGAGCTCGCTCTTGATGCGCCACATGCGCGCTTGCTCTTTGGCGAGCTCCGTCCAAAGCGATCCATACTCGCTTCTCAGGTCTGCTGACTCGAGATACGGGTTGTTCATCCTGATACGCATGATGTCGTAACCGCCGGCAATAGCGACGAGCTGGCGTGCGGTGGTGGCCGGACGATAAGGATACTCACCCGGCTTGGAGACGTCTCCGTTTATGTATATCGGCCTGTATTCCGCCACGGTCGTCGTGACCTCATTCGCGTCGATCACGATGACGGCCTCGCGGCCATCCGCAGTCCTCTGTCGAAACACCTTGCTAGCCAGTGCGGCCCCAATATTGGCTCGGATCTGCGGTAGGGGAAGGCCGGCTACTGGAAGCATTCCAACCAGCGGCAACGAAATGTTGCCATCCAGTTGGACGGCAGCACGATGCCGCAGCTCCGGCACCCCCGCCACCGCGACCTCCAGGACATCTCCAACGCTTACCCGATATTCGGCCTTTGCTTGGGTGACGGAAAGTGTCAGACCAAGAGTCACCAGGCCCCATTTAATGTAGCGACCGGGCTTACTGCCAAAAAGGTCGAAACGGCAACTATTGCGCAGCATGGAGTTCGGCATGGCGGAAACTCTCTGTACGAAAGTGCTCATCCAGTGAAATCGTTCAAACCTGTCCGCGGAGGGCAGCGTAGACACCCTTCCCGTTGGAGCAAACCGTCCCATCAGACCATCCGCAAAACCAACGTTCTGTTTTCTCATTGGCGCTGGGGCCGCTCACCGTCTTCTTCGCTATGTTCGCTTGAAGTTTAGACCCGCCCCGCCCCGGCTCAATCGGCCATCGTGGTTACTCCTCCCTACTCATTTATAGCCAATTTCCGCCCAGTGACCCGAGTGTTACTGATTTGGCTGGGAGGCGGAATGACTGGGAATGACCGGGTGGGAGTGCGTGGTGAGTTATGCGTCCTTTACCAATTCGCCGGCCTCAACGCAGCTTTCGGCTCATTCGGTCGCTGGCAGCAAGGCCGTCCCGGCAGGCAAGGGGAGCCGGTTGGTTGCCCTGTTGGTATTGGCAGCAAGTACCGAATTCCTACTGGTAGCCGTGGCGGCTTACTCCGCAGCCGTCCTCTATCATCGGCTGGTCCTGCTGGACTCGCCGGACGCCGCCAAGTACATCCAGGAATCTCTCCTGATTTCCACCTTGCAGTTGCTAGTTTCCGTAGGGCTTCAGCAATATTCGAGGATCCAGACGCAGCCCCGGCACGTGTTCCTATGGAGCGGCGCCAGCAGCGTCTTCTTCGTATTCTCCTTCTTCATCTCGACGATATTCCTTCTAAAAATCTCAGACGGCTACTCGCGCGCCACCATCATAGCCCAAGCCGCCAGCGTCCTTCTTACGGTGCTCGGCACACGGGCAATATGGTTCTCAGTACTTCAGCCTGCCATTGCATCAGGGTTGATCGACGCCAGGCGCATCATTGTTGTAGGGGACCCGAGTCACTGCTCGCTATTTTCCGCTCGAGCACTCGCCACCGGAATTCGGACCATCCGCTCGTTCGACTTTCCCAGGTTTCCCGCCGGCTCTTCAGTACCGGCGCGCACCGGCGCGGTCCAAGTGCTGCCTAACATCCGCCAACTGGTCGCGGATTGCCGCCCCCTCCGCGCCGATGACATTGTCATTTTGACTTCGGAGTCGGATGTTCCGACTGCGCTCGCGCTCGCCAGCGGCCTATCAGACCTGCCAGTTGACGTTCACGTCGTGCCTGTTGGAACGATCGATCTTATGGCCGTGTCGCGGATCACTCAGTTCGGCAACATGGCGACGATGCGGATCTTCCAGACTCCCCTTACGCCTTTCAACCGAGCAATCAAGCGAACATTCGACGTCGCCGCGGCAATCGCCGGGCTTATTGTGGTTAGCCCCGTCTTCGTCATAGTGCCGCTCTTAATCAAGCTCGATTCCCGCGGGCCAGTGTTCTTTCGCCAGACACGGCACGGCTACAATAACGAGCCCATTCGCGTGCTAAAATTTCGAACGATGACCGTAATGGAGGATGGCGACAATTTCAGAGCTGTCGTCAGATACGATCCACGAGTGACTCGTCTGGGCTGCTTCCTACGCCATACCAATATCGATGAGCTTCCGCAGTTGTTCAATGTCCTGGCCGGTAACATGTCGCTCGTCGGGCCCCGTCCACACGCGACCTCGCAAAACGAGGTGTTCGCTGAGCTGATTTCGTCGTTTTCCCGTCGTCACAACGTCAAGCCCGGCATAACCGGTTGGGCTCAGGTCAATGGCTACCGTGGTGACACCGATACCCTTGAGAAGATGCAGCGTCGTGTGGAGCATGACCTTTACTATATCGACAACTGGTCACTCGTTCTCGATCTCAAAATCGTAGTCATGACCCTCTTTTCCAGAAAGGTGTATTGGAATGCCTATTGACGCCTTTCCGTCTGCTGCACCTTCTACCAATCGACCTTTGATTTAGTAAGTTGGACGTCATTGGACTTGGGCATCAGTCGCGTCCCATTCTGCGCCCGACCTCAGTAGTGAAATTATCAGCGTTGGTACGAAAATGCTCCAGACAAATAGAACGGATAATTGGCTAACTCCGGACAACAGGCCACCTGAATTTCGTCCAGGGCCAGTCGTGTCGTTGGCAGACGTGCTGGGCGTGCTGGCATTCATACGACGAAATGTAGCGATCATATCGCTGACAAGTTTGGCGGCGCTTGGCGTTGCTACACTTTTCCTCATCACCGCGGTACCGACGTTCACCGCCAAGGCGCTACTCATCGTAAACTCGAAAACGACCCTTGTGGACGCTGCGGCGGTGTCAACTATCGTGCAAAGTCAGATCGGAATCATAAAGTCTGAGAGCATCGCTAGCGCCGTGATCGACAGACTCCGCCTTGCTCAAGACCCGGAATTTGCGACCGGCCAAGGCAGCGGCATGATATCCCGGCTGCTCGGCTGGAGTAAACCGCAGACGGAAGTTAGCGCCGCGCGCTATGCCCTGGAACCTTTCGAACGCAAGCTTTCGGCCAAACGTGTCGGCGCTACGTATCTTGTCGAGGTTACCTTCGACTCACGAGATCCTGATCGGGCGGCGCAGATCCTAAACGCCGTTGCCGAGAAATATATTACCCATCAAGTGGACAAGGGCAGCTTGCAAGACGAGAAATGGGTTAAGGATCGACTGAGCGACTTGAGCACTCAAGCATTAGCTGCCCAAAAGGCGTTGGAGGATTTTCGGAAAGAGCCAGCGGATTCAACTGCTACCATCGATAAACTGGCAGCTGCTGCGGAATCATCGAAAAACGCCTATGATAATTTTCGCCACGTGCTGCGCAAGACAGAAGCGACGCAACAACAATCCTCGCCGGTGTTCGAAGCAAGTCTCGTTACCGCGGCGTCGCCTCCTTTGAGGGCAAGTTCGCCAAAACCTAGAATCGTGCTTGGAATAGCGATCGTTGGAGGGCTGCTTCTTGGCATCGCTATCGCAATGCTGCGCGATCTCTCACATCGTGGCGTCCGCGCGAGCGGGTCGGAACATCGTCTAAGCACAGAGGACGGCAGGATCGAGCGAACGCTTCCGGACGCCATTCGATCAGATCATCAAACCGAAGCATCGGCAAAGGCAGCGCCAGTACGCCTCACCGGTTCAGGGTGAAGCGTGCCATCTTCAGCGACGATCGGCGTCCGCCCGGCCGGTCAGTTCGTGCTGAACACGAAGGCGTTGCCGGATAACGTTTACGACGGCCTCACGCCAGCCGCCCATGCCAAAGTAGTACTCACGAAGAGCAACGGGGCGAAACGCTGCGCTGCACTGGGGAGCGCCGCTTCCCGTTGCGTCAACGAGCCAAATGGGCTCAAATCAAAACAGGCCGAGTCAAAGGTCTGGTCAGCGAGCATCGTGCGGTGTGTGATTCCGCTCAATCAACGATCAATGAGTCCTCGTGATGCGCATCCTAATAATAACACATAAACGGCTCGCTAACCTACGCGACGGCTATAATCTTCGCGTGTGGCACCTGTGCCGTGAATTAGCGAAGCGGCATGAGCTGTACCTTTTGACGGTTAATCTCAGTTCGCTAGATAACTTCAATGACGGCCTAGTCGGTTTGGCCGATGTCTTTAAAAAGATGAACGACGCACCGAATCTTCCTACAGACAGGCCCTCGCTGAAAAGGCACTTCCGTCGAAATGAATCAAATTACTATTCGCTTTCCTACCCGCATCACTTTTCAAAGGTTACCAAAGCCATAGCCGACATCTGTGAACAGAACAGTATCAGCCATATGATTGTCTTTAGCCTTTTCCTTGCGGAATTCGTTAGGCCGTTTTCGAGCAACAAGAAGATACTCTTCGATCTCATGGACAGTGAAGTTCTAACACTGACCAGAGAAATACAGTTTTTTCCACCTTGGCCCTTGCAGCTAAAAACACGTCTAAAAGCGCACTTAATGCGCGCACGCCTTGCCGAGGCGGAAGCGTGTTTGCCTCATTGGTTCAACCACGTAACAACAATTAATGATGCGGATTCTCATACCGTTTCTAGATTGTCCGGTATAAGTACAAACATTAGCACAATACCGAACGGAGTTTCGACCGACCTTGCGGAGACATTTGACGCAAATGGTCATGTCGCTAAACGCAGGGGGGTGGCTTTTTGGGGAAATCTTTCCTTTAAACCGAACAGCGACGCTGTTCGGTTCTTCTACGAGAATGTCTATCGACCGTACTTGGCACCGGCCGGAATTGAGTGGTGCGTGGTGGGCAGGGATGCGGAACGTTGGCTTGTAGAGGAGGCAAAGCGAGACCATGGTATTCGTCTCACTGGGTTCGTTGACAATATTTGCTCAGTACTGGCTGAATACCCCATCATGGTGAACCCAATGCGAATTGGCAGTGGATTGAAGAATAAAGTGCTTGAGGCGTTTGCCATGGGGTTGGCTGTGGTTTCAACCGGATTAGGCATTGAAGCCCTTAGCATGGCACGTGAAGGCATCGACTACATGCGAGCTGATGAACCCGAGAAGACAGCGTTTGCGATCAAATTGCTTATCGAAGATGAATGCCTTCGGCTCTCTATGATCGAGAGTGCTCGAAAAGTCGTGTTAGAGCACTACACTTGGAGCAAGGTTGCTGGCGATTTGGATGCACTTTTGTGCTCATTGTGAGCGCCGCTCCTGAGTTATTCAGATTGCCACCTCATTTGAAGCAGCAGGTCGTGTTTGTTTCCTATCTCGTTCTGGTCATTTCGTATTGTTGACGTTACGGCGTTAACCGGCGATGCATCGATGACGCACCGCTTGGCCACATGAAGCCGATGGGATAAGGCCCGCCAAAGATGAGCTGTGAGCACGTCAGTTCCCAGAGTTTGTTTGCTGCATGTTTTCCGGAGGCTTACCAGTGAGCTTTGATCTTCTTTGCCGTGGAAAGTTCGGGGCGGGCCGACGTTCCTGCTCGTTATCTTCGGCGCCATCGCTAGGTCGCTGATCCATGGCATCAATATTACGTCAAGGCATTGCACTCTCCGCTGCGGGTTACATCGAACAGGTCATCATGCTATTGACGCCGGTCGTTCTGGTGCGAACGATCGGCCCCACAGCCTTCGGCGAATATCGGCTGTTCTGGCTGCTTGTAACTACTGTGGCCCTGTTGTTCCCCTTTAACATGCCCCGTAGCTTGCTTTTCTTCTTTGTCCGCTTGGATTCAAAAGGACGCCAGCTTTACGTCGGGCAGACGGTGCTGTTCTTGCTCGCCACAACGATGATTGCGACGCTTCTGATTTTTGTCCTTGGTAATGCCCTTCCCTCGGGCATCAAAGACCTGCTGCACGACCACGGGTTGTTGCTCGCGATTTTCCTGTTTGTCTGGAATTTGGGCTTATTACTCGACGTGTTACCTAACGCCGCAGGGCAGATTCGATGGCAGGCACAAGCTATCCTGGCCACATCTGTACTCAGGGCCGCGCTCATAATTTCCGCAGCAGCAATTTTTCAACGGTTTGAAGAGGTGCTGGTTGCCACCTTGATTGCCGCCTGCATGCGGCTTGGGCTTTTGGCTTATTTCATTGCACGCCATTGCGGTATTCGACTGTTTCCGCTGGACAAGCTGCAATTCCGTGAACAGCTTCGGTATGCTCTTCCATTTGGCGTGGCCACCTTACTATGGAGCATGCGGAAACAGGCCGAGCAATGGATTGTGGCCACGATGTTTTCATCAGGGGTGTTCGGCATTTTTTCAATTGCAACTACGCTCCTTATGCCCTTTGAAGTCCTGAGAGGTGTACTCGGCAATTTGCTCTTGCCCAGAATGAGCCACCTCCATTCACTTGGTCGCCACGAAGAGCTATTGCGCCTGAACAATCAAGGTAACGTAATCATCAGCGCGATCATGTTCCCAGCTATTGCGGCACTATTCGCCTTTTCCGATGAAGTCATCCAGTTCCTGTTTACGAAGGAGTACGTGAGCGGCTCGCCAGTGCTGCGTATTTATCTGGTTCAGACGTTGATTTCGGCTGAAATTACCACCCTGCTGAATGTGCTCGGACAAGGGTCAGCTAACATGCGTTATGAAGCCTCAATTTTGCCCTTTGCCGTAATAACCAGTCTAGTTAGCGCTTGGTATTACGGCTTGCCGGGCGCGGCCATAGGATCGGTACTGGCCACTTTCGTGACGTATACGCTCTGCCTGAGAAGACTTTCAAAAGTAATGAGCGTTCCAGTCGCAAAATTGCAGAATTGGACAATCCTTGGAAAGCTCTCGATCGCATCGGCAGTGTCCGCACTCGTGATACGTTTTTCGGCCGACCTGCTGCAACCATCGACGCCAATTGCTGCTATAGGCGCGCCTGCCGCAGTTCTGGTGCTTTACGTTATTATTTTGTTTGCGACGGGGCATTATCGAACGCTTGCTGAGATGCGAAGAGAATGGGAATCTATCCGCATTAGCTAATACATCTCGTCCATATCGTAGGGGAGTCAGCGTCTCCGATTGTCAACCGACCATCCGCCAACAAAACGTCTTAACGTTGTTTGACGTCGCCGGTAGCCAGGTCTGCGAGGCTAGCACTACTTTGGCGGATTGGTCTGTTTGGTGAGCCTATTGGAGGGCCGACCATGGGAACGCAACGTCGGATCGGGAAGACGAGCTTGAACGCTGGCTGAAGCCATTCCTGGATCGGTTGGGTTCCTAAGGCCAGGCGACGGGGAAAGTCTTGCACAACACCTTTTTCAAAACACGGACGTCTCGAAATTCGCTTACGATGGAACGCTACGGCCCTGGGCAAAGGCGGTCGATATCGACCATTCGAGGCGGCAACGACGTCGGGCGCCAGATAGCATGAAGGGAGAAACACGGAATGCGTACCGTTTTCGATATCGGCATGTACGACGGCGCGGACACCGCGTACTACTTGCAGTCCGGATATCGAGTAGTGGCGGTGGAGGCCAATCCGGAGCTGGTGCAACGCGCCACCGAGAAGTTCGCCGCCGAGATGGCGTCGGGACAAATGATATGCGTCAACGCGGCGATCTCGACGAGTCGCGATCCCGTCGAATTGGTGCTGAGCGGCGGCGACCCGGGCTCGAGTTCTATGTTCGGCGACCGCGTGGCGCACAAGCTCCCGATCGGCTCGATCACGGTGCCTGGCATGACAATGCAAGACCTGCTCTCCCGCTATAGTGCGCCGTTCTATATCAAGGTCGATATCGAAGGGGCGGATCGGCTATGCGTGCTCTCGCTTACTTCGGAGAACCGCCCGGAATACCTCTCGTTCGAGGTCGGGGACGACGTCGAAGAACTGGTCGAGCACGCGCAGAAAATCGGCTTCGGTAAATTCAAGATCGTCAGTCAGACGTCATTCCGCGAGCTCGCCAACCAGGAGTGTCTGTACGACCGGATCATCCAGCGGGTCGTGCGAGAGCTCGGCTACGCCGACTGCCGCCGGATCAAGCGCGCCGGGCGCTTCTTCGTCTCCGGACACAGTTCCGGACCCGGCCCCTGGGAGAGCGACGGCAACTGGTACTCCGCGGATAAGGCCCTGTCCCGGTGGCGCCAGGCGAAGGCGACCGGCACGTTGTCCAGCTGGTACGACATACACACCACGCTTTAGTAGCGACGCCACACGCGCCGGGCAAGGCGACCCGGCGCGTGTCTTATTACGGCGCTACTTCGAAAAGACTTCCAGAAACACATCGGCCGCGCGTGCAGATACGCGGTATGCGTTCGCTTGGCTCTACGCGGCCCGGATCCCGCTCGACCAGCGGCAGATCGCGGCGGGGGAAAGGTGCTATCGTATGCCGATGCAGATCATAGGAGGGCGCGCGACTTTGAGTGAGGAAGCTATTGTTAGAGTTACAAATGCTGGCGTGGAGGTCTGCCATGATAAGGATCGGATGCGAGGGGCGGATCACGATTTCCACCATCTCGCTCGAGCTTCAAAGCGCGCGAACTTGACCCCTCCGCCTCGCGCTCCAGAGAGCGGCGCGACCAGCCCCGAGGCCAGCGCCTTGCGTCGCCACGCAAATAACTGCGATGGATCGAGCCCATGAGACCGCGCGATCGTCGACACGTTCGCCCCCGGCGCAAACGTTTCCCCGACGATGCGATCCTTCTCCTCCCGCGACCAGCGGCGGTAGCTCCGCCCGGGACTAACCGAAGGCCGCTCAGCCGAAGCCGTGATAACTTCGAAATTCCTACTATCAGACATATGTTCGCTCACATGAACTCCTGGGACAACACAGCAGGAGATTCTCTGAATTGAGGTTCTGTCGCTCAGGAAAGACGATTACAACATGATCAGGCCGCACAGCGGCCTCCGCAATCTCACGCCAGACGCCTACGCCAAAAGCAGCGCTCCCGAGGGGCAACGGGACGGGACGCTGCGCTGCCCTGAGGGCTCCGCGCCCCGCCCCGTTGCTCGACCAGGTTAGATGGGCTCAAATCAACTCAGGACTCCGTCACTGGATGAAAGAAGGGCTCAGGTCACATTCCCCGACCGGCTGGTCTGGGCTTCTCCTTTGATCGAGAATGGGTAATCCGAAAGGGTCGAGCCGCGGACCGGTTCAAAATACTAGACTGCTAGGGTGTGAGTTTGGATGCCATGCGTTGACGTCCTCTCATTAGGGAGCTCTTTTCAAGCATGTGCGGAATTTCCGGTATTTGGGAGCGTAATGGTTGCAGCCTGCAAGATCTGAAAAGCGCACAAATGCGAGCTGAGAAGCCGGCGCCCCAGTTACCAAAACGCTTTTTTACAAACGGTCTCGTGCCCTTGGTGTCCGCCGGACAGGACGCTGATCCATGCCGGCTGTTCCATCTTGTCCAAATGCGCCAGCAACCTCGCAGACGGGGTGTACGGGGATAAGAGCTACGAGACCGAAGCTCGTGGGTACCGCGGGCAAGCGCTGGGGTACTCCACCTGTGTCCCCCGAGAAGCCTAGGGCATATTTCCTCTACAGCAACGCGCGCATTTCGCCTGACTGTACTTACGCTGCGCAACGATCTCTTCAGGCTTTTGAATCGTCTTGCAGTTCAAGACAATTTTGTCGGACTGTATCGACTGTGATCGGCATCCAGATAGCGCACCCGCGCCAAGTTGATCATCATCGCAATGATCGGAAATACATACATGTTTTCAATTATTGGAAGGATGTCACACTCCGTCACCGTACTAATTCCACAACCAAAGATGCACGCGAACAGAGCCCAATATAAGTCACTATTCAACCTTCGCCCAACTCGCCAGGCGGTCGCTATTCCAACGAGAAGGAAAGTTAGAAGCACACCAGTTAAAATCACCCCGCAATCGAGAAAGAAGTTGATAATTGCATTATGCGCATGGTTGGCCTGGATCAGGGTTCCTGTGTCCCAAAGTTGGCTCGTCCCCATTCCGTAGCGACCAGCGCCAAACAGGAATAGGCCGGTATCGCTCGTCCATTCATTGAGCAGCGGAGCCCAAATGTAATAGACACGGCCCGTGAACAAAGCATCGGCCGAGCCGCCGGAACCGTCATCAAACCCGATCGAAAGAAGAGCTTGAATGGCTGGCCCGATCCACAGGAGCGAGGTGACACCAGCCGCCGCCGCACCAACAACTAGAATGACAAATCTGCGCCGCAGGATCAGGAATAGGCAACACGAAGCTGCTACTGTGACAAGCGCCATGCGTGACCCGAGGAGAAGAACCGCCAGGAGCGATAGACACAGGGGTACGATCCAGAGAGCACCGCGCGTAAGAGCTTGATACATCAACAAGGGTACCGTACAAATGTATATGGTTCCAATCTGATTGTAATGGACTCCAAAATACGTTTCGCACAACGTGGCCATTTCGTCCCGGCTAGCTGGCACCAGCGCAGCCGTTCCGCTCGAGTGACCTGAAAGCAGAATGGACGGATTCATCAGGCAGAGCGCGACGAAAGCGACTGATAGCGATAGTATCGAAAGGCAGATCACCGTCGTGATCCTCTCGAGCTCCTGAAGGGAGCACATACGCTTAAGGATAAAGAGGAAAGGTAGAAGGTAAAAGGTCGGCACAACGCAGGCCGATAGTACAAAGTCAAAGTAGGACTCTGGAAATGAATCAGGGAAGCGACTGTGCAAAAGGGGCGCGTTTGGAACTGATCGAATGAGGGCGATGGCAAAAATTGCGAAGTACAGGAGAAAAATTCTGATGGATGTTCGTTCGATTTTATCGGCCGCATGCAGGAGCGCAGTGTCGAACACCAGATAAGCCAAGACTACTGCTGCTAATAGGTTGAAGGGTTTAAGCCCTTGGATGCCGAACAAATTGTCCGTCAGAAATGGCACGCGCTGGAAGGGCCACATGAAAACGAACAACAGAAAGAAAAAGGTGCCGGTGCCAGCTTGCGCGACTGAATGCGGCAACGCGAGATGATACGGCGCTCGGCCGCTATGGCTCAAAGATGCACTCATCGACCTATCGGATCTGGTTGATCTACTCTAAACGCTCAATCACAGCCAAATTCATATCATCCTGTTCCTCCCAAGCGGTCCGTTTGGGTAACCTGGCCTGACAAGGGTTCGAGTGGACCATTTCAAAGCGATTGCCCTGGGTGTTTTGACTTAGCGACCAGAGGCGTTAAAGCCGCAATCAACTCGCGAGCTTTTGCCGTCGGCGAGTGATTGGCCTTCACATAGATCTGACATCGTTGAGCGACCGCGTTGTATTCATTCGCGTCCATGTCCCAGAACGCCTTCACGGATTTGGAAAGCGCCAACTCGTCCTCAGCCGATGCGCCAAGGCTATGACGCAGGACGATCGAGTCCGGATCGACTTGCCGGCGCGTTATGACAGGTGTGCCCACGGCGAGCGCTTCCAGGAACACGTTCGAGAAGCCCTCGAAATCCGATGTGGAGAGAAGCATCGTCGCTTCCGATAGAAACTGTTGAACGTCTGCCCGCCGGACGAGGCCAACCAGTTCCACGTTTGGCAGATGGCGCAGGCCATTCACGGCGTCCAGCGTCGGTTGATCAACCTCTCGGTCCGGCATCCCGCCCACGCGGAATTTGACGGCCGGAAATTCCTGGGCGATTCGAAAAAGCAGTGGCAAATTCTTTCCATAGCGGAAAACACCAAGCCAGGCGACATAGCTGCGTTCTGCGCGCGGCAAAGGAGCGGGCGCGTCCTCGGCTACGACAACGGCATTATGAAGGACGTGTATAGGCGTGCCCGGAAACAGCGCTGCCAATTTTTCGCGTTGATACTCATTTTGACAGAGAAATGCTGCTGTTCGATGCCGAGCCCAAGAATAAGCTAACCATTCATAAGATCGAAGCCCGTCTTTGCATCGTTCATCGACGTTCATGTCGCTGACAACGCGGTGAACGAACGGAATCCCTAGTTGGCCGGCGACGAAAGCCATGATGGCGGTATGGACCCCACATACGCCCTGGATCATGATATCTGGATGATAGGCGCGGGCGGCTGCCAGTATTTTTGGAATGTATGAGTAGAAATACTTCGCAACCCGCACCCCATGTTCGGGATCATAGGTTTCGATGAGTTTGATTTGCTGGCCCGAACCTACATGGGCCAAAGCACCCTTCCAGGTAAGGAGAGCGGCTTCGTGACCGGCGTTTTCAAGCGCGCGAAGCCATATTGAAAGTTGGACGGCCCAGCCGCCGATCGGATAGTTATCATCCTTCAAGAGATAGGGAATGGAAAAATCTATCGAGAGAATTCGCACCGGACACTCCCCAAGCTTAGGTCGCACGCCCTGCTGGATTCCACCAAAGCCGATAAGGTGTCATCGCCATCTTCAATTCAAAAGGGATGCCAAGCGTCTTGTTCCGGTGTCAGCCACTATCGCATCGCCCCACTGACGATGCCACGCCTGAAACATCAGAACATTCCAAATGAGGAAATACCGCTCATTATCTCCGCTCAAGAATTCGGCCCAGAGCGAGCGAATGGCCTCGACGTGAAAAATATCACCGGCGCTCAGGCAAGCTTCGTTCATCAGGTCTTCCGCCCAATCCCGTAACGGACCGCGCAACCAATCTGCGAGCGGAACCCCGAACCCCATTTTTGGGCGATCGACCAAACGATCGGGCACATGGCGGGCAAGAACACGCCGGAGCAACTGTTTGGGGCGCCGGGCACGCGCGTTTTGAGATGACGGAAGCTTCCAGACCCATTCAACCACGCGATGGTCGAGGAGCGGAACACGCACCTCAAGAGCGACAGCCATAGAGGCTCGATCGACCTTAGTCAGGATGTCATCGGGCAAATACGTGCACATGTCCAGGTAACGCATACGGTCCACCGGATCGGGCAAGAAGACCTTGAGGTCTTGACCCCAGCAGGCCGGCCGTACCTCTTGTGACCCCTTCACAAGAGCCTCTGGGTTTTGGTGGTGCGAGATAATGCGATAGTACGTGGAATCGATCGATTTCTCCGAGAGGATTTGCGCCAACCGGTGGGCCTTTTGGCCAACACGCGGCACGCGCCGAAAGTATGGTACATAGCGGGCTATGCTGTTGTAAGCGCCAGGCGGCACAGTGCGAATGCTTGAAGACGCGAGGCGGCGGAGCGCAAGCGGCATCTTCGCACTCGGTCGCCAAACGTTCTCCGTCCATTGATACCGGTCATATCCGGAAAACAATTCGTCGCCACCATCTCCCGACAGAGCCACCGTGACGCGTTTTCGCGTCAACGCGGAAACAATATGGGTCGGGATCTGGGAGGGGTCGGCGAATGGCTCGTCATACATCTCGGCCAACTTCGGCACCACATCGAGAGCGTCAGCGCCGCTAACGGGAAACGTTGTATGGTCGGTCCCAAGATGTCGCGCGACAGCCTCAGCGTGTTTCGCTTCGTCGAATGCCGGGTTCTCAAAGCTGATAGTAAACGTCTTGACTGGTCTCCGAGAAGCTTTCTGCATCAGTGCGACGACAGTAGATGAGTCATAGCCGCCCGACAGAAAGGCGCCAAGCGGAACATCCGCTATCATGCGGCGCGATACTGCATCATGCAGCAACGCCTCGAGCTCATCGACCAGTCCCTCTTCATCGGCCTGAAGCGTATTGCGTTGCCCCTGCGAAACAACACCGGCCAGGTCCCAGTACACTCCCACTTCGATGCCGCCGCCGCTCGCAATTTTGACGAACCCGGCGGGCGGCAGTTTGTAGACATCCTCATAGATCGTGAATGGACCCGGCACATAACCATGCCGAAGAAAGGCGGCGATCGCTCCACGATTGAGACTTGGCTTCCAACCGGGATGAGCGCGCAGCGCCTTCAACTCTGATCCGAACAAAACTAGTCCGTTGAAAATCGCCCAATAAAGCGGCTTTTCGCCCATTCGATCACGAGCTAGGAAAAGTTGACGCTCTCCGGCGTCCCACGCTGCAATTGCGAACATCCCGTTCAGGCGGGCGATGGTCGATTTGACGCCCCAATGGGCGAATCCTTCGACAATAACTTCTGTATCTGAATGCCCGCGAAACCGAACTCCGCAACGCTCCAATTCGGCCCTCAGTTCTCGGAAATTATATATTTCACCGTTGAACGTAATTGCATATTGCCCGTTGGCCGAGACCATTGGTTGATGTCCCATTGGGGACAGGTCGATAATTGCCAGGCGACGCTGCCCGAAGGCAATGCTGGCTTGCTCGCTCAACCAAACTCCGCTGTCGTCCGGCCCGCGGTGGCTCAGCGTTTGCGTCATTGCAGACGCCCGTCTTTTCAGAGCTTGCAGACTGCAACCGTTACGCTCCCAAATACCGGAAATTCCGCACATGCTTGAACAGGCTCCCTAATGAGAGGACGTCAACGCATGGCATCCAAACTCACACCCTAGCAGCATAGTATTTTGAACTGGTCCGCGGCTCGACCCTTTCGGATTACCCATTCTCGGGCACCAGAAGCCCAGACCACCAGATCGCGGAACGGGGTAAGCGCTAAGCCGGGAAGTCAATCGGCATGGAGAACTTTGGATCGGCGAGCGAGGGAAGTGGTTCTCCGCCGAACAGCCCTGCAGCTCGCGCCGAATAGCGTGTTCGCCAACGAACACGAGCGAACGGCCAAGCTGGGCACCTTTGGTAACGCAGTCGATCCACGCGATCGAATAGGTTGTGCTGTCGCCGGCGTCGAGAGCCGCCATAGCCGCCGCAAGATCGTCGGTAGAGCGGCAGCCCCATCGGCATACTGGCCACCACGATCTGGGCGAGAAGCGCTTCGCTCGGAAGGCCGCTCTGGATCAGATGGTTGGATGCCGGAGCGGCGGCAATGCGGCTGGTCTCGCCCTCCCGCTCTAGCGCCGCTGAATGGGTCGGCGCCGCCGTCAGGGTAAGGGCGTCTGTACCATTCCCCTACCGCCTGGCTCGGCTTCTTGCAGAAGAGAATGGGTAATCCGAAAGAGTCGAGCCGCGGACCGTTTCAAAATACTATGCTCGTGAGGTGAAAGCGCGCTCAGGAACGTCGAGTTTCCCGCTAATGGGCGCATGTTTGTTCCAGGGAGTTAAATGAAACAACTATCGATTTGCGTAGCTCTTCTCACGTTCTGGATGTTTTCGGCGGACGCCCTCAATTGCACCGATATAAGCGGAACATATCTCGTCGAAAATGGATGTCCCTCTCTAGAACGCTCGATAAGTAGATTTGAACAGACCTCGCAAGATACTGTGCCAAAACTAGATGGTGCGCCATCTTGCATTTCGTCTAACATCGGCGAATCCGCGCCGGCGGCAGCAGCTCCAGCTCCCGTCCCTGACTCGGGTCCATTTTTAGGTCTTTCGTTTCAGGGATTGTCCTTGAATATAGGTGCGCGGACCTACAACGGCGGCGGTTGGACCGACGTTGTGGGCACCGACCTTGTTTACGGCAACACAAGCCCGCGCTACCCCACCGGCATTTGGGGCGGAAAGGCTGGATCGATCGACTCGCTGCAAATGATTTGGAATAGTCCATCGGATCAGACTCGTCAGATCGTCACGAATAATTCTGTCCCGGCCGGGGTTTCGAATAAAGTGCTCAAATCTACTTTTTTGAATCCATATGTCGCTCCGACTCAAGATACCTTTCGGATCTTCCCGGATGTGAGTCAGCCACAGGGAATGCTCTATATTTCGCAGTGGATGTGGCTGCAGCCCGACTTGGCCTCGCGCGGAGCATTTTGGTTCATGTTTATGGAGACCATAACCACTGGAGCGAGCATCGGCGGTGGCAACAATACCGAGCGATTTGGCATCGGCCTTGTGATGGCCGCTTGGACAAAAAACCAGATCATTTGGCAGGTCAGCCATGACGGCTGGGTCCATGGAGTTTATAAAACTTATGCTCAGGCGCTGTTAAGCCCCTCGTCGTCGTTTGGCTCCATGGTGGTCGGTCAGACCAATTATGCGCCGGTGCCTCTCGGCCAGTGGTTCCATATCGAATTCGCGTTGAATCGTAGCATGAACGGCACCGGCTGGGTTTGGGCGGCCATCAATGGTGTTCAGATTTTCGCCCAGTCTGGTGCGTTCAACTTCACCTGGAATGGAGTCACACAATCCGTAGGTTGGAACAAAGCCACGGAGGATCCTATCGACCGGATTATTCCGTTCGCCGCGTATTCGAACCTTGTGCGGTCACCAACGAACACATACTCAACCGAGCAAACCAACATCGAAGTGTGGACGACTTGGCCGTCGACGGCGAGTCCGCATCCGCCGGAATTTAACTGAGCCAATGAGCATTTTCGTTAGTTGGTCATCCGGATCGCTCCGAGGACACTGACGGTCTTGCGCACCCAGCAGCACTGGTGACGTTTGCCGGGAAAGACCTCGTCCAGCGCCTTCCAGAAGCCGAGCGCCCCGTCGCCAATGGCAGTTTCGGGGGCGATGTTCAATCCGCGCTGCTCGACGTCGATCAGGAGTTCGCGCCAGCTCTGCGCGCTCCTCACTCAAGGTCGCGTCCCCTCCTATCCGCCACGCTTCGATAGAGGCATAGATACGCGTTAATCATCGCATCGAGCGAAAATGCCGTTTCAATACGTCGACGCCCTTCCCTGCCGAATTCGTTCGCAAGCTTACGATCATCGAGGAGTCTGATCACACGATCGGTCAAACTCCCAACGTCGTGGCTCGGCACAAGAAATCCCGTCTGTCCTTCCAGGACCAGTTCAGGAGTGCCCCCATCGTTTGTTGCTACAATTGGCTTACCAACCGCCATGCATTCGACAATCGAGTTGGAAATACCCTCCCCGTGTAGACGGCTGTTGCTAACGAGAACTCCCACAGTGAGGAGATTGGCAATACTTTCTACATCCTTCCGCCGACCCAGAAACTTTATGCGCGGCGAATGTTCTGGTAGAACGCGAGCGCGCACTTGCCCTAACGTTCCACCATCGCCGACAGCCACAAACGTAACGTCGTCCCTAAGATGGCAAATGCGGCATGCCATTTCGACGAAGATTGCATAGTCTTTACCAGGACTGAACTTGGCAATCATCCCGACAATGTGAGGGGTCGTGATTCCCAACATGCTACGAAGCTCTGCCTCGTTCGCCAAGCCAACGACTCTTTCAGAGCTGAATCCGTTGTAGATGCATACACCTTTTCGCTCGGGAATATGGTAGGCAGCCAGACCCGCGCGCGAATTGGCGACAACAATGTCTGAAAATGGAATGGTCAGCTTGCCCCTTAGATACTGCTTATCCCACAGCGTCATATGCGGCGGCGCGTCTCGCACAAAGCCATTGACGAAAGCTGCGCCGCACAGTTTCGCAACCGGAGCTGCATAAATCGAACACATCGAGCCCCAAGAGTGAATGACATCTATTTTCAAATCTGAGACCAGCTCGTACAAGCGCTTGAAAATGCCCAAATCTCTCCTGCGTTGCCGAACTAGCGGAATAACTTGCGCGTGGTCACGGTCAATTTCGTAATGATCATCCTCCCTCGTAACCGCGACGAATGACTTTATGTCGCGGTAAGGGAAAAGCCCCCTCAACAGTTCGACGAGCTGTCGTTCTTTGCCTCCCACGCCTAGACCTTCAATGAAGTGCAACACACGAATGTCAGCGCTCTCCCGCATGGACTGATTCATCCCAAATCGCAACGAGCGTTCAGTCCAACTTGAACGTCGAACCATGCAAAGCTTTCTTCGCCTAGACGCTGTCTCAAGTCTGGATCCTCAACGAGACGACCCCGCGCAGAAGCGAGTCCCTCGATATCATCTGCCATTGATTCTTTCTGGCCGAATGTCCCCGGTCATCAGCATCGTGGCCCGAAGATAGATCATCGTACCTGTCCCGGCAACGCGCGCCGCCTGCTCAGGAGCAGGAAACCGACGGGGTAATCCGAAAGGGTCCGCACACGCAAAGATTTTTGGATATGGTTCTCTCGTTCGCCCAAGGGCCAAAGGGCGTGTCCGCTTCGGCATAGGAATTGATGTCGACGGGAGGACGTGTAACCAAGATGAAAATCGCCATTCTCGTTGGCACTCGCCCGGAAATCATCAAACTGGCGCCGGTCATTCGCGAATGCCGGAAGCGAAAGCTCGATTACTTCATCATTCATTCGAAGCAACATTACTCGGAAAAACTCGACGGCATCTTTTTCTCGGAACTCGATCTTCCCGCACCGAAATACAATTTGAATGTCGGCTCCGGCGGTCACGCAAACCAAACAGGCCGCATATTGATCACGCTTGAGCCGATCCTGATGTCGGAGAAGCCCGATGTATTGCTCGTTCAAGGCGATACGAACACCGTGGTGGCTGGCGCACTCGCGGCGAACAAACTTCATATCAAGGTCGGGCACATCGAGGCCGGATTGCGCTCGTTTGACCAAACGATGCCGGAAGAAAGCAACCGAATCATCGCCGATCATATTTCGGATTATCTCTTTGCCGTCACCGACTTGCAGGTCGGCTACCTGAAAAAAGAAGGCCTTCCGGAGTCGAAGATCTTCAAGGTCGGCAACACGATCGTCGACGCCTTGCTTTCTCACCGGGTTCACGCGGAGAAAACGAGTCAGATTCTTTCCGAACTGAAATTACAAACGAAGGGATATTACCTCCTTACATCCCACCGGGCCGCGAACGTCGATGATCCGGATGCGCTGAAGGAAATCATCCAACTGATCGCAGAAATCCCCGGCCACGTGTGCTGGCCGATCCACTATCGAACACAGAAGGTTCTCAAGGAAAGTAAGATCGAATTGCCTGAGAATCTCACCTGGACGGACCCTGTCGGCTATTCGGATTTCCTGAATTTGCTTTCGAATTGCACGGCCGTTATTACTGATTCCGGCGGTGTCCAGGAAGAAGCTTGTATCCTCGGCGTACCTTGCGTGACGATTCGCGATTCCACGGAACGGCCCGAAACCGTCGACGTCGGCGCGAATGTTTTGGTACATCGAAACGCGGAGGCGATGGTCGCGGCTCTCAATCGCCCGATGATCCCTTGGACGAATCCATTTGGAGACGGCCATACCGCCGAGAGAATTCTCGACATCGTCTTAGGCCAACATGTCCAGCCGGTTCGGCAAACACAGGATACCGTTTGCGTTGTGGGCCTTGGCTACATGGGACTTCCGACTTCCCTCTTATTTGCGAACGCGGGCGTAAGGGTAGCCGGCTTTGATCTCAGCGAGAAGAAAGTGAATGAGATCAACAGCGGCCACTGCCCATTTGACGAACATGGCATTCCGGAACTGTTGACGGCGGCCTTGAAGACTGGAAACTTCAAAGCTCAGACGAAGCCTGCTGCGGCGGACGTTTTCGTTGTGGCCGTACCGACTCCCCACGAAAACAAGAAATGCGATTTGTCCTTCGTTCTTTCGGCCGTCAACAGCCTGCTCCCCGTCATGAAAGACGGAAATCTCCTCATCATCGAATCGACGGTCAAGCCAAGGACCTGTGAAGACATCGTACTTCCAATCCTCCAATCGAGACAATTGAAAGTCGACGTCGCGCATTGTCCGGAGCGAGCGATTCCCGGCAACACGCTGCATGAGATTGTGCACAATGACCGCATCATCGGTGCCACGTCGCCGGAACCAGCACAGAGAGCGGCGCGCCTTTACTCGACATTCACGAAGGGTGCGATTCACCAGACAACCCTCGTGACGGCGGAGTGCGTAAAGCTCATGGAAAACACTTTCCGCGACGTCAATATCGCTCTCGCGAACGAGTTTTCCCTGATTGCCGATAAATTCAGGTTCGACATCTCGGCCGCGATTCAGCTTGCGAACAAGCATCCGCGCGTGAGCATTTTGCAACCGGGTATCGGCGTCGGGGGCCACTGCATCGCCATCGATCCGTGGTTCCTGACCGAAGACATCGGCGGTGATTTGAATCTCATAAGAACGGCGCGCGAACTGAATGACGAAATGCCGAAGCACACCGCCGAGCGAATTCAAAGCAAGATCGCCTCGTCCGCCAGGAAAATCGGAATTTTGGGAGTGAGTTACAAGCCAAACGTTGACGATGCTCGCGAAACTCCGGCTTTGGAGATCGCAAGGCTTCTGTCGAAAAGATACGAAATCCGCTGCCACGATCCCTTCGTGAAAGATTGGGATCTCGAGCTCTTCCCCATAGAAGCAGTCGATGGCTGGGCGGACGTGCTGGTCATTCTTTCAAATCACACGGTGTACGCATCCAGGAAGTTCGAATCCCCGCTGCTTTCGTTCGAACAGTTGATCAACGCCGAGCTGACCCAGGACCGCCGACCCGTCGCAATCCGGGCCAGGAGAAGCCGTAACCGAACTCAATCGCGTCGTATCGATGATGGACGATCTCGTTCAAAGACGGATGTTCAACAAGCTTCATAGAAGGTCATCAGTGTTCTGGTCGCAGAATGGTTTAGAAGCCACATACTGGCGAGCCGAGTTTCCAGTTTAGCGTCGAGCTCGAGATCAACGGCCTCGCGCCGCAGGAGTGTTTGCGCGTGCGTCAGGAGCATAGCCACCCTGATCGTCGAGTTGGAGGCGCGTTGTGCGAACAGCGCGCCATGCTCTCCAAGAACAGCCGATACGACCAAGCCAATCAGCCTCGGCCGCTGGAATGCAGCCATTTGCTTCGTTGATGAGGGCGTCCGAGCATGTCGAACAATGCCGCTGGAAACGCGAGCTACGCTCCGATGAGAGCGGACGGCGTGCGGCTGCGATCTACGACAAAAAGCAGTTCGATCGCCCGGGCTCCGCAGACGGAGCCAAAAAGCGAGCCGGTCATTTTCATGTTGCTATCTTGAATGTTCGCAAGAAGATCTCGAGATTTATCAATGACCAAAGATTCTTCTCGTGGTTCTGTCGACCGCTAAGATGCTCTGTGACAAGGCTACGGAGCCTAGGGCCACTTATCATTTGCGCTAAACTGGAGGTTTCGTTCAACAGCAGGTCCTGCACGAAATCACGATAAGGGCCTCTAAACCATTCTCCGATCGGCACACGGAATCCTATCTTTTTCCGCCGCACGATCTCCGGTGGAAGGATCTTGTCCATTGCCGCGCGCAGCACAGTCTTGCCGCCCTTGCCTCCCGTCAGAAATTCGTCCGGGAAACGCGCCACGACGCCGGCCAGTATCGTGTCCATAAATGGCATCCGACCCTCGATCGACCCCGCCATCATCATTCGATCGCCTCGTTCCAACAGATCATCTGGAAGCCATGATGTCTGATCAAAGAACAATGTACGTCGCAGACTAGACTTGAGTCCGGACGAGTATGGAAAGGCATCCGGCGGCGTTGCCGACAGGGTCCGGCCCAGCATCGCCTCGGCCTCGGCAACCGAAGTGCCGCCGAACCACATGCGCATACGATTCACAAGGTCGCGCTCGCCCGCGGCCAGCGCAAGAATCTTTACGCGCCTCATCCCATAGGGCAATGAACGCACCAGCGGATAGATCAGCCGCTCGTGCAGCAGGTGTGGTATCAGCCATTGGTACAGACCTATCCATTGCTCAGCCCGGTGCTTCGGATATCCACCCATCAACTCATCGGCGCCTTCTCCCGTAAGTACCATCTTCACGCTGCTAGAGGCCATTTCCGAAAGCATGAAGATCGGGATGTCAGATGTCTCGCTGACCGGCGCACCACGTCGCAAGACGGCTGTAAACCAATGTTCCATGAAGGCGTCGGGTTCGACGAATAGTTCATTGTGAATCGTGCCAAACCGACCAGCAACGACACGCGCATGATCGAGTTCCGAGTATTCCGCTTCCCGAAAGCCCACCGAGAAAGTTCGCACAGGCTCCGCGCTATGCCTAACCATGGTTGCTACGACCGCCGAGGAGTCAATGCCACCCGAAAGATATGCGCCGAACGGCGCGTCGCTACGCATGCGAATGCGGACGGCCTCATCAAATGTCTTTTCGAACAAGCGTACCGCATCATCGAAGGACTTGATGTCCGGCACTGTCGTCGCAAACGGCGGCGTAAAATAGCGTGTCGTTCTCAGCGTTCCGCGCTGCCATACGGCATAGTGGCCAGGCTGCAGTTTCTTCACCGCACGAAAAAACGTGGAAGGCCCCGGAACATAGCGATTAAGAAGATAGTGGCCGAGCGCTTCGGAATCGAACGCTCGGTCAAAGCCCGGAAACTGAACGAGCGGCTCAATCTCCGAGCCGAAGAGGAGAACGCCCTGCAGCTCGACGAGAAATAATGGCTTTTTGCCGAAGGCGTCGCGGGCAAGTATCAGTCGCTGCTCCGCTTCGTCCCACAGCGCAAAGCCGAACATGCCGCGAAATTTGCGTACTGCGTCGAGTTGCCAGGCGCGATATGCCTCGATAAGCACCTCGGTGTCTGAGTTCGTGCGGAAGCGATGACCGAGGGCAATGAGTTCCTGCCGCAGTTCAATGTAATTATAGATTTCGCCATTGAAGACTAAGGTGAAGCGGCCATCCTCACTCGACATCGGTTGCGCGCCGCCACCGATGTCAATGATCGAGAGCCGGCGATGGCCGAGACCGACCTGAAATTGCTCATCAGTCGTCTTGTAAAGCCGGTAGCCCGAGCCGTCCGGCCCTCTATGAGCCATCAAATCGGTAAGGCTGACAAGAGTCTTGCGAGCCTGATGCGCCGCGGCCCCAAGAACCCATCCAAATATCCCACACATGCTAGATGCCTTATCTGGACCGCCGTGCTCCTTCTGGGGAAGCTGCGATCAAGTTTCGACTGGAACGAAACAGCTGCGCCATGCCGCAGACGGCAATGACGATACCCCTTTCGGCCTTGAGACGGCTGATCGCCGGTACCAGCTTGATCGCTCCCGGACAGGTATCTGGCAGAATTGGAAAGTGCTTCTGCACGCCTCACCCGCCCGCCTGGCCCGTTCCAGGTGGCAGCGCGCTGCTCGCTCGCGGTGCCATGCCAAGGCTCTGCCGTACAATGGCCTGGGCCAGGATTCCGGCGAACAACGTATTGGTCTTGGCATATCGCCACCACATGCGCCCCGGTTCCTGATAGACGCGGTACAGCCATTCGAGCCCAAGGTGCTGCATGCGAGCCGGCGCCCGCCGTACTGTGCCGGCAAGAACATCGAACGACCCACCGACCCCCATGATAAAGGGGACGCCGAGCGCATCGCGATGGGACGCAAGGAAGTGCTCTTTGCGCGGCGTCGGCATGCCGATGAAAAGGCAGTCGGCGCGGCTGGACCGAATTTCACTGACCACGTCCGCCTCCTGCTCGCGCCTGAAGTATCCATCCCTGAGGCCTGCGAACGCGATCGAGGGATGCTTGTCGAGGACTCGCTGCGCGGCCTGCTGCAACACGCCGGGCGTCGCCCCGAGAAAATACGGTTTGAAGCCCTCGCTTGCACAGAGTGCAAGAAGCTCGGTGAGCAGATCGATGCCGGTCACGCGCGACTTGACCGGCAGGCCGAGTGCCCGCGCGCCCCACACGATGCCCATGCCATCGATGCTGATCACATCGCTACTAGCGACATCGGCAGCGAGCACTGGGTCAAAGCGCATGCTGACGAACTTGTTTACGTTGATCGCAACGTGTTGCAAGCGCTGGTGGCTATGCATCGCCTTGCGTGCGAGTTCGACGGTATCGGCCATCGTCAGGACATCAATGGGGCACCCTAGAAACGACGCACGCATCTCCACCCCCGCGGCCGCTAGCCAGATCTGAACACCGCAAGATTCATCCCCACTACAATAGCATTGGGGCGTGCCGAGCCAGTGCAAGCAAAAGGGTCGTTACGGGGACTGAGTGGCTACCCAGTCGTGAGTACCCAGCCGCCGTCTACGTTGGCCGGAACATCGAGCCGAGCCGATGCGCATTGAGAACGGATTGGAATGGCGGGGCCAATAGGTAGTGACGCAAGATTGCCACGTGTGGCAAACTACCTTTGGTGTCAAGCAGGATGATTTTTCATTTAGCGCTCCACGTTGGATTTGAAGCCGGCCTCGCCAGCTGGACACCACGCTTGTGAGCAAGCCACCAAGAGTAGTAAGGTTCTTCAGACTGTTTGAGTGCCAAGGATATTGTCGCGCATCGCGGCGCAGCGTTCTTTGAAGAGCGTCGGATTGATCTTCCGTTAAAGCCCGCACTGTTAGGCGGGAGTTGCCAAGGATGGCTCCCCCCCGAGCTTATTGGTGTATTTGATGAGTACGAACCGGAATACCCTTCGCTTGATCGTAGCTACTCCCTACGGCCCGCATGGGCGAGGAGGAATTGATCGGCTTACGGATCTCATCATCGATACAATCGACCAACGCGGAGACCTTGGCGTCAAGGCCGAGCGACTGGTAACCAGGGGACAGAAGAGCATCTATTGGGCAGTGGTGGTCTTTGCACGGGCACTGGCCCAATTCTGTGTCGCCGCGGGGCGCGGTAACGTTGACCTAATCCACCTTCACCTCGCATTTCGCGGGAGCGCGTACCGCAAACTGATCATCGCGGCTATAGCGCGCTATTTTCGAGTGCCCTATGTCGTTCATCTTCACGCCGGCCAGTTTGATCAATTCTGGACAACAGCCGGGACATCTTTACGTCGAAGCATCAACCGATTGTTCGTGGATAGCGCAGCGATTATTGTGCTGGGCGACTATGGCGCGCGCGTCATTCTCGATCGGCTACCTACCCTTCGAGATAAAATCACGATCCTTCCGAACGCAACCACCTCCCCGGGCGAACCAAATCGGGGGCAGTCGGAATCCGGGCAGCTTCGCATTACCTTCCTTGGTTTCCTCGATCCAGAAAAGGGTGTGCCGCAACTCGTTGATGCACTCGGAAAGCTGGCGTGCCGCACCAACTGGACCGCCACCATAGCTGGAAGCGGAGAAATACAGCAAACCCGCGATCAGGCTCGACGGTTTGGAATCGCCGATCGAGTGGAGTTGCCGGGCTGGCTTGATCCTTCAGAAACCGCCGCGTTGCTTCAGCGGACCGATATTCTTACCCTGCCATCCTTCGTCGAAAGTCTCCCAATGGCAGTCATCGAGGCCTTCGCTCACGGTATAGCTGTGGTCGCAACACCTGTTGGTGCGGTTCCCGAAGTCATAGCTCACGAACGCAACGGGCTCCTCGTGCCTGTTGGTGACGCCGACGCGCTTGCCAATGCGCTTAATCAGTTGCTGGAAGATGGAGCGTTGAGGCGGCGCCTAGGCGACACCGCCCGCCGCGATCATGCGGAGCGATATGAAATCAGCAACTACGTACAACGCCTGGTGTCGATCTGGCGAAAGGCAGCACGGCGTTGAAGCCAGAGAACAGTCGAATAAACAGCAGCCACGAGTTTCTTTCCACTGCCTCAACCATGCCAGGCGCAGTTACCTGCACCTCCGAAGATTTGGGATCGCTTGGCCCGGTGGCAGCCCGGGCAGGCGCGAAGCACCTTTATCGTCTCGCAAGCAGCATCTGTGCTGCTAACTGAACCCCATTCATTCGAGCCGCGAAAGAGATTTCCGAGTCAAATGCACTGCTCACCCCAATGCGGGGAAGCGCGAATCGGTCGAGAAGATCGATGCCTAGCTGACCGTGTCGTGTTGTTACGGCGCTCAGATATCCCACTTCATTGGCGAGATGCCCTTCTCGTACACCGCATGCGCCCGGACCTCCATATGGATATGCCAGGTGGCGAACGGGCAGTTGAAGCAAATTTTCGAGATAGTTGCGATTGTCCACCAACTCGGTTCGCACTGCGTCCGCATCTAATGTTGCGAGCGCCCGATGCGAGGTCGTGTGCCCGCCAATTGACGCGAGAGGGTGACGGGCGAGACTTTGCAGCGCGCGCGTATCAAGGAAGTATCGGTCGTTCAGCGCTGAGATAGAAATACCAGCGCGTTCGATCGCCGTCGCAAGGACATCAGCTCGGTTATAGTCTCCGTGCACCCACTTATCGACTTTTCTCAACGTATCTTGCTTGCTTCGCCAGTCAGCACAATGAAAACGAACGCCCATTGGGTCGATCGTTATCTCTTCTCTCGAGCGAACTAGCTCGCGTATTCCAAGCCACCAGGATTGCAAGCTCCGCGTTAGCGCGCCGGTCGGCACGTAAATCATGAATGGAGCGTTATTGCGCTCGAGGATTGGCAACGCTACCGAGACATTGTCCCGGTACCCGTCATCGAAGGTAAGGACGGCATAGCGACGCGATTGGTCATTTCTAGCGAGACGCTCGAGACACTCCTCGAGGCTAACAATCGCCCATCCTTCCCGCCGCAGCCACTTGAGCGAATATTCAAAATGTTCAACAGAAACGCCGGTCATCAATTCCGACCGACAATCCTGCTGTATCTCGTGGAACATCACGATCACCGCTCTGCCCGCGAAGATCCTGCGGAACAACGGAAATAGTCCCGCACTCCCGATTGCATGAAACAGAGCATTTTTAACGTGCTGCTTCATTGAGGTGACATCCGCAGCGGGTGATCCGTTCGGCTCAAAGTTCGATATGTTCCAAGAGAAGAGTGCCACCTCGATGGACGTGAAGGCAAGGGACGTCTCTTCGTGAACACTCAACAACCGGTCCACATTGTAGCTACTCCGTTGTGAGTATGTGCGGGCACTTCAGGCCTGCCGAATGATCCGACAGCAACGCCTTGAAAGCTGCTACAGTCAATCCGTACGGAGACGTAGGAGCGGCCATGCTGATGCAACTTCAAGCTCAGCTTTCTTCAGCGGCGCGGAAGCGACGCGGTCAATTCCTGATGCGCGTGGTGGATCTGCCACTCAACGCGAGAATCCTCGACCTGGGCGGAGCGACCGGGCGTCACATCCACGACGTACTGCCTTTTCACCAGGACATCACCGTTTGCGACATCTCCGAACGGGACCTGAAAGCAGCCCGGGAGACCTACGGCTACAAGACCGTGCTGTTGCAGGAGGCCGGGAATCTTCCGTTCCGCGATAAGGAATTCGATTTCTGTTTCTGCTCGTCGGTTATCGAGCACGTGACCGCGCCGAAGGAGGACGTTTGGAAGATCACAGGCGACGCCGCGTTTCGCGCTATCGCGCAGGAACACCAGAGGCACTTTGCCCGCGAGATCGCGCGCGTCGCAAAGCGGTTCTACGTCCAGACGCCATATCGCTACTTTTTCATCGAGAGTCACACCTGCCTTCCGGGCATTATCGTGTTGCTGCCCCGAAGACTGCAGATTGCGCTGTTCAGATTCATCAATCGCTTCTGGTTCGCGTCAACCGATCCCGACTGGTATCTGTTCAATTGGCGCGAAATGGCCGAAGCCTTCCCTGACGCAAGGATATATCGCGAGCGCTATCTTTGCATGACCAAGTCTCTGATGGCGGTCAAGACCTGAATTTCAGGCTGGCAGCGACACCCGAGCCTCGATCCTGGTAGCGGCGAGGCCGAATGCACGCTGGTCGCTGGACCACCACCAGTTCGCCAACGGCCGGCGATTGCGCATCCTCAACATCGTCGACGACGTCACCACGGACCTGGGCATCTGAAGACGTCGATCTTGGGACGGCGCGTGGCCCGCGAACTGACGGCAATCGTCGAGCAACGCGGCAGGCCAGGGATGATCGTGTCCGACCATGGCGCCGAGTTCACCTGCAACGCCGTGCTCGCCTAGGACGCCGTCATCGATTGGCACTTTGTCGAAGCCGATGCAGAACGGCTTCATCGAGAGTTTTTAACGGCCGGACGCGCGCTGAGCTGCTCAACGAGACCCTGTTCTTCGATCTGGATGACGCCCGCACCAAGATCGCTGCCTGGGTTGCCGACTGCAATATCCGGCGCCCTCACTCGTCGCTGAAATACCTGCCCCCCGCCGCACGGACGATCGGCTGCGCAACCTGACCAGCCCCGTCGATCCTCCGTTGCTCCACCCGCGCCACTTGGCGTTACAAACCTCGAGACCTCTAACCGCTGCTGGATCAAAATTCAGTGGCAGGTCAGAAGCACTTCGATCGAGTTCAACCGGGGGAACCCCCATGCGCTCGCTACCTCTCGGCAACTTCGATGTCGCGAGCGCAGTCGATGTAGCGGGCCAAGCGGAAGCCGATCGAAGGGCAATTGTGGACGAAATCTGACGGAAAAATCCGGCGCGTGTCCTGATCGGCGAATCGAGCGTGCGTCGGTGCATTATTGGTCCAGAAGCGCAAGTGTTTGGGCGACACATACAAGTGTATAAATCACATTTCGAAAGTTTTTTCGCCATTTTTGGTCACTAACAAACCGGCTCTGCAGTCAGGGGGGGCCAATCCCAGCTGCATTGAAATGTGCTCGCAGTCTGAGACTGCGATGCATTGGAATGTGCCCGCGGTCCGAGCCGCGATGCATTGGAATGTGCTCGCGGTCCGAGCATTGGAATATGCTCGCAGTCGAAAAAATGCGATGCACTGGAATCTGCTCGCGGCGCAAGGTGTTGCGAGCATGCGGTATGTCGCGCGCGTTTGCGTGGCAGCGGAATTCCCTTGTCAAGTCACAACTCGGTAAATCTAAGGAGTCCTAAATTGAATACCACCGGCACGATCACGTCGTTTTCGCCTGCGCGGGGAGCCTACTTTGACATTGGCGGCGACTCTTACTCGACGCTGACGGCGTTAAAGAGCTACAGCCTGACCAATCCCGACCCGCAAACCCTGCGATTCGAAATTCGGCCGGGTGACAGGGCCTGGAACGATGTTCAGACTGGCGAGCAGGCCGAGCGCTCCCTAGTCAATCAGACCCCTTCGCTGATCAATCCCGGCACACCGCTCGCTATCGACTACCAGTTCATGGTGCAGCCGAACGGGCCGAACAACACGTTCGTAAACACGGCATCATGGTTCGTTACGGGGGAAATGCAAAGCGCCGCGTCTGCGCGAGGGGCATCGCCTTCATTCGCGATCCAGCTTGCTGGGGATCGGCTGCAGATTGTCGCTCGTTATGTTCAGCCGGGCGGGGATCCTCGCAATGGGTCGCCCGATCTGCGCATGTTGACGCTGTGGACCGACCCGAATCCGATTCAGCCCGGCCAGTACAAAGACATCAACATCCAGGCCAACGTCAGCAATAGCGGCGGCGGATATCTAAAGGTCGCGATCGACGGCAACCAGGTTGTGAACTATCAGGGCCCTCTAGGGTATGGAGATCCCACCTACTGGCTGGAAGGCCTCTATCGGAACGCAGGTCCTAACCAGACTGTGATCGCCGACTTCCGCAATCTGACGCTCGTCACCGGATCGATGGCAAACGGCTGGCAGGGTGTGGGCGGCACGACGCCGACACAGCCAACCACGCCGACGACGCCGATCACGCCGCCAAACGTCGCGCCGTCGGTGACGCAGGTCTCCGCTTCACCAGGGACGGGAATCGCAGATAACGGCGATACCATCACAATGACGCTCGGCTTCAGCGAGGCGGTGACCGTCACCGGTACGCCTACGCTGGCGCTCAACAATGGCGACACGGCCGATTATGTCGGTGGCTCGGGCACGAGCTCGCTCACCTTTAGAACGACCGTCGCGCCGACCGACAGGGACACCTCGGCGGTCGCGATCACCGGAGTCAATCTTCCGAGCGGAGCCAGCATCAAGGATCTTTCCGGTCTTGCGGCGAACCTCTCGGGTGCGGTGAAGACGTTCACCGGTCTTCAGATTGATGCGACCCCGACGACGCCGACGTCCCCAACCACGCCAACGACCCCAACCACCCCTACGTCATCCGTCACGAGGCCGGTCCTCACCGTCGCGGATCCCTCGCTCTGGGTGGCCGGCAGAGGTGGTACGGTCAACCTGGGAACCAAGGTGACAACGACCGATACCAATGACCGCGTGAGCATGAACATCACGGGGTTGCCGAAGTACGAGACGATCACCAGCGCGCTCGATGGTCAAACGTTCAGGGGACGAGACATCACCTTGACGGCCGCGCAGGTCAACAGCGGACTGACGCTGACATCGAACTACAGGGGCGGAGGTCAGCCGGTCGCAACCCTCACGCTGACGGCACGCGCGCAGGACCCGGTCACCGGCGCTGTGGCGTCGTCCGCACCGCAGACCATCAGCGTGGTGGATCCGCGACCGACGACTATGACGGCCACAACGGCGCCGCAAACCAGCACCGTGTCCTCGGTCTCGACGGGTTCGAGCTTGCGGGGCCAAAGCTCCGTGCAGCAGCACGTGGCCCCCGTCACCAGCACCGCAGCGCCCACCGCGCAGCGGTCGATCACCGGTACGGATCATGCGCTGGCGACTGCCACGAGCGCAGGTTTCCTCGCGAACCAGGGCTTTGAGCGGCTGCAGCAGCACGCGGAGTCGTTCACCGGTACGCTGGCAACCGGCAGGGCGCAGGCGACCGTGACGGATCCTCAGCTCGGAACGGGGACGACCACGGCATCCCTGGCGAGCCAGAGCTTTGCGCTGCTGAATCAGTATCTGGCCGGGAACACCGGCCGGGTCGATTCCGGTCAGATCGTGTCGGCCGTGTCGCAAATGGCCGGTTATGGGCAGAACGCTATCCTGACCAGACCGCACTGATCCACTTCCGCACCCGGGCGCATCAGCGCCTGGGTGCGGCACCACCAAAGTTTGGGAATGCAGAAAAGGAACATCAAACGCGGCCGGTAGCTGCTAAGGTTTGAGTAAAAACATTATGGCGATGCAGAATGGGAATGCCCACGCCGCAGACCATGGGCTTCGAGCCTTGGCTCTGTTCCTGCGCCTTCATGGCGTCCACGCCGAGCCGAACCAGCTCCGCGAGCGCTGCGGAAGCAGCACGATAGGCATCAGCGCCTTGATTCGCTGCGCGCGCGAGTTTGGAGTCAAGGTCCGTTCACGAACAACGCATTGGAAGCGACTTGCGAACCTCCAGTTGCCTGGGATCGCATCGCTGCGTGATGGCGGATTTCTGCTTCTCGGCAAGGTCGACGACAACGGGGCACTCGTGCTGCATCCGACCGCGACGCGTCCGGAGTTGCTGACGCGCGCGGAATTCGAGGAAATCTGGGACGGCCGCTTGATCCTGACGGGATCGCAGAACGTCATCAACCGGGTGCCCCAAGCCCTCGCTGACATGAGCGTCACCGTGCGTGGTCTGGCGCGCCGCGCCGTCGCCCCCGTAACGCGCGCTCGCGATACCATAATGCGGGCCCGCGATTCATTGATGCGTGCGTGCTTCGGCGAACGAAGCGATATGGCCCTCCAGGAGGCCGGATCCGACTTCGAGGCTGTGAGCATCGTGCCTCAGAGCGAGGACGAGTCTGGGCTCGTGGCAGTGGCAATCCTGTTGAGATGCCATGGCATTGCGGCCGATCCTGAACAGATCCGGCATCGCATGGGCGCGGCGAAGCTGGGTGTTACCGAAATCCTGCGCTGCGCCAAGGAATTCGGGCTGAAGGCTCGGGCGCAGAAGTCGAACTGGAGCAGGCTTGCGGTCACCCCGCTACCGGGAATTGCCCTGCTGCGCGATGGCGGCTTCCTGATCCTCGGCAAGGTCGATCACGACAAGATTCTGGTTCAGCGCCCATTGTCTCCTCAGCCCGAGGCAATGACGCAGGCCGAGCTCGAGGCGATCTGGGATGGCGACATCATCCTGATGGCGCGGCGTGCGTCGCTGACTGATCTCTCCCGTCGCTTCGATATCGGCTGGTTTGTCGGCGCGGTCCACAAGTATCGCCGTCTTCTCGGCGAAGTGCTGGTCGCATCGTTCTTTCTGCAGATATTCGCCCTCATCTCACCGCTGTTCTTCCAGGTGGTCATCGACAAGGTGCTCGTGCATCGAAGCATGAGTACGCTCGACGTTCTGATCATAGGTCTTGTGGCGCTGACCGTGTTCGAGGCCGTTCTCGAAACGCTCCGGGTCTATCTGTTTGCGCACACCACGAATCGCATCGACGTCGAGCTCGGCGCCCGGCTGTTTCGTCACCTGATGGCGCTGCCGATCGCATATTTCCAGGCTCGCCGGGTCGGCGATTCGGTCGCACGCGTCCGCGAGCTGGAGAACATCCGTCAGTTCCTGACGAGTTCGGCGCTTACGCTCGTGATCGACCTGTTGTTCACCGTCGTCTTCGTTGCAGTGATGTTCTACTACTCGACGACATTGACGCTGATCGTTCTGGCGTCATTCCCGTTCTACATCGCCATTTCCGCGGGCGCTGCGCCGCTGTTTCGCCGGCGCCTCGATGAGAAATTCAACCGGGGCTCCGAGAACCAGGCATTCCTGGTCGAGAGCGTCACGGGCGTCGAGACGCTGAAGGCCATGGCGGTCGAGCCGCAGATGCAGCGCCGATGGGAGGAGCAACTCGCCGGCTATGTGGGCGCGAGCTTCCGCGTGCTCAGCCTGAACAATACGGCGAGCCAGGCGGTCCAGATGATCAACAAGCTGGTCATCGCGGCAACGCTTTACTTCGGCGCCCGGCTTGTGATCGGCGGCGACCTCACCGTCGGCGAGCTCGTTGCGTTCAACATGCTGGCCGGGCGCGTAAGCATGCCTGTGCTGCGCCTCGCCCAGATGTGGCAGGACTTCCACCAGGCCCGTCTGTCGATCGCTCGCCTCGGTGACATCCTCAACACCATGCCCGAGCCGAGCTTTAATCCGGGCCGTGCCGCACTGCCGCCGATCCGCGGGCAAGTCACGTTCGAGCACGCGTCGTTCCGCTATCGCATCGACGGCTCCCAGGTGCTCCACAACGTGTCATTCAACGTCCAACCCGGCCAAGTCATCGGCATCGTTGGCTCGTCCGGCTCGGGCAAGAGCACCATCACCAAGCTGATCCAGCGTCTCTATGTGCCGGAGAGCGGACGTGTGCTGATCGACGGCGTCGATCTCGCGATGGTCGACCTGACCTGGCTGCGGCGTCAGATCGGCGTCGTCCTCCAGGAAAACGTGTTGTTCAACCGTTCGATTCGCGAGAACATAGCACTGGCCGATCCGGCCATGCCGATGGAGCGCGTCATCGAGGCGGCATCCCTTGCTGGCGCTCACGACTTCATCCTGGAACTGCCCGAGGGTTACGACACGGTCGTCGGCGAACGGGGCAGCAGCCTGTCCGGCGGGCAGCGCCAGCGTGTCGCGATCGCACGCGCGCTGATTACCGATCCGCGCATCCTCATCCTCGACGAGGCGACCAGCGCGCTCGACTACGAAAGCGAGCGCGCCATCCAGCAGAACATGAAGCGAATTGCCGCCGGGAGGACCGTGTTCGTCATCGCGCATCGGCTCTCGACGGTGCGCAATGCAAACCGGATCATCACGCTCGAGCATGGCCGCATTGTCGAGGACGGCAGCCATGATGAGCTGATCCGCACGAACGGACGTTACGCAAACCTCCACTATCTGCAGGCAGGTATCCATGACGTCCGCTAGCCGAAACATCGTCCCGTTTCCCAACCGCCCGGCACCGGCCCGGCGCCGCGAGCAGGAAATCGCGTTTCTGCCGGCGGCGCTCGAGATCACTGAAACGCCGCCGTCGCCGATCGGGCGCGCGATCGGCGCCAGCATCATCGCGGTGTTCTGCATCGCGCTGCTGTGGGCATCGTTCGGCAGCGTCGATATCGTCGCCAGCGCGACCGGCAAGATCGTGCCGGGTGGACGCACCAAGCTGATCCAGCCGTTCGAGACGGGCGTCGTCCGCGCCATCCACGTCCGTGACGGGCAGACCGTGAAAGCCGGCGACGTTCTTATCGAACTCGATCCGACGATGACGGAAGCCGACAACGAACGTCAGAAGAGCGACCTGCTTGCCGCAGAACTCGATGTGGCCCGGCTGCGCGCCGCGCTCGCGGAGGATCCGCTTGCCGCCTTCCGGCCGCCGCAAAGCGCTAGCACCGCGGAGGTCGAGATGTATCGCCAGTTCCTGATCAGCCAGCGCGCCGAACAGAACGCCAAGCTTGCCGAGATCGAACGCCAGCAGGGCCAGAAGGAAGCAGAACGGGCAACCACTTCGGCGAGCGTTGCCAAGCTGCAGGCGACGATACCGGTGCTGCAGGAGCGCGTGGACATCCGGAAGAACCTGGTCGACAAGGCGCTGGCCTCGAAGGTCGTCTATCTCTCCGAGTACCAGGAGTTGGTCGGGCTTCAGCAGGACCTCGTCCTGCAGCAGAGCCGGCTGCGCGAAGCCGACGCCGCCCTGGCGTTGCTGAAGGAAACGAGGGACAGGACCGCGGCGGAGTTTCGGCGTACGACCTATGACGCGCTCGCGAAAGCCGAGCAGAAGACGGCGAGCGCTTCGCAGGAGGTGATCAAGGCGGAACGGCGCACAAAACTTCAGCGTTTGGTCGCGCCCGTCGATGGCGTCGTGCAACAGCTCGCTGTTCACACGGTGGGCGGCGTGGTGACCCCTGCTCAGGCACTAGCCGTGGTGGTTCCGAGCGAAAGCCAGCTCGAGATCGAAGCTATGCTTTCCAACCGCGACATTGGATTCGTGCATCCAGGACAGAAAGCCGAGATTAAGGTCGACACATTCAACTTCACGCGCTATGGGCTCCTTCATGGCGACGTGCTCAGCGTTTCGTCTGATGCTATTACCCGCGACAGGCCGCAAGGCAGTTCGGCCGACCGGACTCTGGGCGCGGCGACGAACAGCAGCGAGCCGAAAGGTCAGGAACTGGAATATGCCGCTCGTATTTCGCTCGACCGAGCGGCCATGCAGGTGGATGAGAAACTCGTCAAGCTTGGGCCGGGAATGGCCGTGACGGTTGAGATCAAGACAGGCTCGCGCACCATTATCAGCTACCTGCTCTCGCCGCTGGCAAGATACAAGCAGGAGGCTTTGCGAGAACGATAGACGAAGCATCGATGATGCATTGCGGGTAATTGGAGATCGGCCGTGCCTAGTTAACCGGCGTGGCCGTCTCCATCTCCGCTGCCGCGCGCCGACCGGGTTACAAGCCGGTTTGCTCCCTCATGGTTTTACGTAAGACCACCCTTTCTCCTGCAACTCCATCACGCGCACGACGCCTGATTTCACCACCTCGGCCTGAGGGAGGATCGCGATGTCCTTGTTCTCGGCCTTGTGCATCCTCTCCTGGGTATTGCCGCAGGCCTTGAACGATACCTCCGGCCTGCTCAGCGCCATCTCCTCGATACGGGCCTTTACCGGCGATGTGTCATCGCGCAGCATATGCAGGCCGGGCCCGAACGTGACCACCTCGATTTTCACGTTCTCGCCGAGATCCTTGTAGTACTGCGCAACGTTCGTTGCGTTGTTGAGCGCGAGGTTCATGGCGGCGGGGTCGTTCGTGTTTACCTGCAGAATCAAACGGTGCGCCTTGGAGTCGGACACAAGCCGAGCGTTGGCGGCGAGCGGGGATCGTTCCCTCTTATGTGTAATGGCTTTACTATGTTTGGTGCGCCTACGCGGGGCGGCAGCCCTTTCTGCAACGCGCGGTTGGTACATTGCGGGATACGTTGTTGGCGGTACCCAGTACCGTCCGCCTTGCTCCGCCGCAGCGAACGACGGGGCGCTCAGAACTACTATGGCTCCTATGGCGGTTACGCTTGCAATATGTTGAAACATGTTCATCGGTCTCTCCTATGCAAAAATTTCAATGGACACTGTCACCTGTTCGGCTTCGCGACCGGGTGCGACCAATTGCATGCAACGGTCATCCTCGCGCGCACCGTCTCCCACCCGCGGAGCGAAAAACTTCCATCCAGCGCGCCTCCCGCACGAGGTACAAGGTGGACACTGAGGCGTCCCGCAACCGGAAGGGATTGCAGCAAGCCAATAACGTCCCCTCCGAACGCGACCCCTGTTCCGGGCGCCGCCTGCGCTGTCGCGGCCTGCACCTGCTGACCGTCGTTAACGCGATAGAAAATCGCGTAGTTCTCGCTGCGGCCGGAAATGCCGGGTCCGGCGACAACCAATTCGGTCCTCCTTCCCCGACAACGAATGGAAAGCTTCATTGCGGCTTCAGCTGCGCCATCGTCCGACGTGGTCGTCGCGGTGATCAATGGTGAATAGTCGACCGGCGAGGTCGTTTGGCTAACGATCCAGTTGTTTGCTGGCGAGGCCGCCTGAGGCGCAGCAGCAATCGGCGGGGACGTCTGGCCGGGACACTCCGGCCCCTCGGCGCGCTCCATCAAGTTGCAGTCGCGGAGCTGCGCCGCCGGATCTACCGCCCCTTGCGCCCAGGCAATCCCGCTTGTGAGCGCGATTCCGGCTACGATCGAGATGGCGGCGCCTTTCATTGCGATGCGTGCGCGGCGCGCGGTTGACGTTCCAACCAGGCTTGCGCCGCCCGGAAGCGCACGAGACCGGGAACCGTAGCCGCGAGATTGATCGATTTCCACTTCGGGTCGAAGCCGGGCTCCTGCAGCTTGCCGATCCGCGAGAACAAATGATCGACGAAACGCGCGATGCGCTGAAAGCGGTTCGATCTGACCGGAAAATTAAAGGCGACGAGAGCGGTCGGAACGGCGATGGTGGTTACACGCTCGCCCGGCTTGATCAGATTGGGATAGTCCGCGGCATCGAGCGCCGCGGGCAGATAGTAATCCTCGAACTTACTGTCATAGGGAATCGGCAGGAACTTGAAGCCGGCATCCCAGCGGCCGCGCACGAAAGCATCTACCGGCTTCGAGGTAATGAAAACAACCGCCGCCATCTCGCCCTTACGCATCTGCTCGAGCGCGACCTGGTGCGGGATGAACGTCTTTTCCACCTCGAGGCCGAGCCGACTGAAGATCAGTGGGCCCGAATAGGCCGCCGCCGTACCCTGGGTATTGAAGTTCACCTTCTTGCCGGCAAGGTCGTTCAGACTCTGAATCTCGGGACGAACGAATATCTGAAGTTCGGACGGAAATAGATTCAGAATGTAGGCCAGCCGTTGCTGAATATCCGGCACCTGGCTTTTGTATTCCTCCAGCGCGTCGGAATTGATGATCGCGGCATCGATCCCGCGCAAATAGAGCAGTGAATTCACGTTTTCGGTGGCACCGCGCGTTACGACCGGCAGGACGTGCAGATTGGGTCCATCGTCGACGACCCGGGCGATTTCCGCCGCCAGGCGGATTGGTGCGCCCTCGAGAAGGCCCCCTGCAATACCGACTGTCCAGGCATTCATCGCCACTTGCGGCTTTTGCTGTGGCGCCTCGCGATCGAACAGACGAACGCCTTGCGTTCGGGTCCTTTGCGTTTGGGCGTCCGCTGCGAGCGGCTGAATGATCACGGGCAAAGATGCCAATGTCATGAGCAAAAGTCGCGGACCTAAATCAACAAACCAATTCATCAGCCAATTCCTTTTCCGGGCTCTGAAGGCGCAGCCGATGTGTCGGTGCTGAAATGCTCCAATGCGTCATCACGTAACGCACTTTATGCACCTCGCTTGCCCGCCAACTCTAATCCTCGCAGGGACGAAGCCGGGTCTACTCTTCCGAGCTACGCTGCACGTGGCTGCTTGCGAAGCCGAGTTGGCCAATGCACCGGCGTTCGCGCCTCGTCTCTCATTACTCAGTATTAACTGCCTTTATTCCGCTCTGGTCGCTTGCTGCGTGAAACTCTTAAGGGGTACGTCGAAGGAAGCAGCTCGCAGCACGGGTGATGCGTCGCGGTGCACCGCGACGATGCAAGCTTGCCGCCGCGACAGTCAGGCGGTGTTGCCGGCGTCGACAGTCAGAACGGTGCCGGTGATGTTGCGGCCGCCTTCACCGAGGAGATATTCGACCATGGAAGCGACGTCATCAGCCTCGGGCAGGCGGCGCAACGCGCTGCGGCCGGCGATGCGCCGGCGGCCGTCGTCGTCCAGCGACCGGGTCAATTCGGTATCGACAAAGCCGGGCGCGATCGCATTCACGGTGATGCCGAGCTTGCCGACTTCGCGGGCCAGAGAACGGGTGAAGCCTCCGGCCGCGGCCTTGGACGCGGCATAGACCGACAGGCCGTTGTAGCCGGTCGAGGCGATGATGGAGGAGATGTTGACGATGCGCCCGGCGCCGTCGGCCATCATGTGACGCACCACATGTTTGGTCAAAACGATCGGCGACAGCACGTTCAGGCGGATCAACGCCTCGATCTCGGAATTGTGCATCGTGGCCAGCAGCCCTTCGGTGCCGATCCCGGCATTGTTGACGAGGCCATAGATCGCGCCGAAGGCATCGCGCAGCTCCTTGACGAAGGCCGGAATCTCGTCGGTCCGGCCGAGATCGAATGCCCTGAACTGCAGTCGGTCCGCTCCCGTTTCGCGGATCGCCCGCCCCAGATCCTCGCTCTCGCGGCGCGCGACAGCGATCACGTTGTAGTCGCCGGATGCGGCGAGCCGGCGCGCAATCGCAAGCCCGATGCCGCGGCTGCCGCCGGTGACAAGGACGTTACGCATCGGCGCGCACCAGTTTTCCCGCCGCCGTGACGTCGAGCTGCTCGACGAAGCGGATCACCGCGGGCACCTTATATGCCGCAAGCGAGTCTCTGCACCGAGCGAGAATTTCCGTGCGGATGGTTTCCTGGCGATCCGCATTGGTGCCGTCGGCAAGGACGATGTCGGCGACCACGATGGCGCCGGTGATCGGGCTCTTGCGCGACCGCGCGCGCGACATCCGCACCGACTCGTGCCGGTTGATCACGGCCTCGATCTCCTCGGGATGAACCTTCAGCCCGCCGATGTTGATGATGCCGCCGCGCCGGCCGATGAAGTGGTACCGATCGCCGCGCAGTTCGACCATGTCGCCGGTGTCGACGAAGCCGTCGGCATCGGCGAGCGACGGTGCGGCCGTGCCGATATAGGCATGCGCCGTGCGGTGGGAGCGGATCCGGAGCGAACCATCGACGACCTTCATCTCGACGCCGTCACGATTCCGCCCGATCAGACCGGCGGGAAAACCCTCGCGCCCGTCATCCACCGCGAATCCGACGCCGGCCTCGGTCGAAGCATAGGCATGGCCGATCGACGCATGTGGAAACGCGCGGGCCAGGGCATCGAGCACCGCCTGGTCGGCGATTTCGCCGGACAGCCGGACATAACGCGGCGAGAAGTTTTCGGCCGCACCGCTCATCAGGAGCTTGCGCCAGTGCGACGGCGTTCCGGAGATGTGAGTGACGCCGCCCGCACGCAGCCGTGCCACGTGGTCCGCGATGGCTTCGCCGGGCTCCGACAGCACCATCGATCCACCGCCAATCACGGCGCGCAGGAAGATCTGCAGGCCGCCATAGCGGCGGATGTCGTAGAACGTTGCCCAGATCGCATTCGGATGGCGCGCAGGTCCGTCGGCAACGATCGCGCCGGCCAGCCCATCGAGCGTATGTCCGACGATCTTCGGCAGCCCCGATGTCCCCGAGGTCAGCATCAGCCACTCTGTCGCGCGTTCGGTCCTCCATCCCGCGTCCGCGCGTTCGGTCAGGCCGGCGCCGACGACCAGATATGCGCCGGTATCGTATCGATCCGGCCGATCGGTAACGATCGCATCGATCTCGGCAGCCGCAAGCAAGGCCCGGATGTGATCCGGATCGAGGTCGGGCGGACACAGAAGCATGCGGCGGGCGACGCCGTCGAGCTCGATCATGGCGAGCGCGGACTGCAGCTGCCCCGACATCGCAAGCAGCACCGATCGGCCGGACAGTTCGCGGGATCTGCCGATCAGGCAGCTGTGCCTGAGAATGTCGGTCAGCGATACGCTGTGCCGGGCATCGGAAATCGTGCGGCCCTTCAGCTCCGGGCTGAGGTATTCGCGCAGTGCAAAGGTCTCAGGCGGGGACATTCTCGTAGGCCCTGACGAACTCGCCGACTGTCGACGGCAAGGATGCATCCTCCGCGATGGTGAACGGATCGATCCCGAGATCGTCCTCCAGCCGCGCGACCAGGATCGCGAATGCGAGCGAATCGAACCCGGTGTCGTGGAGCGATAGATCGTCCTGGAGCGGCGGCAGCGTGACCTTCTGTTCTTGGGCGATCTGCTGCATCGCCAAGAAAATCCTCGACCTTACCGACATGGAACACCTCACCTCTCAAAAGCGGCTTTCGAGCCGATGCTAGAACCTGAACCTGCCCTCCACGATGCTCGCGTAGACGGCGTGACTGATTGGACGAAAGTCGCCGGTCGCAGGATCGCGAAAGAACAGCGGGTCGCCCGCGACCAAGGGATCAAATCCCTCGCGGATCAGCCGCTGCTTCTTCTGCTTGAAGGTCTCGGTGGCCTCCAGCGAGCGGCAGAGCCTGACGAAGATCGGAAGCGCATAGACCGGAAGCCGACACGCCAGGTGTTCCGCGAAGGTCCAGAAATCGAAGTCCTCATCCACGACTAAAGCCGCCATGCCGGCACGGCCGTCGGCGCCGGGAACAGCGACCCCGTAGGTCGAGGCATCGAGAACGCCGGGGCAGTCTCTGATCGCGTCGTTCACCTCGCCGGTCGCGACGTTCTCGCCCTTCCAGCGGAACGTGTCGCCGACCCGGTCGACAAAATGGAAATAGCCCTGCTCGTCGCGCATCATGAGATCGCCGGTGCGGAACCAGGAATCGCCTTCGGCAAAGACGTCGCGCAGGATCTTCTTCGCGGTCTCGGCCGGATCGGTATACCCCTCGAAGGGGCTGCCGCCCCGATCGGCGACGCCGATGCGCCCGACCGCTTCGCCGACCTCACCGTGAGTGCAGCCAATGCAGAGCCCGTCCGCGCCGCGGACCGGGCTGCCGCTGTCGGCATCGACCTTCACGATCACGGCGGGAAAGCGGTGCGTCAGCAGCGGGGGTATCCGGCCGATCGCGCCGGGCTTTCCCTCGACGTTGAACAGCGAAAAATTGCCTTCCGTCGCAGCGTAGAATTCGAGGATACGAGGAATCGCGAACCGCCCGGCGAACGCCTCCCAGATGTCGCCGCGCAATCCGTTGCCGACCGCCAGCCGCAGCCGGTGTCCCGTTTCCAGCCCGGATGCCGGCGCCTTCAGCAGGTAGCGACAGAGCTCGCCGATGTACTGGAAGACCGTGCAGTCGAAACTCACGATGTCGTCCCAGAAGTTTGTCGCGGAGAATTTCTCTGCGATCACGACCGAACCGCCCGCGTGAAGCATGCTGCAGGGCGCGACAACACCGCCCACGGAGTGATGGAGCGGCAGGCAATCATACAGACGGTCGTCCACTGAAGCGTTTGTGAGCCCGGCAAACCATCCACCCCAGATGAGAATGCGGCGATGACTGACGTTCGCCGCCTTCGGCAGTCCCGTAGTGCCCGAGGTATAGATGAGGAGCGCGCGTTCATCGATCGTGACGTGGCCGCGCTCGGCGGAGGAAAGCGGGCTTGTATCCGCGGCGGCGAGTGCCGCGTCCAGATCGGCGCCTACACCGCCGGCACCGAGACTCCAGATTTGCGGCACGCGGTCCAGATGCGGAAGTGCGGTCTCCACCGCATCCACGCATTCGGCGGCAAGGATGACATGATCGGCACGTGCGACGTCGATGCAGTGGGCGAGCGACCGCCCGACCAGCCTGGTGTTGATCAGCGCCACCGTGCCGCCGACGCTGCTGATGCCGAGCCAGCAGGCGACGTAGTCCGGCCGGTTCGGCATCACAAGGCAGACGGTGCCGCCGGTACGAATGCCCAGGCCCAGTGCCCAGCGCGCATATCGGTTGATCCGGGCGGCGAACTCCCCGTAGGAGAAGGTCTGACCATCCGAGAGCAACGCGGGGCGCCCGGGCTGCCGCTGCGCCCAGTCTTCCACGACGTCAGCGAAGAGCTGATGCGGCCTATCCTCGATCTGCGAGGTCAGCTCGATGGCCTTCAGCCAGGTTTTGGCAACGGAGGGGCCGCGCTGCGGAGCGCTTGTTCCGGTCGCCCGCTGGATCACCGCTGCTTCCATGACCTGACCATGCAGATGGGTTTGATCGATGTCGGCGCGGCGGGTGACGCAGCGCCCCGGAACGGGCGCGACTTGCGATCAATGTGAATGCCGCTTCGCTCGGCCGAAGAAGCATTGCTGTTCAAGTCGCTTTATCCCGTTCCGGGTCCGAGCTGGTTGAGGATCATCACCTCCAGCGTCCTCACCGATTGGAAATTCTCGGGCGTGATCTCGGGTTGAGGAAGGATGAGATCGAACTCGGCTTCGACCTTGAGCATCAGCGCGACCATATCCATCGAGTCCAGCCCGATATCCACCAGCCGCGACTCCGGGTGAATATCCGCCTCGATCGCGTTCTGCTCGAGAACGCTTCTCACGACGAAAAGGACACGGTCCTGGACGCTGGGATTAACATATTGCATTTCAACCCCACACATTGCGTAGCAGCACGATCATAATCGAGGCGACGATAGCTGACTGCAAGTCGGGTCAATAGCTCTACTTCGGAGGTACCTCGCCCGGAAGCGCGCCGCTCGTCGACATCCACCTTTGCGCCGCCGACTCCGTAGGCACGGTCGGCTAGATTGCCCCCTCCAATTGGCGCGAACTTCATTTCGACGCGGTGCGGGACGCCCGATTATCAACTGGGAGGCATTGGCCATGAACCTGCAGCAAGTCCAGCTCCGCAACTTCGCTCCGGAAAGCAACCAACTCCAGGCTTACTCTGACCGCGCCTCGTTCCGGCAGCGGGCGGCGGCAGTCGCGGAGGCAGCGGCGACGGAGGTCGAAGCGGTGGACCGCGAGGCGCGCTTCCCGCGGAAGGCCATCGACGCGGCGCGAACGCAGAGACTTCTGGGCGTCCAGATCCCGATCGAGTTCGGCGGAGACGGCGCATCGATATCCGATGTAACCGACATGTGTTATGCGATCGGCCGCGCCTGCGCATCGTCCGGGATGATCTTTGCGATGCACCAGACCAAGGTCGCGTGTCTGGTCCGTCACGCCACGGGCAGTGCTTGGCACGAAAGGCTGATGCGCCGCGTGGCGGACGAACAGATGCTGCTGGCGTCGTCGACCACGGAAGGCCAGAACGGCGGAAACATACGCTTCAGCTCGGCGGCGGTGGAGCGCGAAGGCGCAGAGATCTCGCTGCTCCGCGACGCAACGGTGATTTCCTACGGCGCCGAGGCGGACGGCATCGTCACCATCGCCCGCCGCGACGACGCCGCCGCCGGATCCGATCAGGTGATGCTGGCCATCACCCGGGACAATTATACGCTGGAGCCCACCGTCGCATGGGAGACGCTCGGCATGCGCGGAACCTGCAGCGCCGGCTTCAAGCTGGACTTCAAGGGCACCGCGGAGCAGATCTTCCCTGTGCCATACGATAAGATCCATGCGCAGACGATGACGCCCGTCGCTCACCTGTGCTGGTCGTCGGTCTGGGCAGGAATTGCAGCCGCTGCGGTGGACCGCGCACAGCTATTTATCCGCAAGGCCGCACGCGGGTCAGGCGGCAACATGCCCCCCGCAGCGTCACATTTTACGTCCGCCAAGATGACGCTGACCAAGCTGCGCGCCATCATCACGGCGAATGTCGACTCCTTTGCGGCCCGCGAACAGGACGAGCGCGCGCTGTCGTCGATCGACTTTCAGTCCTCGATCAACCTCCTCAAGGTGGAGGCGTCCGAGCTCGCTGTCACGGCCGTGCTGCACGCGATGCGCGCCTGCGGCTTGTCCGGCTACCGCAACGACACCGACGTCAGCGTTGGCCGTCACCTCCGCGACGTGCTCTCCGCTCCAATCATGATCAACAACGACCGCATCCTCGCCAGTATGGGTACCGCCACGCTGATGAGCGCCGTGCCGGCATCCCTGCGCGACTGATTTTATTCTCGAACGAATGGGTCTTGACATGAACGTGGCCATGTTTGCCGCCGCACCGGCAGAAGCCGCCGATCCCTTAGACCATCTCGCCGATGCATTGTTCTACCGGTTGGGCTCTCCGGGAGTGTATGGCCGCACGGCGCTCTACGAAGACGTCGTCGAGCGGCTTGCGGCGCTGATCACGCGGTATCGCGAACCGGACGCCGAGGTGATGCGCTTCCCTCCCGTCATGAACCGCGGCCAGCTTGAGCGGTCGGGCTATTTGAAGAGTTTCCCGAACCTCCTGGGCTGCGTCTGCGGTCTGCATGGCACGGAGAGCGAGATCGACCGAGCGGTCGACCGCTTCGATGCCGGGGGAGACTGGACCGCGTCGCTGTCGCCGGCCGACCTCGTGCTGTCGCCGGCGGCCTGCTATCCCGTCTATCCGATCGCGGCGAACCGCGGTCCGGTGCCGGCGGAAGGCTGGTGCTTCGACGTAGCCGCCGATTGCTTCCGTCGCGAGCCCTCGCGCCATCTCGACCGGCTGCAGTCCTTCAGGATGCGCGAATACGTCTGCATCGGCAGCCCCGATCACGTCTCGAACTTCCGCGAGCGCTGGATGATGCTTGCAAAGGAGATCGCCACCGATCTCGGGTTGACCTTCAGGATCGACTACGCAAGCGATCCGTTCTTCGGCCGGGTCGGGCGGATGAAGGCGGTTAGCCAGCAACAGCTGGCGCTGAAGTTCGAGCTGCTGGTGCCTCTGCGCTCCGATGAGCAACCGACCGCCTGCATGAGCTTCAATTACCACCGCGATCATTTCGGCACCACCTGGGGCATCGCCGATGCCTCCGGGGAGCCGGCGCATACCGCGTGCGTGGCCTTCGGCATGGATCGCCTCGCCGTCGCCATGTTCCACACCCACGGCAGCAACGTCGCCAGATGGCCGAACGCGGTGCGGGACCTGCTCGGCTTCCCGCGGACGGACCGCTAGACGAGTTCAGCGTTCGAGGAACTGCAATGCACCAGCGAACTCCCGAGGTAGCCCGCGCCCGAAGAGCCGAAGGGCCAACCTTGATGAAAAGAGAGACCCTCGCCGTCCACGGCGGCTTCGAAGACGATCCGACCACCAAGGCCGTCGCCGTGCCGATCTACCAGACGGCCTCGTACGCCTTCGACAGCGCCGACCATGGCGCCGCGCTCTTCAACCTCGAAGTGGATGGCTTCCGCTACACAAGGATCGGCAACCCGACCAACGCGGTGCTGGAGAAGCGCGTTGCCGCCATGGAAGGAGGCGTCGACGCGCTTAGCGTGGCGTGCGGTCAGGCCGCGGTGAACTATGCGGTGATCAACATCGCTGGGATGGGCACCAACATCGTGTCGGTCCCGCAACTCTACGGCACCACTTACACGCTATTCGCACACATCCTGCCGCAGCAGGGCATCACGGTCCGGTTCTCGGAAGACGACCGTCCAGCGAGTGTGGAAAAATTGATCGACGACGACACGAGGGCGGTGTTCTGCGAAAGCGTCGGAAATCCGGCCGGAAATATCTGCGACATCGAAGCAATGGCAGACGTCGCCCATAGGCACGGCGTGCCGCTGATCGTCGACAACACGGTGGCTACCCCGATCCTGCTAAGACCGATCGAATACGGCGCTGATGTCGTGGTGGAGTCGCTGACAAAGTTCATGGGTGGGCACGGCACCACGCTTGGTGGAATCATCGTCGACGGCGGCAAATTCCCGTGGACAGAGCATGGCCGGCGCTTTGCTATGATGAATGAGCCGGAGAAATCGTATCACGGGCTGGTCTTCACCGAACGCTACGGGGCCGCCGCCTACATCGCGCGCTGCCGCGCCGTCTCCATGAGAAACACTGGCTCCATTCTGGCGCCGATGAACGCCTTCCTGCTGCTCCAGGGCATCGAGACCGTCGCGGTGCGGATCGAGCGGCACGTCGAGAATGCCGAGGAGGTCGCGCGGTTTTTGCGCAACGACCGCCGCGTCGGATGGGTGAACTATGCGGGCTTCCAAGACAGCCCCTATTATGCGCTGACACAAAAATATCTGGGCGGCCGGGCTTGCTCGCTGCTGACCTTCGGCGTGGCCGGAGGGTTCGAGGCCGGCAAGCGGTTCTATGACGCGCTGAAGCTGGTCAAGCGGCTGGTCAACATTGGCGATGCGAAATCGCTCGCCTGCCACCCCGCATCGACCACGCACCGGCAAATGTCGCCCGAAGAGCAGGAGAAGGCCGGCGTGCGGCCCGAGATGATCAGGCTGAGCGTAGGAATCGAACACGTCGACGACATCATCGCCGACCTCGATCAGGCGCTACATGCCGCAGATTGATTTCAAGTCAACCATGAAGGCATTCCGATGCCTGTGCTAATCGACATAGACTCTCACGAACACCATCTCTTCTCGAGAGCGCCGAACGGAGGCACCGCCGCGATGGCGTCGCCGGGAAGCCGCGTGGAGTGCCTTGATATCGGGCTGATCAACAACATGCCCGACGCCGCCCTGATGTCCACTGAGCGCCAGCTGTTTGATCTGGTCGGCGCGGCGGCCGAAAGGCTCGTCGTCAGACTGCACTTCTACACGATGGCGACGACGCCCCGTTCGGAATGGGGGCACGACTACGTGCGTCGATACTACCGCAGCACCGACGATCTGCTGAACGGAGGCCTGGACGGCGTGATCGTGACCGGCACCGAGCCGAGAGCCGCCAACCTGACGGAAGAGCCATACTGGAACTCTTTCGTCCAGCTCGTCGACTGGGCCAGGGAGAATACCCTGTCGTCGGTGTATTCCTGTCTGGCCGTCCATGGCGCCGTCCTGCACATGGACGGCGTGGAGCGCCACAAGCTGCCTGCCAAATGCATCGGTGTATTTGCTCAAACGAAGACGACAAGGCATCCCCTGATGCACAACGTTCCCGCGACCTTCAGAATACCGCATGCCCGTTGGAACGAGGTAACGGAGCGAGAGCTCGCGAGCTGCGGATACTCCGTTCTCACCACGTCGCCGCAGTCTGGCGTCGACTGTTTCGTCAAACAGCAGAAGAAGAGCCTTTTCGTCCATTTCCAGGGCCACCCGGAATACGAGACCCAGACCCTGCTGGGCGAATACAGAAGGGACATGGGCCGGTTCCTGCGCGGAGAGAACGAAGTCTGTCCGACCATACCGAGAGGCTATTTTGGCATGGAGGCGGAAGAGCTCCTGACCGCGTACCGGCGAAAAGCCCTGTCCGACAGATGTCCGGAGTTCTTCGCCGATTTCCCGGCCGATCGCCTGGCGAGAGATCTGAGAAACGCCTGGCATCGGCCGGCGAGGCACATCTACCGCAACTGGCTTCTGTACATGGCATCGCAGCGAGCCGCACGCTCGAGGCCGCCGCCTCTTAGCGGAAGGAATCGAACGAGGCCGGATTCGCACCGCGGCGGAGACCGTGCATTCGGCCACCATGGGTAACGGGAAGAGACGAGTTCGGACGCAATCCAATGCCACGACATAGGATGGCCGATCTTGATACCATCGCCCATCTTCTGATGCGCGGCTTTGTGTGCCGCTCGCGCGGCTATCGATAGATGGGCTCCGGCATTTCTGCGCGCGAGTAATCGAGGAAGAACACAGTGGAACAACAACATTCTGGAACTATCGCTGCCAGGGCCACGAGAGCGGAGCAGTTTCGGATTCCTCCGGGGCCAACCGAGCGATACAATTCAGCGGAAGATCTCTTTTGCTGGATAAATGAAAATTTTGATCTCTATGGAGACATCTACAGGGCTTCAGTTGTAGGAACCGAGGTGTACGTAGTCAGTACCCCGGAATATTGCGAGCGGATTCTCCGTTTGAATTGGCAAAATTATGCGAGAAAGGGTCAAGTCGTTAAGCGCATTGCACTGCTGCTCGGTAACGGACTTATCGCAAGCAACGGCGAGTTCTGGGCAAACCAGCGGCGCATGATGCAGCCGACCTTCTCCAAAAGCTCGATTAGCGGCATGGTCGGGATGATTGCCAGTATCAACAACGAGCTGCTGGATAAATGGAGGCAAGCCGCCAAACGCCACGAAGCGGTTAACGTCACGCATGACGTGAGTTCAATGGTCCTGAAGATCACGTTGGTTGCGATTTTTGGCGATGACTACAACATGGTTGCGCCCCATTTCAGTGTGCTCGTCGAAGAAGCTGCGCGCGACCTGGACTTTGCGCGATCATTTAGCCCCTTGAGAAAAATCATCCTCGAAGTCATTGCACAAAGACGACGAGACAATAGAGCGGCGGCGACAGATATTCTCGGCAAGCTAATGCAGGCGCGCGATCGGGAAAGCGGGCAGCCGATGCCGGACGCACAGCTATCCAAAGAGGTGATGACGCTAGTGGTCGCCGGCCACGAGACTACTGCCGGCCTGCTAAACTGGCTCTGGTATCTGCTGTCTCAACACCCCGAGGCGCGAATCAAGCTTTCCGCCGAACTGGATCGCTTGCCTTGGCAGACTGTTCCCACCATGGATTCCTTTCCGAACTACGCTTACACCCGGAAAGTTATCGATGAGGCCCTTCGCCTTTATCCTCCGCTTTGGCTTATGACACGCAAAGCAATCAACGATGATTATCTGGGCGACTTTTTTGTGCCTGCAGGAACGGAAATCTATATCTCGCCTTACCTCATTCAGCGCAGCCCGCAGCTCTGGGAGGATCCAGACAACTTTGATCCGGATCGCATGAGTTCGAGTGGCAGCCACAATCGGCACGAATTGGCGATGTGCCCGTTTGGCGCCGGCCCGCGCAACTGCATAGGTGAGCAATTCGCCCGGCTTGAGCTTCAGGTCCATCTCATGATGTTCGCCAAGGAGCTGGTGCTGCGTTACGACAATCAGAAACTGCCGGAAATCTCCACCGGCATGAATTTGCTCAGCAAGCACGATATTGTCATGCACCCGGAGATCAGAGGACAATACACATTGTTCTAAGATGTGCCGGCTTCGCCGGAACGGAAAGATGAAAGCTGCCGGTAAGGGACAAAGCCCTCAGACGCCGATGCCGAACAGCGATATCTCCGTATAGGCTAGATCTCCCAACCGTGGCCGATCCGATCCGAAGAAATATCTATTAGCTTTTCCTGCGAAGTATTTGCCAATCAGTCCCTGAACTGGGCCGTTCGCATCGAGCACCACCAAACAACGTCCCGAATGCCGGGCAAGAAATATACCTATCGGCCGCGCAAAGCGGACAAAGTCGTCCACATTGCGGCAATAGACAAGTTGCTGCGCACATGGAACGTTCTTGACCCGTCGGCCTCGAAATACAAATGGATATGCGCCTTGACGCGTAATGCACCACAGACTCGTGCATCCGCAATCTGCGTGCTCAAGCAATAGATCGCGATCGTGTGGATCCACTGGAATATCGAGTTTGGTATGCACATCGACGACGCTGACAGGCATATCCGGAGCGCGGCTGAACAAGGGGATCGAAACGAAGATTCCATTGCAATATCTGACGTACCTCAAAGCTTCGATTATGCGAAATGTATCCTCGGCTGGCGTAAGGTTAAGTACCGTGGCGTCCTTGCAATTGGAGGCTTTTCTAATTAGCAGTGGCGCGCACGACCTGAATGCCGGATCAACATACAAGCCGGATCCACCGCAACGGATTTTGGCTTTGCCATCTTCCCAAATTCTCGAAAATATCAAGAGCAGAATACCAACAAGCTCTCCTTCACTGTCGATGACGTATCCATATCGTGGCAGTTCTCCTGCGGGCAGCGGTCGATTGCTCAAACAGGAGAAAATGTTTTCCCAGAAACTGCGAGGACGGAAGTCGGGCGTGCCTGGCCCATACCCGCGCGTCAGCAGATCGATGGCCGCCGGGATGTCGGCGTCAGTTATGAGTCGGACTTTGATGCTGGGCACAAACAACACCGAACGGATCAGCTGTGATGTCAGCTATCGGGGCGTTCGTCTGACATTGCGACGGAACGGGCCGAATTGGGATGAAGATCTTTGCCGTCAGCACTCCGGCGAGTGAGAAAATGCTCATGACCATCTGATTTCAATTGTCGGATTCAAGAGCACGGGCGCACTCGAATTCCAAAACGCCAGGACCCCACAAGCACTTCCAACGAATCTTGCCAGCACTCTTTCGCCAGTAGATGCGGAAATGGACGCTGGCCGGAGGAAACAGGAAAGATCGACAAATTCCGCCTTCTTGATCTGGCACAACTAACTTTCTTTCGGAAGAACTAGCCATTGGTCATCCCTCGACCAAGCGAGTCGGCTGCGAACCACAACCAGGCAGAGCAGAAGAGTAAAACCTCGAATTGGCATCGAAATGTCAGGAAACTGGCATCGTGTCTTGATCTGACAAACCAACTACTCAGTTTGCAAGCGAGCCATGTCCTGAACGGACTTGGGCTAATTCTGCTCCTCCGATCTCCGTTGCCACAGTTTACCTGATCACCGCTTGTGTCCTAGCTGCACTTCGGAGGTACCTCGCTCGGAAGCGCGGACCTTCCGACATCCACCTTTGCGCCTCCGACGACGCAGGACAGTCGGTTAGATTGCAGCCATCGAATGCGCGCCGCATCTAGACGCCGGTTCGGGTCGCACGCAAATACTTCAAGGGTCCGCAGCGCCCCGGCTCGCCGATCTGTCGGATACCGAGCTGGCGATCTATGGACCGTAACTCAGTCGCCGATATGGAGGAGCGTCATGATTCCGAACAGCAAGCCCGTCAGCCATTCGCGGACATGGACGTTCTTCAAGGGCCAGTGGCACGAGGGCAATGTGCCGATCATGGGGCCACGCACCCATGGGCTCTGGCTCGGCTCGACCGTGTTCGACGGTGGACGCGCCTTCGAAGGCGTTACGCCCGACCTCGATCGTCATTGCGCGCGCGTCAATGAATCCGCGGTCAAGTTCGGGCTCAACCCGATCGTCGATCTCGACACCTGGCTGGGTCTGGCGCACGAAGGCATCGCCCGCTTCCCGGCCAATGCCGAGCTCTACATCCGCCCGATGTATTGGCCGCAGAATGGTGTCGGTGGCGGCGTGCTGTTCGATCCGGAAACGACGGACTGGTGTCTTTGCATCTATGAGGCGCCGATCCCGAAGCCTGCCGGCATCGCGATCACGCTGTCGCCGTTCCGCAGACCGAGCGCCGAATGCGCGCCGGTTGGCGCCAAGGCTTCCTGTCTCTACCCGAACTGTTCGCGGGCGCTGATCGAGGCGGCCTCGCGCGGCTTCCAGAACTGCCTGATGCTGGACATGCTCGGCAACGTCGCGGAGTTCGGCAATGCCAACGTGTTCATGGCGAAAGATGGCGCAGTCTATACGCCGGCGCCGAACGGCACCTTCCTGAACGGCATTACCCGGCAGCGGGTGATGGAACTTTTGCGCGGCGAAGGCGTCACGGTGATAGAGGCCACGCTGCAATATGCCGATTTCCTCGCGGCAGACGAGATCTTTTCGACCGGCAATTTCGCCAAGGTTATGCCGGTGATCCGGATCGACGACCGTCAGCTCGCGCCCGGCCCCTTCTACGCCCGTGCGCGCAAGCTGTATTGGGATTTCGCGCATGCGGTAAAACTAGCGGCGTGAGACGGGTTGATGCGCGATCTTGTCGATCAGGCTGTGGTGGTTTCTAACTAAGATGGTGTGGCATGGCTTTCCGGGTTGCCGATCTAATCGTTGATATTCTGATCGCGCATGGCGTCGACCGGGCATTTGGCGTACCCGGCGAAAGCTTTCTTGCGCTCCTTGACGCTCTGTACGAACGAGACGAGATCGATCTCGTGACTTGCCGCCACGAGGGAAGCGCCAGTCTTGCCGCAGTCGCCGACGCCAAGCTCACCGGTCGCGCCGGTGTCGTGATGGCAAGCCGCGGGCCGGGCGCATCCAACGCAGCAATTGGCCTCCATGTCGCTTCACAGGAGGCCATACCTCTCGTACTGCTGATTGGTCAGGTCGAAACGCCGAACCTGAATCGTGACGCGGTGCAGGAGATCGACACCGCGCGCGCGTTCAATGGCCTCACCAAATGGTCCACTAGAATCGATTCAGCGGCTCAGGCGCCCGAGATGATGGCGCGGGCATTTTCCATAGCGCTTGGCGGCACACCCGGACCAGTTGTGATCGAGCTTCCTGCAGACGTCCTCGAGATGGAGGCCGGTCTGCTCTCCGCCAGGGTTCACGGCGTCGCACGGGCCGAGCCCAGTCGAGCCGCCGTGGAACAGGCGGCCACCTTGCTTGACGACGCGGAACGACCGATTCTGCTGGTCGGAGGAGAGTGTCGCACCGCGGAATTTCGCGAGGATCTGGTCGCGCTGAGCGAGCACTGGAATGTGCCGGTCGCCGTCACTACCAAGATGCAGGATCAATATCCGAACGATCACCGGCTCTGGGTTGGGCACCTTGGCTTCTTCATGTCGCCGGCTCATGTCGGGCTTTTTGAGCGAGCGGATCTGATCGTTGCCATCGGAACTCGGCTCGGCGACTTGTCGTCCCTGGGATTTCGGTTTCCACGACAATCTCCGACGTCTCAGCCTCTGGTCCACGTCTACCCCGATCCGAATGCGATCGGGACTCACTTTCATACGGATCTCCCGATCGTGGCGTCGGCGCACCCCTTCGTAAGATCCTGCCTCGAATTACCTGTCGTCACGCGCGAGCGCGGTGAGTGGATCCAAGCCGTGGCGAAAGTCCGGGAAGCGGTGCATGGATGGCCTGAGCGGCGCATCCCCAGCGCTGATGTCCTGGGCCATGCGGTTGCGGCCGTCGCCAAGCTTTCCAGACCAGATGCTATTGTGACGACCGATTCCGGCAACTTCGCCGCCTGGGTACACCGGATTTTCCGTTTCAAGCCGTCAGCCCGGCTGCTCGGCTCCGCCTGCGGCGCGATGGGCAGTGGGATCCCTTCTGCATTGAGTGCGGGCCTTCGATATCCGAATCGCCAGGTGATCGCGTTCTGCGGCGACGGCGGTTTCCTGATGACCGGGAATGAATTGGCAACTGCGGTTGCTCGCCGGGCCAACATCAAGATCGTCATTTCCAACAACCAGTCGTACGGCACCATCCGTACGCATCAGGAGAGAGCATTTCCGAAGCGTCCTTGGGGTACGGACCTCTCCAACCCCGACTTTGCGGCCCTTGCCCGCGCATTTGGCGCGCAGGGCTATACGATCACGAACGCAGCGGAAGTGGCCGAGGTCGTCTCGGAAGCAATGTCGGCGAACGGCCCCGTTGTGATCGAAGTTCGATCCGATGTACGTCAAACAATCGACCGGTCCCTCGCTGCAGTGTCGGCTGACGTACACAGTGTTCCGGTGGCCTGAAATTCAAGGCGAAGCTACGAAGACAACGGCGCTGCCTAGCTCGCATTTCATCTTGAGTTTCGACGCAGCCCGAGGTGCCTCGTTAGAGGTAACCCACGTTGAGCGATACCCGTTGAGCGGAGCACCCAACCAATTTTCGGCAAATTGGCCTCCTCATTCTTTTTAGGATAATCTGATCGCATCAGTCCCGGACGATTTAGCAATCTGCAACTAGCATCACCGGGACGCTGCTAAGCCGTGCATGCTTGTTCAATCCACGGAGATCATCGATGCCGTTTGCCCTTGTTGAAACCGGCCATTGCAATGTAGAGCTCAAGCCGTCGCCGATCGAGCCATCCTGGATCCTTGACGGCAATCCGGAAGCCCGCTCGCACGTGCTGTCGACCAGCGCATGCGGCACTACCACGACCCTGATCTGGTCCTGCACCGAGGGCAAGTTCAACTGGTACTACGATGTCGACGAGACCATCATGATCCTCGAAGGGTCGATCGTGCTCGAGAGCAAGGGCATGCCGCCGAGGCGTTATGGCGTGGGTGACGTGATACTGTTTCGCGAAGGCGCGCACGTCAAATGGCATGTCGAAGGACATGTCAGGAAGATCGCCTTCTTCCGCCAGACCCTTCCGTTCGGAATCGGCTACGCCGTTCGTGCCATGAACAAGCTCAAGCGGATGTTCTTCGTGCCCGGCCGGCGTCTCTCAGCGCCACAACAAGACCCTGCCCCACTCTATGGTTTAACAGGCAAGTCTCCTAGCGAATCCGCTCCGGCCCACTCTTCGTGGCGGCGCAAAGCACCCGCCCTTGTTCCCGCGCTCTTCCTTGACGACGTGAACCTGGCGGCGCTTGATGGCTTGATGTTTCTTGTACAAACAACGTGAACTGATGTTGCTATGAATTGCCGTCCGATTTGGGAGCCATGCCCGAATGTCCGCTTCCAGCACCAAGATCGCGCTCCTCATCGATGGCGCCAATCTTTATTCGACCAGCAAGATGCTTGGCTTCGATGTGGATTACAAGCGACTGCTCACTGAATTCCAAAGTCGCGGCACGCTGGTTCGCGCATTTTACTACACTGCGGTCATCGAGGATCAGGAGTATTCGTCGATCCGGCCCCTGATCGATTGGCTCGACTACAACGGCTATACCGTGGCCACAAGACCGATGAGGGAGTTCACCGACGCCAGCGGCCATCGCAGGGCGAAGGGCAGCATGGACATCAAACTCGCTGTTGATGCCATGGAGCTTGCCGAGCATATCGATCAGATGGTTCTGTTCTCAGGTGACGGCGACTTCCGCCCATTGGTGGAGGCGATCCAACGTCGAGGCGTTCGCGTCACCGTCGTCTCGACCATTGCCACCCATCCTCCGATGATTGCCGATGAGCTTCGGCGGCAGGCCGACGCTTTCATCGACCTCGTGGATTTGAAGCCCAAGCTTGGCCGCGACCCGTCCGAGCGGCCGGCTGCGCGCGAGGCGCGCCATCACACATTATCCTTGCACCGCCACGACAGCTGACGACGACCTTCAATGATCAAGCAACGCTCCACGCGCGATGCGTGGTCTTGCTCTTTCTTTATTGCAGCCGCGCAGACTAGCGTGATGACTTTCTTCGAATCGTCATCCCGCTCTATCTCTTTGATTTGAGCATGATCTCCGCGCAAACGCGTTCCGCGTTTGTCGCGAGGGAAAACCGGTACCCACTTTTTCCGGATCATGCTCTAGTCCTGGAGTGAAAAGACCGCAGGCATTTTCGCTCTGCGGCTCACCGGGCTCAAATGTATCCGTATGAAAAACGCTCGATCCGCCACCCCGGCTCTTCGAACACACTGACCCGAATATCTTCGAGTGTGGAGTCGCAAATGCTGTTCCCAGGCGAGGAACACATCGGATGTTGCGCAAGGGAGACAGGGTTGATACGACCGCCTGCTCTGCAGCTTCGTCGCTGATACTCGCGATCCTACGCTGCTTTGAAGCTTCGGCTTGGCGGGCCAATGGCGCTTACCGTCACGGCAATTCCCGCCCTCACCCCTCCCGATACCAGCTCCCAAGCTGCCAGAGATCGGCGTCCCAGCCCGAGATATGCGCGGTCAGCTTGCCGCCGAGCGCCGCGACCCGGGTGCGGGAGACGATGGGCTGGATGTAATTGTCCGTTACGACGAGATCGTTGAGCTTGACGAACAGTGCTGCGCGCTTCACCGCGTCGAGCTCCTGTTCGACCTGCTTGTAGGTCTCGTCATATTCCTTGCTTTGCCAGCGCGAGACATTTCGCCCCTGCCACTTGTTTTCCTTGTTCGCCACCTGCCACGACACGTATTGGTTCATGAAGAACTGCGGATCGGCCTGCGGCATGGTGGTGTTGTACATCTGCGCATCGCAATAGAAATGCGTGTAGGTGTCGGGATTGGCGGTATCGGAGGAGAAGAATACCGATCCCACCACCGACTTCAGCTCGACGTCGATGCCTGCCTTCTGGCACGCCTGCTTGACGATGGCCTGGGTCTTCTGCCTCGGCGCATTGATCGAGGTCTGGAATACGAATTTCAGCGGCTTGCCGTCCTTGGCCCTGATGCCGTCGCTGCCCTTTTTCCAGCCGGCGGCCTCGAGGATCTGGTTGGCCTTCTCGATGTTGAATTCGAACTTCGTGTTTTTCGACCGGAAGCGTTCCGGGTTGTTGAGGAAGTTAGCGGTGGCCCGCGCCGTGCGGCCATAGATGAATTTCTCGATCGAGGCGCGATCGATCAGGAGATTGATGGCCTGGCGCACGGCCGGATCGCTGAACAGCGGATGTTTGGTCTTGATGCTGGCGCGCTCGCCATCGACCTCGACCGCGGGATCGGTCGAGTTGAGTTGCATGAATTCGACGTTGCCTGACGTCGTGATGCTCAACTTGCCCTTTCCGACGGCTTCCAGCTTCGTCAGGATCTCCTCTTCGACCTGCATGTTCCATGCATAATCATATTCGCCGGTTTGCAGCACCGCGCGCGCCGCCGACACCGCGTCGCCGCCGCCCTTGACCTCCACCTCGTCGAAATGCGGCCGGTTGGCGACATGGTAGTTGGGATTGATTTTGGCGCGGAGCATGTCGCCCGGTTTGAAATCCACGAACTGATAGGGACCGGTGCCGACCGGTTTCAGATTGTGCGGCGCCTCGCGCGATTTGGCGCCGACGTAATCCTTGAACAGGTGTTTTGGGATGATCATGCCGTAATTGCCGACAAAGGCATCGGCCCAGAACGGCGTCGGCTTGGCAAAGGTGAGGCGGACGGTGAAGTCGTCGATCTTCTCGACCGTGATGTCCTTGTAGCTGCCGATCGAAACCGCCGCGGTCTCCGGTGTTTTGGCATACTCCCAGTTGAAGACGACGTCGTCGGCCGTGAACGGCATGCCGTCATGCCATTTGACGCCACGTTTCAGCTTCCAGATCACCGAGCGGCCGTCCTCGGCCAATCCGTCATTCTCCTTGCTCGGAATTTCGGCCGCGAGGATCGGAACCAGGTTGCCGTCGCCATCCCATCCCGCCAACGGCTCGTAAAAGATCCGGGAGCCTTCCTGATCCTTGGTGCCGACGGCAAAATGCGGATTGAGCAGGGTCACGGCCTGCCAATACATCAGTTTCAGCACGCCGCCGCCGCCGGCCTTGGTCGGCTTGTAGGGAAGCGCGGTCTGGGCCATCGCGACCCCGCACTGGCTCAGCATCATCCCGGCCATCGGCGCCGAAAGGCCAATGGCGATCATTTGCTGGACAAAGGCCCGCCGCGACAACTGGCCGGTCTTGACGTCTGCGATCAGGTCTCGAATTTCCTGTTCTTTCATGAGACCAACTCCTCAACTGGTGCTGAATGCCTCGTCACGCGCGATACTGGAAATGGATCAGGTCAGCGCGAAGCTGTCAAAGCAGGATCTGCGCCATCACGCCAAGCCGATCCGAGGCAAGATGACGCGGCGTCAGTCGGCAATGGGAATGACGGCGGCCGTGCCACTTAATTGACACATCGCGCCTCAATGGCATCGCCTGCGACTTAAGCGTGACGCTGCTCGTCGCCGACCACGCGAAGGTCGATCCTGCCGATCAGGTCCGAACGAAGCGCCTCAGCGTCGCTCATGGCGGCCATGGTCTGTCGCAAAGTGCTGGCGTTCGAGCCGAGCGACACGATGCCGCCCAGCACCGCCGCAATCGAGCCGATGGCGGCGACCTGATTGGATCCGAGCAGACCGAGGACGGTGACCAGCATCAATCCGGCCCCGGCGGCGATCACCGATTTCGAGACCAGCGTGATCTTGCGGCACCGTTCGGCGGTCTCGGCCAGCTCCTCGAGCCGCGCTTCGATCCGCGTAATCTCCTCGATCGGGTCGTCCTCGTCCATCGGTCCAAAAAGCCCCATTCCGCAAGGTTCGTTTCAGGTTTCGCCGGCAGCCAGGCCTTTTACTGCAATGACACGCCGATGCCCATCGATCTCACCGCTCCCGACGATCATCCATTTGCGGCCGTCCGGTCCAAGCCCGATTGAGCCATTGGGTAGCCATGTCGAGCCCGGGCTTTCCTTGCAGCCGCGCCTGGGCTTCGTGGTAGGGCCCGGCGTAGCGGAGGCGGACCGGTAGATAGGGATATACGCGGCCGATCCACCTCAGCGCTCGATCTGCGGCTCTCCGGTCGCGTTGGTCAAGATCGAGGCCGAAGCCTGTGCGCACCCGCTCGGGCAACATCTGCGCGGTCAGGGCCAGATACCATCGCGGCGGCCGCAGCCACGGCCGCGCGCCAGAGAAGATCTGTTGGGCCACGTCGCGCGCCGCGGGGCTGACGGACAGGGTGTCGGATTGCGCCATCGCGGCGGTGTAATCCGCGAAGGATGACCAGTCCGCCGGCAAATCCTCGGGCTTCAGCCCGAACAATGACCCGAACAGCCGGCTTTCGGTCCAGTACCGCTCGCGCTCTTCCGCCGAGAGCGGTGGCAGAACAAGGTCGTGCGCCATGGCGGCGGTCTCGACCAGGGTGGCGTGAACCCAGCGCAGCGCGGCGACATCGTTGGCGCTGTAGAGTGAGCCTTTGGCAAAGCAGCCGATGGCCTCGGGCAAATTGCCGGAGATGCCGGCGTGCCGCCGGTGCAGGCGCCGGGCGGCGGCGGTTGCACTGTCGAGTGAACCGAACACCATCGTGAACATCACTTCGAAGGTACGGTGAAAGCGGCCGATCGGATCGGCAAAGGTGCGCGAGTGCTCGGCGATGGCGGCCGCAACCCAGGGATGCGCCAGTTGAAGCAGCAAGGCGCGTCCGGCGCCGAGAAAGACGACGGCTTCCCGGTCGATCCGCCACGTCACCGACGCAGGACCAAAAATGCCCTCGTTCGGGCCGGCGGCGCCGGCCCTGACGACTTCGAGCGCAGACTCAAGATCACTTTCCGAGACCAATTGGCAAACCTTCGAACGATCGACTTGCTTTTCGCGAGGCAGATTCTACCGCAACTCAGCGGGCGCGGGCAGACGTATCTTGCGCATCGGTAAAGCCAAACCAGGCGAGCGGCAATGCGAGCGCGCAGAGAACTGCCATCGCAACGAACGCCCCTCCCCCATAATTCGCGTAGAAAAAACCCGAGAACAGCGTCAGCGCAGCCGTCACCGCGCCTGAACCGAACGCGTAGGCGGCTTGGGCGGTCGCGGCCATGCGGGTCGGAATAAGAACCGCCATCATCCGCATGCAGGCGAGATGCAGCAGGGCAAATGTCAGTCCGTGCAGCGGCTGTACCACCGCGAGCGCCACGACTGAGGTCGTTGTCCCCGCGACCGACCAGCGGATGATTCCGGCCGCGGCCGCCAGCACCGCCGCGCCACGCGCGCCGAACCGGTTGAGCAATGCCGGGCCGACCAGGAAGAACACGATGACTTCCGCGGCGACGGCTTCCGACCACAGGATGCTGATCACGGAGGTGTCTATGCCGGCATTGCTCCACCGGATCACGGCAAAGGCATCATGCATGGCGTGGCTGCCGTAGATCAGAGTCGAGACGAGGATCAGGATTCGAAACCGCGCAATCCTGAGCAGCCCGCGGATTTCGCGCGCAAGCTTCGATGCGCTGATATGCGGCGCAGTTGGAGTAGAAGCCCTGGGGACCAGCACAGTAGCGCCAGTGGCCGCGATCAGCAGGGCCGCGTTCAGCCAGATAACACGCGTGAGGTCGCTGGAAGTAATGAGCTGTCCGATGATCAGCGTGCCGCAGACGAAAGCCGCGGACGCGGCACCGCGGATCCAGCCGTATTCGAACGGCCTTCCCGCCATCTGAGGCCTGGCGGCGTTGACCGACAGCGCGTCGGCGATCGACGTCGTCGGAGCCAAAGCCGCTGCTTGCACCAACGCAACAAGCAACAATAACCAGAAGCCATCCGCGCGTAGCAGTGCCACGGCCGCTGCAGCCGCCAGGACCGTGCAGAATGCGAGCACGAGGCGCAACGATTGCAGGAAGTCGGCGAACATCCCCACGAGTGGTCCTGCGACAAGGCGCACCAATAACGCCGCCGCCAGTATCAGTCCGATCTGCTCGGGCGTGAGCGATCTGGTTTCGAAATACTTTGGCCAGAATGGCGACGCCACGCCGAACGCCGCGTACAGCGTGGCGTAAAGCGCGATGTAGGCGAGCGGTCCGCTGACGCGCATGTTCCAAAGTTCCACTCGGTAAAATTACGGGCGATAAGAACACTGCTCTGCCGCAGTTCGCCCGCGAAATTTCCACATCCAAATTCTAACCGACCGCCTTCACACACCATGGATGGAAAATTGATGCGATATGTTTTCGCCGCCGTGATTGCTGTGTTTGTGATCGCGGTGGATCTTGAAAGTTCCGGCAATGGATCAATATGGACCGAACCATCTTTCGTCGTTGCCGAAGCGCAATCGGAACCCGCTGCGGGAACAAATTCTCAGCCGGGAACAGCGACCGCATCGGCGGAGTCTTCGCAACAACTGGACGCGACGAACGTCGTTTCTGCGCCAGACGAGAAGACAACGGCAGCCGATGCCGATGCTCATGCAGCCGCCTCGATCAACGAGGAGCCCTCATCAGCGGATGTGATCTGCGAAGCGGTCAAGACGGCCGCCGAGGACAACGATATTCCGATCGGATTCTTCGTGCGTTTGCTCTGGCAGGAAAGCAGGTTTAAAGCGACGGAAGTCAGTTCCGCAGGCGCGCGAGGCATCGCGCAGTTCATGCCGCAGACGGCAGTCGAGATGGGCTTGAAAAACCCGTTCGATCCGCTGCAGGCGATCCCGGCGTCGGCAAAATTCCTTCGCAAGCTGCATAATCAGTTCGGCAATCTCGGGCTTGCGGCGGCTGCGTATAACGCAGGCGGCGGCCGGATCGAGAAGTGGCTATCGCGACGTGGTGGCTTGCCGAAGGAAACGCGCGCTTACGTCAAGATCATCACGGGTCACAAGGCCGAGGCCTGGATCGACGAGGAAAACACCGTCCACATGCCGACCGATCTGCCGCACAAGGCGCCATGCGAGGGCGTCGGCGGCTTGTCGCGGCAAGACCAGGTCGCCACTGTCAATGTCGACCTGACGCCTGCGGCCAGCGCGATGGTGCGCAAGGCGGAAGCCGGTGAGGTCGAGGAGAAGAACGCGACCGTCAGGAAGCTGCGCGTTGCGGCGAGTTCGGTAGCCCGACGCGTCCGTGCGGCGGCGAGCAAGGCCAAGGCACGCGTTGTGCTGCTGGCAGCGCGGAAATCAGGGAAGAAATCCGCCGTGCGCCTCGCATCGGAATCTTCCGGCCGAAAGTCATCGAGGGCGGCGCGAGAGTTGTAACGCTGTCCTCAGACGAAAAAAGCCCGCGAGGATCGCGGGCTTTTATCTCGTGAGTCTGCTTTACCAGCCGCTGCCGAAGCTGAAGGTTACGCCGGGGCCGCCGTAGTGGCGGTGACCATAGTAGCGGGGACCGTAATAGCCGTACGCGCGCGGCGAGTAGTAGTTATAGCTCCTGTAATAGGGCCGGTAGTGATGATGGCGCCAGTGGTGGTGATGACGCCAGTGGCGGTGCTGGGCGCTGAAATCGGTGGAAGTCTGGGCGGCATTCGTCGCGCTCTTTGCCTTCACCGCATTGTCGGCGGCGTTGGCTGCGGAACCTCCCATCAGCGCAGCAGCACCAACGGCGAATACGATAGCTAGCTTCTTCATCATCGAACTCCAGTAAACGTGTCTGGGGCTAACCAGCCGGCGCGCCTGACGTTCCGGTGTGCGACATAACGCTCCTTGAACAAATATTCACGAAGATGAACGCGAAGTTCCTGCGACAAGCGTAGCGTTGTCCGACGATGAGTCGCGGCGTAATGATTCGTTGTGATCGAAAAGCAGCGACAGTGCCGATGTGGCGCGATCTACCATCGCACCGAAGCGATAGCGCCCTCGCGCGAGATCGACAGTTTTGAATGCACGGCGTGCGGCGCCACGCTCGAAACATGGGACTGCGCGTGGGTGCCGATCTATCGGCTGATCAGCAGCCCGACAGTCAAGTCAACCGACAACGACGGCGCGCACGAATCGGACGCCGCCTGCAAGGCTATTCCACCGCAGCAAACGTAACGGCGATCGTATCCGGGGAAACGCCGCTCACCTGCAGCACCACCGGGCTCGCGTCGAGATCGAGCCGCACGCTCTTGCGCACGCCCGGGCAATCGCCGCGGCCGGTGCTTCCGACGGAGCGGGCGGAGTGGGCGTAGCGGCCGTTCTGGATCACATCGATCCAGGCATCCTCCGACAAGGTGATCTGGTAAATGCCGGGCTTTGATAGCGCTGGCAGGCGAACCATGCCGCCGTGCCATGGCTCGGTTCGTGGCTTGCGCTCCGGCGGCACGGCGAAGGAAGCCTGCGCTCCCGGCTGCAGGCGGATCAGGAGCGCGCCTGATGGCAGCGCCGCCAGGGTCTCGCCCGCGGCAATCGCGGGGTTGTCCGCCGCCGCAAACGCTGCGCGTTCGCTTGCCAAGGACCATGCGAATTTTTCGCAGCCGTCATCAGCCGCGACCGGTTCGAGCAAGGCAATCAGCGCGACGGCGACGAGGAAGGAGCGAAGCATCGAAAGTCTCCTACTTCGGCAGAGCCGGCGCCGCAAAGCCGTGCTTTGCCAGCATGCGCTGGCCATCCGCCGACAGGATGAACAGCGCGAATTTGTACGCCGGTGCCGAGGCGCCGTTCAGCACGGTCAGGCCGTAATCGGCGCCGACCGCGAGCGCATCGGGCAGTTGCACGATCTGCTGCGCCGGATTCTCGCGCTGCGCGGCGAGCGCGTTGGTGCAATAGGTCAGAAAGATATCGGCGGCGTTTTGCGCGATGAGCTCGCCATAGATCGAGCGGCCGTGCGGCGCGGGCGGGCTCGTGGGACCGCCGGTGAGCTGCAGCACTTTGTTCTCCAGCGTCGCTAATGCGCCGGGTTCTGATCCTCTCGGCTTTACCAAAAACCTCCCAGGCGCAATCGCCCGACGGATCGGCCTTTGGCGTCGAGGTGCCGAGCTTCACTTGCGGGTCGAGCATGCGGTCCATGAGCGTGGCCGGCGCGACGTCGAGACCGGGCCGCACCAGCGCGCACAGCCGGCTGCGCGCGAACAGCACCACCGCCCCGCTGCGGTTCTCCTGCGCGAGCGCCTGCGGGTGCTCCATGTTGGCGGAGGCAAACACCTCCGCCTTGGCACCCGCCGCGATCTCGTCCTTCAGCAAACCGGAGGCGCCGAATTTTGCCTGCACCTTGCCGAGGTTTGCGGCTTCAAACGCCTTTGCCACCTCGCTCAATGCGGCGCGCAAGCTGCCGGCGGCGTGAGCAACACCGTTTCCTCTGCCATCGCCGGCGCCATCGTGACCAGGAGAACCGCGAACGCCGCCGAAAACCGGCCTGCATCACGCGCCGGAATCGCTGGCGTTGGGATAGAACAACTGCTCGCCGTTGATCTTGTAATCGGCGATCGCCTTCTGGCCCTCGGATGATACCAGCCAGTCGATCAACTGCTGGCCGAGATCTTTCTTGACGCTCGAATGCTTCTCCGGACTAACCAGCATGACGCCGTACTGGTTGAACAGCCGCTTGTCGCCTTCGACGGCAACGACGAGATCGCCGCGATTCTTGAACGACAGCCAGGTGCCGCGATCGGCGAGCACATAGGCGTTCGAGGCGGACGCGGTGTTGAGCGCCGCGCCCATGCCCTGCCCGATCTCCTTGTACCAGGGACCCTTGTCTCTCGCGATATCGACCCCGGCAACTTTCCAGAGGTTCACTTCCGCCTGATGGGTGCCAGACTTGTCGCCGCGGGAAATAAAATCGGAACGCTTGGCCTTGATCGCGGAAAGCGCCGCGACGATGTCCTTCGAGCCCTTGATGCCGGCCGGATCGCTCTTCGGGCCGACCAGGATGAAGTCGTTGTACATCACGGGATAACGCTTGACGCCAAAGCCTTCGGAAACGAATTTTTCTTCCGCAGCTTTGGCGTGGACAAACACGACGTCGGCATCGCCCCGGCGTGCGGTATCGAGCGCCTGTCCGGTGCCTTGCGCCACCACCTTCACGTCGATGCCGGTCTTGGCCTTGAACATCGGCAGGATGTGGCCGAACAGGCCGGAATCCTGCGTCGAGGTGGTCGAGGCGACCACGATCGATTTGTCCTGCGCGACGGCGTGACCTGCGAAAACCAGACTGGCAATCGCTGCAATCAGCAAACGGGTGAGCGCGTTCATTCGTTTCTCCTTAAATCAATAGTTCACCGGCGAGGAACGCCCTCGCCTCGAGAGTTCGCGGCGCGTCGAAGAACGACGCGGCCGCGCCGGTCTCTACGATGCGGCCGCGGTGGAGCATCACGACCTCGCCGGCGAGCCTGCGCGCCTCGCCGAAATCGTGGGTCGCCATCACGACCTTGATGTTGCGTTCGCTGACCGCGCGGATGATGTCTTCCACCGCCTTCGTCGCGACCGGATCGAGGCTCGCGGTTGGCTCGTCCAGGAACAGCACTGCGGGATCGCGCGCCAGCGCGCGAGCCAGCGCCAGCCGCTGCTGCTCGCCGCCGGAGAGCCGACGCGCGGCGCGGCCGGCGAGCCCGTGCAAGCCGACCAGTTCGAGCAGTTCATCGGTGCGGCGCGTATGCTCCGCCCGTGGGATGCCGGCAGCGCGCAGCGCAAACCGGATGTTGGCGGCAGCGCTGCGCCGAAGCATAGCCGGGCGTTGAAACACGATCGCGCGCTTGAGCGGCGGGACGTTTTGCAGCCCGCCCCAGGTGATGCGCCCGCGGGACGGCGCGAGCAGTCCCATCGCCACGCGCAGCAGCGTCGATTTGCCCGAGCCGTTCGGGCCGATCAGCACCGTCGGCGCACCCGGCTTCAGCGCGAGCGCGATATCGTCGAGGATCGTGACGCCGCCGGCCGCAACCGTGACGCCATCGAATTCAATCGGCAGTTCGCTTGACGGCGCGCGCATGGTCACCCCGCCAGTCGCTCTCCGGCGCGGCGTACGCTCCAGGCCAGCGCGTTGACGGCGATCACGATCGAAATCAGCACCAGCCCGAGGCCGACCGCGAGCGGCAGGTCGCCCTTGGACGTCTCCAGCGCAATCGCCGTCGTCATCGTGCGGGTAAAGCCTTCGATGTTGCCGCCGACGATGATGATGGCGCCGACTTCCGCCGCGGCGCGACCGAAGCCGGCGAGCAGCGCGGTGACGAGGCTGAAGCGCGCATCCCAGATCAGCGCCGCGACGCGACCGATCGGGCCGAGATTCATCGCGGTCAGTTCGTCGCGGTATTCGATCCAGAGATCCTCGATGGTCTGGCGCGTCAGCGCGGCGATGATCGGCATGACCAGCACGGTCTGCGCGATGATCATGGCGCCTGCCGTGAACAGCAGGCCGAACGAACCCAGCGGCCCGGAGCGCGACAGCGCGAGGTACACCGCGAGACCGACGACGACGGGCGGCAGGCCCATCAAGGCGTTGAGCAGGACGATGACGCCCTGGCGGCCGCGGAAATTCGTCAGCGCGATCCAGGCGCCGAGGGGAATACCGATCAGCGCGGCCAGCGCCACCGCGGACAGGCTGACATAGAGCGACAGCCGCACGATGGCGAACAGCGCGGGATCGCCGGAGAGCACGAGTTGAAGGGCTGATACGTCGCTGGCCATGGGAATTTCCGTTCGGCAGACATCTTGCGCAGATGGTACCGGCATGGTCAATTTGCGGAAATGCTGCATCCAGGTGCATATTAATGCCTATGCGAGAACTTCTGACGACCGACGAGGCTGCCGACTATTTGCGGCTGTCCGAACGCAAGCTTTACGAACTGGTGGCAGACCGCGCGGTGCCCTGCAGCAAGGTGACCGGGCGCTGGCTGTTTTCGCGCGCCGCGCTGGACCGCTGGGTCTCCGCCGGCTTGATCGCGCCGGCCGGCCTGGCGCAGGTGTCGGCGCCCTCCATCGTCGGCGGCAGCCACGATCCGCTGCTGGAATGGGGCTTGCGCGAAAGCAATTCGGGGCTGGCCAGCCTGCCCGAGGGCAGCGAGGAAGGCCTGCGGCGGCTGACGCGTGGCGAGGTGATGATCGCGGCGATCCATTTACATCGGCTGGACGGCGACGATGAGCGAGCCAATGTCGAGGCGGTCGCCGATGCGCCGGGATTGCACGATGCCGTCGTGCTCGGCTTTGCCCGGCGCGAGCAGGGCATTCTGGTTGCCGCAGGCAATCCGCTTGATCTGAGCGACATGGCCTCGATCGCCACCTCGCGCGCCCGTATGGCGCAGCGTCCAGCGGGCGCCGGCGCGCAATTGCTGCTGCTGGCGCTGCTCGCGCGCGCCGGCATCGCGCTCGACGATCTGAAACTGGCGAAGCCAGCGTTTCCGACCGGCCCCGATATCGCGCAGGCCATCCGCGCGGGCCGGATCGATTGCGGCATCGCTACCAGAAGCGTGGCGAAATCGGCGGGGCTCGATTTCCTGCCGCTCGTCTGGGAGCGCTTCGATCTCGTCATGCGGCAGCGCGACTATTTCATGAAGGGGCCGCAGGCGCTGTTCGACTTCATGCGCGGGGTGGGCTTTCGCGATCGGGCCGCCGAGCTTGGCGGTTATGATGTGAGCGAGGCTGGCGCGGTGAGGCTGGTGAACTAGGGCGCACACGAGTTGAGCGCGCTGCGAGCGGCACCGATGTCCGCCTTAAGGGATGAACCCGACATGGCGGTTTGACGGTCCAAATGCCGTCTTTGACCCGGAGCGGTCCTCGTTCGGAAAGGTTACTCCCAATGCCCGTCTCCGATCCGGCTTACAGCTTACAGGCGATAGCGGAAATCGGTATCATTCACATCAGAAAGCAATGGGAGGAAACAATGAACCTGCGGTACGCACATCTGACTCTCACTGCCTGTACGATGGCTTGGACTGCCACGGCCTACGCTCAGAGCAGCCAACCCGTTGTCAAATTGCCAACTGAAATCGAGTTCAAGGCACCGCTAGGGCCGGGATCGCAATCCGCAGTCTTGTACGGCGACCCAACAAAGCCGGGTGTCTATGTTCAGCGAACCAAATTTCCACCAGGCACTAAGGTCATGCCGCATTGGCACCCAGACGAGTGGCGCACCGCGGTGGTCTTGTCCGGAACGCTGTACTTCGGTGTCGGCGAACAATGGGACGAAAGCAAATTGAAGGCCTATCCCGCGGGCACGTTCTATTCAGAACCGCCGAAGACGCCACACTACGTCTGGGCGAAAGATGGTGAGGTCATCATCCAAACCACGGGCATGGGGCCGACGGGCACGACGCCTATTCCTCAAAAACAATAAAAGTCGACAGTGGCCCGGCAAGACAGTCGTTGCGTTTGCCAGCTGATCTTGGAATCGCGGCTGCCGCTGTACTCGGCCTGCCGCCGATTCTGCTCGCCCGGCTCTGACGACGTGGACGAGCGCGCGTGACTCATGGTTGCAGTTCGGCCCTTCTCCGACCGCGCTCAGAATCCAGCTTGAGTCCGGAATACGCACCAAACGAACGCTGCTGGCGACTTTGAGTCATGGATTCACGCCCCAACTTTCTTGCCTTACAATTTCCTTGCGCGAACCGGTGCCGATCCCCGAACCAAGTTCAGGGACATATTCCGGTCGAAAACGCTGCGCCTACCTCCGCCCCGGCAGCCACGCGACAAACCCGGCCTCACCGAGCCGCTTCATCACGTCCTCCAGATGCGCGCGATCCCGCGTTTCGATTACGACTTCGAGCAACGTGCCTTTGGCGGGCAGATCGGAGAACGTGCGCTGGTGCGAGACCTCGATGATGTTGGCGCCGGCCTCCGCCAGCAGTGCCGAGACGGCGGCGAGCTGGCCGGGCCGGTCGACGATGTCGATGGCGATCTGTGTCAACCTTCCCTCGCGCGCGAGCTCGCGGGTCAGGACGGACGCGATCAGCCGCGTATCGATGTTGCCGCCGGTGAGGACAAGCCCGACATTGCGCCCGGCAAAGCGCTCCGGCGCCGCCAGCACAGCGGCAAGGCCCACAGCGCCTGCGCCCTCGACCACGGTCTTTTCGATCGCGATCAGCATCGACACCGCGCGCTCGATCTGGTCTTCGGTGACGAGAACGATGTCGTCGACGAGACCGCGGATGATTTCGGTGGTGATCCGTCCCGGCACCTTCACCGCGATGCCTTCGGCGAGCGTATCGCCGCGCATCGGCAATTTCTCGCCGCGGATAGCGTTGTACATCGACGGATAGAGTTGCGCCTGCACACCGACGATGCGCAATTCCGGCTTCAGCGATTTGGCCGCGATCGCCATGCCGGAGATCAGCCCGCCGCCGCCGATCGGCACCACCAGCGTATCGAGATCAGGCGCGGCCTTGAGCATTTCGAGCGCGATGGTGCCCTGCCCTGCGATGATCAGCGGATCGTCGTAAGGGTGGATCATGATGAGGTTGTTCGCCTCGCCATGCTTGCGCGCGAACTCGCCGGCCTGCTCCAGCGTCTTGCCCGAAATGATCGTATTCGCGCCATGCCGTCGCGTGTTCTCGATCTTCACCATCGGCGTGCCGACCGGCATCACGATGGTGGCGGGAATACCAAGCCGGTTGGCATGATAGGCCACGCCCTGCGCGTGGTTGCCAGCCGACATCGCGATCACGCCGCGCCGGCGCTCGTCCGGCGAGAGCGCCTGCAACCGGTTGAGCGCGCCGCGTTCCTTAAATGTCGAGGTGAACTGCAGATTCTCGAATTTGAGCCAGACGTTGCAGCCGCAGATCTCACTCAGCGTCCGGCTCTGGTCGCATTCGGTGACGGCGACGGAGCCGGCAATGGACGCGGCCGCGGCCGTGATATCATCTGATGTGACGGGAGGGCGGCCGGCCTTGGAAGCAGGCTGGTTCGCCGGCACGTCTTTGGGGGCATTCGACATCGGGATCACCTCGTTGCGAGGCAACCGTATAAGCCTATTTCGCCTGATACGCCCCCTCCGAATCTCGTAAAAGTCCCGCCCCATGAACATGGGTGTCGCAAAAAACCGCTGCGGCGTTACACTTAGCCGGGCTGCGGGGACAGCGGCCGGAGTTTTCAGATGAATTCATTGAGCGAGGGGCCGAAAGCCGAGGCCATCACGGTCGTGCTGCTCGAGGACGATGCACCGACGCTTTGGCGGCTGCAGGACGCGCTGACCAAGGCCGGCTATCAGGTCAAGGCTGCGGGCACGCTGGCGGAAGCCCGCGCCTGTTTGGCGCAAGCTGCGCCAAAGGTGCTGCTGACCGACCTTCAACTGCCCGACGGCCATGGCGTCGACCTGATCAGGGAAACCCGGCGGCGCTTTCCCGATACCGAGATCATGGTGATCTCGATCCTCGGCGACGAGGAAAGCGTGATTTCGGCGATCACCGTCGGCGCAACAGGCTATCTGCTCAAGGACGCTTTCCCGACCGATATCGCCGCCACCGTGCGCGATCTCGTCGCCGGGCATTCGCCGATCTCGGCCTCGATCGCGCGCTTCATCGTGCGCCGAACCCAGAGCACGCCGGAGCCGCCGCCAGGCCCTGCCCTCAACACCACCAAGCTGACGCCGCGCGAGATCGACATTCTCTGGGGCATTGCGAAAGGTTTCAGCTACGCCGAGATCGCCAGCCATCTCGGCCTGTCACGGCAGACTGTGCCCGGTCACATCAAGAACATCTATCGCAAGCTCGAGGTCCACACCCGCGGCGAGGCAGTTTTCGAGGCGGTTCAGCAGGGCTTGATCAAGCTGTGAACGATCACGCCGACGACGCGCAACCGGATTTGCCCGGCCGCGAGCGGCGGCGGCTGCAATCGTCACGTCTGATCCAGTATCTGCTGCTGCAGGCGGTGATCGCCGGCGCCTGCGTCGTGGCGCTGCTGCAGTCGCTGCCGGGACCTCCCGCGCAGTATCAGATGACGGCGTTTCAGCTCACTGACGCCGGCTTCGAGCGAGCCGTGACGCTGCCGTACTTCTCGCCGCGCCGGGATGCGATGAACGATCCGCCGTGCTTCAGCGGGCAATTCGTCCGCCCGGCCGGCGAGGCCACGCGCCCCTGGTCGGTGTTTCTGCCGCGCTTCACCAACGGCGTCGAGGTCACGGTCAACGATGTCGTGATCCTCGACAGCCGGCGCGATCCTGCCGCCAACCGGCCCGACCGCAACACGCCGGCGATTGCGGTGATTCCCGCATCGGTATTGCGCGACGGCGACAACGTCATCTCGATCCGGCTGTTCATCTGGGGCCCGATCACGGGCTTCCTCGATCGCATCTGGGTCGGCCCGGATGAGCTGTTGCGCCCGAGCTATGATCTGAGAACTTTGGTCTTCGTTACCCTTCCGGTGGTGTTCTCGTCCTGGCAGGCGATCCTGGCGGTGATCCTCGGCATCATGTGGGTGATGCGGCGCCATGAGCCGGCCTATGGCGTGCTCGCGGCTGCGATGGCGGTTGGGGTCGGGCAGGCCTTCCTGCAAACACCGATGGGCGAGACGCCGTTCTCCAAGCTCAACGTGATCCTGATCTCCTCTGCGCCGATCGAAAGCGCGCTGGTGCTGACCTTCGCGTTGTTGTTCTCGGGCTGGAAATGGCAGCGCTATGGCTGGATCCTTTTCATTCCCGGCGTGCTGCTGGCGCTGGCCGGCCTGTTCGGTAATCAGGCGATGGTGCGCGCGCTGTTCCTGATTCTTGCCGTTCCAATGGTCGGGATCTCGCTGGTCATCATGGCTATTGTGACCGCCCGCTCGGCGCTGAAACGGCAAAACGTAGCGGGCCTCCTGCTCGGCTGCGCGGTCACGATCATGCTGACCTGCTGGATCGCGGACCTGCTCTCGGTGTTCCAGATGACGCCTAACCGCATCTTCACGGCGCGGCTGTCGTATTCGGCGATGCTGGTCGCGATCGGCGCCGGGCTGACCTGGCGGTTTGCGCGGGCACTGAATCAGGTCGATGGCTTTGCCGGCCGTCTCGTTACGCAAGTGCGCGAGGCGGAGGAGAAGCTGAAGGCGAGTTTCGCCCGCGAGGAGGAGCGCGCCCGGGCGGCTGCATTGGCGCGGGAGCGCACCCGGCTGATGCGCGACCTCCATGACGGCCTCGGCGGCCAGCTCGTCAGCATCGTGGCCTTGAGCGAACGCGGTAACGGCAGCGCGGGTATAGGTGATGCGGCGCGTGCGGCGCTGAAGGATCTGCGCCTCGTCATCGATTCGATGGACGACATCGGCGGCGATCTGATGCTGGCGCTCGGCTCGTGGCGCGAACGCGCCATGGCGCAGTTGCGCCCGCACGACATCGCGCTCGACTGGCGCGCCGTGACGCCGCAGGGCCTGCCGGTTCACCCCGAGCTGCGGCCGTGGCATGTGATCCAGATCGTGCGGTTGCTGGATGAGGCCGTCACCAATGCGGTGAAGCATGCCAATGCGAAGCGTATCACGGTGAGGATAGAGACGCTGGCAGGCGCCGATGGTCTCGAGCGCGGCTGCATCACCGTCGAGGATGACGGCAAGGGGTTTGAGATTACGTCGGATGGCGCAGCGGCAGGCGCGATAAAGGCGGCGCGCGGCTTGCGCAACATGCGAAGCCGCGCTGCGCGCTGTGGCGCGGAGCTTGTACTGAGCTCCTGCGCTCAAGGGGCTGATCAAGGCACGCGCGTGAAACTGACTTTGCCCCACCGCTTTCCCGACAGCGAGGGCGCGGCCGGTTAGCTTACGTATTTTGCCTCAGCGGCGGCCGACGCGGTTGACCGGACCGCCGCGGTTCATGGGCGTGCCGGGACGAACGCCGACGCCGGCAGCACCGACGCCGACAGCGCCAACGCCGACGAGGGGTGTAGCAACCACCGCTCTCGCGACCGGGGTCGGCCGCGCCACGCAGCCCTTCGGTACGCCGACCGTCTTGCAATAAACCACCGCGGCCTGGGCCGAAGTTGCGCCTCCCAGCGCGAACGAAGCGACCGCCGAGAACGCCGCAAGCGTCAGACCAGCGCTCAGCCAACCTGTCTTCTTCACCATGTGTCATCTCCCGAATAGGGCGTGCAGCTCTTTCACGGTGTGCCGATCGCTCACCGCAGCCGACGCGGGATGTACATGGTCCATCGGAGCGCGCGGCAACATCCCATGAAAATGGTGTGGGGCTAGCGCGGGCGGCTTGCGCGCGATTTACGACGCCCATGAACATGGCATGGACCGGCGGCGCAACCTCGACGAATTTTCGCGCGCTTTCAAATCCCTCCATTCTCGTCGAAAAGGTGATCCATGATGAAATCAATCCATGTCGCGGCCGCAGCCCTGGTCATGTCGCTCGCTGCCGGCTCGCTGGCGCAGGCGCAATCTGGACCCACCGCGCAGGAGCAGATGGCCTGCCGGTCCGATGCCGGAAAATTCTGTGCCGAGCATATCGGCAAGCCGCCGCAGATGAACGCCTGCCTGAACGCGAACAAGGCGAATCTCTCGGAAGCCTGCCGCAAGGTGGTGGAATCGCGCGGCGGTTAAACGCCTGATCCGAAAGGCAGCCACCGCTTCTCTCGGACCGACGCGAAGCGTTCACCAGGCGATTACGCGCAAACAAAAGGAGCGCGATGACGTCTAAGTCAATCACGCTCCGACATTTGCGGTCGCCGCAAAAGATCAATCATTCTGATCGAACAGCCGGATCCGCGGCAGCTCGCTTCTCGCCGGCTCGGCGAAGATGTCCCTTCTGCCAGGCTCGCCAAAGAAGCCCCTTGGCTCACCTTCTTCGCGGATCCTGATCCGTCGCGGCTCGGTTTCTATCCGTCGCGGCTCAGTCTCTTCCCGAACCCTTTCCTCAACCGTATCCAATTCCTGCTCGCGCGGCTGGCGATAGCGCCGCTTGTCGGCCCAGCGCTGCCGGCGCTCGGCGCGCCGCTGTTCGGCAGCTGTACGCTTGAGGTCGGCGTCACGCGCCTTGGCGAAGGCATCCTGCGTCTGCGGCGCGGTAGTCCTGTCAGCAGCCTGTTCGGCAGGCTTCGAAGGTTGCTCGGCAGGCTTCGACGGTTGCGGCGCCGGCTGTACGGGCTGCACCGCCGCTACGTTGTTGTTCGCTACGTTTTTGTTGGTCGTCTTCTCTTCGGCGGGAGCATTATTGACAGGCGGCGGTGCCGCAGCGGTTTGCGGCTGTGGCTGCGTCTGAGGTTGTGGTTGCGTCTGGGGCTGTGGTTGCGTTTGCGCCTGCTCCTGTACCGGCGCGGGAGAGGGAGCAGGAGCGGGATTAGCAGCGGCTGCAGTCGCCGCAGCTTGGGGCACCGGCTCGGCCGGCGCCGTGGCGACGGGAATCGGCTCCGCCGACATTCTGCGTTCCAGCTTGGAAACCGTCTGCGTCGGTGGGCTCACGACATTCGCGGCAAAATACCCACCGCCGAGACCGGCGGCGACCGCCACGACCACGGTTCCTACCCCGGCAAAAAAGGCGGTTGCAGTACGCATCGTCAGTCTCCCTCATCCTCGCGGGCAACGCGTGGGGAAGGACGATGTTCCTGTGCAATGTGTGCGTAGGACGTCTGGAACCAGCGGCTGATGCAGTCGCCGCTCAGATCATCGCGGCGACTTTTTCCAGGCCGATGATGCGGGCGAGCGAGCGGACTTCGCTCTTCTGGTCTTCACGCAGTTGGAACAGCAGCGGCATCGCCGCGGATTTCAACTGCTGGACTTCCGCGGAGTCGGGATCGATCGGCACGCCCGTCGCGTTCGGATTGGCTTGCCGGCCCGCATGAATCTTGCGAGCGACGGCGCGCAGCGCGGTCTCCACCGGCGGCCAGTAGGACTCCTGCGAAGCTGATAGTTTCAGGCGCTCCTTGATGCCGGCGATCTGGACGTCGCTGAGCAGTGCGTAGCTTTTCTGCGGCGGCTTGGCAGCGGCCTTGGGCTCTACGGTCTTGGGCTCTACGGTCTTGGGCTTGGCAGGCGCCGTAGTCGCGCTCGGCGCGATAGCCTGTGTCGTGGACGGAGCGGCGGGAGCCGCGATCTCCTTGGGCATGCCGAGATCGGCTGGCGACGTCGAGGCATAGGCCCGGCGCAGCGATTCGTTCAGCGCGGGATCCATCGGCTGGGGTTCAAGCGCAGCGGTGGCGTAGCTGACGACCGCAAGACGATCCTTCTTGCTTTCTTTGTTCGAGACCGGCGCCTGGACGGTGGAAGCCGACGCCAGCTCGAACCGCGCGGCAGGTACGCTGTCGCGGCCAACAATGGCAGTGACGGCGGCGCCGACCACGAGAAAACCGAGCAGCGCGACGATCGTCATGGTTTTGGTCAAAAAGGTCTCCATTCCCGCCGACGTTTGGCCCTTTTGCCAAAAACTGGATGACAATTGAGGCTTTACGATGCCGGCGGGCACGCCGAAGTGATCGAAAAGCTGGGGATATCGCCCAGAATCAGCCTCGAATCAGGCCGCAGCAGCCAATTCGTAGGCCTCCTGAATGTCGGCAACGATATCGGACGCCTCCCACAGGGCGTCGGGAGCGACCGCCTGCAGGGTCACGGTCCAGTTGCTCTTGCGGTTGCGGGGCATGCTGACGACGTCGAATTCGATCCCGCGGCACAGCGGATGCCGATCGAGCGCAAACATCACCCGCAGCCTGAGTTCCTCGAGGGTGGCCAGTGATTTGGCGGCAAGATAGCGATCGAAATCCATTCCGTGCCCCTTCGATTTGCCGACCGGCCGGCCATGGCGGCCGACCGTCCTCTGGGGCTATTGTTGGCGCCGATATGGTTAACGGCGCGTTAAGCCTCGGAATGGCACGGGGCTGGACCGGAGCAACGGAAGCGGAACAGCCCGGGCATGACTGAAGCGATATCCCAGACGACGGCTACGCCCGGACCGTCGGTTCGCGCCGCGCTGGCGGCGGCGGTCGCGATTTCAGCCTTCACGCTGTCGATCGCGATCTTCGAACTGTCGATGGCGGACTGGCCGTCCGGCTTCGTCCTGCTCGTCATCGTACCGCTGGTGGCGCTATTGTTCTTCGGCTGCATCGTGTGGTCGGCGACGCTGCTCGTGAAGATCCGGACCAGCGGAGCGAAGTTCGCCCTCCCCTTCCTGATCTGCGCCCTGACGCTCGCCGTCCTCGCCTACGCACCGCTGCACCAGATCGCGCTGCAGCAGAATTTCTACTGGCACCGGGAAAACCGCGAGCGGATCGTGGCCCGCGTCGAAGCCGGCGAACTGAAGCCCAACGTCTCCTACAACAAGAGCCTGATCGCGCTCGGCGACCGCGGTCCCAACGTGTCGGTCGGCAACGACATCGTCGTCGACGAGACGGATCAGGGCATCTATGTGCTGTTTCTGACCTCGCGCGGCCTGAAGCACTATTTCACCGGCTTCCTGCATGTGCCGCCGGGCGGAGATCCCAAGAACTTCTTCGAGTTCGAGGACAAGCCGCCGAGCCGGCTCGTCCGCTACGGCGAGAACTGGTACTTCGTGGCGAACTAGACCGTCTTTTCGCGAAGCGAGCCGCCCGCGACGGTGCCTAACGCAATGCCGCCGATGATCAGGCCCATCGCCAGAAACAGCGAAGGCTCCAGTGGTTCGCTCAGGATCGCGGTGGCGCTGACGATCCCGAGCAGCGGTGTCGCCAGCAGGCACAGCGAGGTGGTGACGGCCGGCAGGCTGCGGTTCACCATGGTCATCGCCCAGTTGGCGAATGCCGTGCAGACGATGCCGCTATAGAGCATCAGCGCGGCAAGACGCGCCGTCCATGCGATATGCGGCGGGCCTTCCGCGAGCCATGCGATGAGCGACAGCAACGCCGCCGCCAGCAGCACCTGCCAGAACACGAGTTGAAAGGGCGTCGAGATCCATTGGTGCGCCCGGACGTAAACGATGTTGCCGGCCCAGCAGAACGCGGCGAGCAGGATCAGGCCGCTGCCGAACAGCGCCTGACGGTCGCTCCAGTCCAGCGTCTGCGGATTGAAGATAACGGCAAGCCCTGCCAGGCCGAACACGATCCCGAGCGCGCGCTGACGCGTGATAGGTTCGGACAGCAACAGGCCTGCTCCGATCGCGACCCAGATCGGCGTCGTATAGCCGAGCACGATCGCCCTGCCCGCGGGCACGAATTGCAGTCCGGCCGCGACCAGCGCCGAAAACGCCACCAGATGCAGGATCGAAGTGCAAAACACCACCGGCAGGTCGCCGCGCTTCGGCACGATGAACGCCCCTTGCGCCCACAACATCGGCGCCAGCGTGGCCCCCGCAATCATGCAGCGGAACGCCGTCGCCCATAGCGGGGGCACGTCGTGCACGATCAGCTTTGTCACCGGCCAGTTGGTCCCCCATGCCAGCACGACGCCGGCAAGCAGCACCGCCGCGTTGCGGGTTGAAAGTCCACTGGTCATCTTGCGCATACGTCCCGTCTTCAGCGATCTGCATTGCGTAGCGTTTCAACTGGCTCTAATAAAAGAGCCAGTCTTTGCGATTTGTTGGGGCCAGTTATGGACGAGCTGCTGCCCGGAATGCTGCACCTGGCGCGCGACGGCGGCGAGACGCTGACACGCCAGCTCACCGACCAGTTGCGAGGTCTGATCACGGGCGGACACCTTGCGCCCGGCCAGCGCCTGCCGTCGAGCCGGCAGCTTGCGAAATCGCTCGCGCTTTCGCGCAACACCGTCACGTTTGCGATCGAGCAATTAGCCGCGGAAGGCTATCTCTCGTCTTCCGCCGGACGCCGTCCGATCGTCGTCGAAGGCCTGTCGCTCGATCGCCGCAAGGCTTTGCCGCGGAGCAATCGCGCCGGCGGCGGGCGGATCGAACTGTCGTCCTGGGCACGCAGCCTGCAAAGAGCGAACTGGCCGCCGGTTCATGACGGACGGCCGCGGCCGTTTCAGCCGGGACTGGCTGACGAGCGCGAATTTCCGCACGATGCGTGGAGCTGCTGCCTGCGACGCGCGGCGCGAAATGCACCGCTGCGCCGCGACCGGCCCATCAACCATCCGCCGCTGCAGGAGGCCCTGCTGAGGCATCTCGTGGTTCATCGCGGGATCAAGGCAAAGCCCGACCAGATCCTGATCGTGCCGACCGCGCAAGCCGGCCTGACCCTCGTTGCCAACGCGCTGCTCGAACGGGGCGATCATGCCTGGATCGAAAGTCCAGGCTATGGTGGCGCCAACGTCGCATTAGCTGCAGCCGGCGCCACCGTCTCGGCGATACCGCTCGACGCGCAAGGCATGGCCATCGCCGCGCCCGAGGATACGCCGCGACTGATCTTCGTCACGCCGTCGCACCAGTACCCGACCGGGCGGCTGATGCCGATCGGCCGCCGCCTCGAACTGCTTCGCTACGCCGAGGCTGCCGGTGCCTGCATCATCGAGGACGATTATGACGGAGAATTTCACTACGAAGCACGCCCGGTGGCCGCACTGCAGGGCCTCGCGCCGTCGCCGCGCGTGTTCTACCTCGGCACCTTCTCGAAAGCGACCTATGCCGACATCCGCTTCGGCTATGTCGTCGTGCCCGAGGCGCACATCGAAACGTTCGAGCGCGCGCAGCGCCACATGGGAATGCTGACATCGATCACCATGCAGGATGCGCTGGCTGAGTTCATCGCATCCGGCGCCTATCTCGGCCACATCAGGAGGATGACGCGCCTCTATAAGGGCCGACGCGACCGCATGCTGCAGGCGCTGGCCGCCGAGGCCGGCGACCGTCTTGCCATCGAAGTCCCGGCCGGCGGCATGCAATTACTGGCAAGGTGTCATCCGCGCACCGACGACCAAAAATTATCGGCGTGGCTAAACGAAGCCGGCGTCGTCAGCCGACCGCTGTCAAGCATGCTGTATCACCGGTCAGGCGAGCAGGGCCTGTTTCTCGGCTTCGCCGCCTGGAACGAGAGGGAGATCGATCACGCCGCGCGAATTCTGGGACGGATCGTTCGCTAAGGACGACCGACGGCAGTTCGCCCGCGAACTAGCCCGCCGCGCGCCGGGGCATCGCATCCGAGGCGATTTCGCCAGACGCGGGCACCTGCATCAGAATGGTCTGGCCGCCTGGCGCGATTTCGACGCCACGTTCCTGGAAGCGCCGCTTCATGCGGCGGTTGAATTCGCGCTGCACCGGCCAGCGGCCGGCGTCGGTACAGCGAATCTGGCCGACGATCGAGGCCATCGAGCCGTCGACCTTGTCGACGCCCCACAATTCGAGATCGCCGCGGATCAAATGGCGGTATTCAGGCTCATTGCGCATTTCCGCGACGATGTCCTTGAGGATCTCGCCGGCGCGGTCGGTGTCTTCCTTGTAGGACACGTTGACGCTGACCGCCGCATTGCCGGCGCCGCGGCTTGAATTGGTGATCGTCGTCACCGCGCTGAAGGGCACGATATGCACCGAGCCGTCGCCGGCGCGCAGACGCAGGGTGCGGATCGAAACGTTTTCCACCACCCCCGACAGGCCCGAGAGCGTGACGTTGTCGCCGACCTGCACGGTGTTCTCGAGCAGCAAAAACAGCCCGGTGATGAGATCCTGCACCAGTTTCTGCGAGCCGAAGCCGATGGCGATGCCGACGATGCCGGCGCCGGCGAGCAACGGCGCGACATTGACGCCGATTTCGCTGAGCGCAGTCAGGCCGACCACGGTAACGATCAGGCATAACAGCGCCGTTCGCAGCATCGGCTGGAAGGTGCGCAAGCGCGCCGCGCGCACGTAATGGCCGTCGCGCGACAGCGCACTGATCTTGCGATCCATCAGCGCATTGCTGATCTCCCAGATCGCCGCCGCTGCAAGGGCAGCGATGCCGATCGTCACCACCGCCGACAACAGCCGGCTGCCGATCTGGCCGCCATAGAACCAGACGATGGCGTCGACGCCCCAGACTTCCAGCAGGGCTACAAGGCCGATGAAGGCAATCGCCGCCGAAATGATGTTGCGCAACAAAGGCAGATAGCGGTTGGCGCGGGTCTCCAGGCCCGGGAATCGATGCAGCAGATCCGGGCTGATGCGAAAACCGCGATCGATCAGGCTCAGCACCAGCATGGTGGCGAGACGCACGATCAGCGCGACCGCGATGGTGCCGACGAAATACTGCAGCAGCAGTGCATAGCCGTTGCGGATGTTGAGCGCCCAAACCGCCCACAAAGCGAGATCGAGCGCGATCGCAAGATAGTGCCACAGGCCGGCGACGCGGTTGCGCACCCTCGCCGCGGCGCCCTCGCGCCCCGCCGGCGCACGAATGGCGTCCGCGACAGGCCGCCGGCATTGCAGGATAATGACGACGATAAAGAGATGCACGACCAGCATCACCAGGCGCAGCAGCGCGGCGTAGCCGGCGCGGTGCAAGCCCAGCAGCAGTGCCACATTGGCGAATGCGATGCCGGAGACGCCGACGGCGACAATGCGTCGTGCCCAGATCTCGATATAGACGGCGGTCTCGGCGCGAACGCGAAACAGGCCGAACGGTCCGGCCAGCCCCCGCACCACACAAATCAGCACACGCGACAGCGCATAGGCATTGACCACCGCAAGGATCACCAGGCGAGGGGTCGGGAGATCGCCGATCTCCGTGCCCAGGAGCATCGTGGCGATGCCGAGAAAGACGAGCACCGGCAGCAGTTCGAGCAGAAGACGCCCCAGCACGAAGGGCAGCCTGACCAGCGACTGCCAGGCGCGCGCCAGGCCGAGACGCCGCCGCTGCAGCTCGGGCGCGGCAGTGACGTCGGCTACGGACGAAGGCGGATCGGCGACCGCCAGCGTCTGCGCCGGCGCCCGCGCCGCTTGCGGCAGCCGCGCTTCCAGAAGCGCCACCGGCCGCTTGATCAGGCGGAAAGCCAGCCATTCGGCGGCGAAGGCGCAGAGGAACACCAGCGCCAGCTTCCACGCGATATCGAACAATTGATGATAGGCTGACGGATCTTGGGCGGTGCGCAGGAACCACCAGTAGAACGCGCGATAGTGCGTCAGCGTGCGCGCTATGTCGGCGACCTCGCGCGAGATCTCGCGAACCTGTTCGGACACCATCAGCAGGAGCTGCGCGCCAAGACTGTCCGCCTCCAGCGGAACGGCGGATTTGTTTTCGGACGCGGCTTGCTGCTGCTGCGGGGCATTGGCGACCGCGCGCAGCGTCTCGATCATCTCCGCGCGCTTCTTGTCGTCGGAAAGCGTTTCGAGCGCGCGCTTCGCCTGCTCGGGCGTCAGCGCGCCGGCTTTGTCAGCGGCAGAGGAAGCCGGTGGAGCCGCGGGCTGAGCGACGGCCGGGAGTGAAAGCAGCGCGCAGGCGAGGAGGATCGACGGCAGGAGCTTGTGCGACACGAAGACCTCTTTGAAAAAATGCGCCCGACGGCGAAACCGGAACCGGCCTCGCCTTCGCGCGCGCGTCATGTCGGATCGTCCGTTTTCGCCGTGATCTTGTGTCGGAAGTTTGCCACTGCGGCGGTTTTCTCTTGGCATTTATTCTTGGTATCGCGCTTGATCGCCAGAGTTCCGCAATTGCTGCGAATTGATTGAAAGGCGCGAGCCTCTCGCCCTAGCCAAGCCGCACGTGGGCCGCAGCTTCGCGATACTCCGCGACCGTGCGAGCGATCATCTCGTCGGCAGAGAGCAATTCGCTCACGCCCGACACGGAATGCCCTGCGCTCCAGATGTCCTTCCAGCGCTTCGGGCGATTTTCGCGCGCGCCGATGTCGATGTCCTTGCCGATATCGATCGCGCCACGCTGCGGCAGATCATCGGGATCGAGGCCGGCGGCCTCGATCGACGGGCGCAGCATGTTGGTCTGCAATCCCGTGAACGCCGTGGTCAGCAGCACGTCGTCGGCGCTGCAGGTGACGAGCATGTGCTTGTATCTCTCATCCGCCATGCTCTCGCGGGTGGCGATGAACTTGGTGCCCATATAGGCGAGGTCGCAACCAAGCGCCTCGGCGGCGCGCAGGGCGTGGCCATCGGCGATGCCGCCTGCCAGCACCAGCGGTCCATCGAAGAAGGCGCGCACTGCGCGTACGAACACGAAGGGATTGAGCCAGCCGGTCTGCCCGCCGGCGCCTGCCGTCAGCAGCACCAGTCCGTCCGCGCCGGCGGCGACCGCGCGCTCGGCGTGACGGATGGAGGCGACATCGGCAAACACCAGCGCGCCGGCCTCATGCAGCGGCTTGATCACCGGCGCCGGCGAGCCGACCGAGGTGATCACTATTTCCGGCCGGTGCCGCAGCAGCACCTCAAGATCCTGCTCCAGCCGCGCATTGGAGCGGTGCACGATCAAATTCGCACAGACCGGCGCGGCTGGCTTGCCGCTGGCATCCTCATGCGTCCTCAGCCGGCCATCGATATCCGTCAGCCATTCATCGAGCTGTTCGGAGCTGCGGCAGTTCACCGTCGGAAACGCGCCGATCACGCCGTTGCGGCAGGCGGCTACCACCAGCTCGACACCAGAGACGAGAAACATCGGCGCCGCGATCAGCGGCAGGCTGAGGCGGTCGCGAAAGCGCGAAAGCAAATCGGCGGATGGCAAGGCGTTTCTTCCCGGCTTGAGCAGCGCATCTGTTGTGCTAGCGTTGTCTCCAACATTGGCACGGCAAAAGCCAAAGACAAAGCAGCGGGAGGAATAAAGATGGGCAATCCGCTCTATGCGTTTCCGGCGGCGTGCGAGCAAACATTGCGGGCGCTGGCGCGCTACCCCGAGCGGACCGCGTTCGCCTGGCCGGGCGGATCTATCACCTATCGTGGTGCGACCGACATGATCGGGCGCATGCAGGCCGTGTTCATGCAGCTAGGCTTTGCGCCCGGCACCCGCGTCGCCTTTCTCACCGCCAACCGCGCCGACATCTGGTGCGCCGGCTGCGCCGCGCAATTGTCGCGGTTCGCGATCACCTGGCTGCATCCGCTGGGCTCGCTGGACGACCAGCTGTTTCAACTGGAAGATTCCGAGGCGCAGATGCTGGTGGTGGATGGCATAACGTTCCGCGATCGCGGCGGCGAGCTCGCCGCCAGGGCGTCGGGCCTGAAGACCGTGTTCACGCTCGGCCCTGCAAGCTACGGCGCCGACCTCTTGCAGGCGATCGAGGTCGCCGGCAGCGCCACGGCGCAGAGTTTTGCCCGTACCGACGACATCGCGACCCTCAACTATACCGGCGGCACCACCGGCAAATCCAAGGGCGCGCTGCGCTATCATCGCGAGTACGGCGGTTGGGCCAATGCGATCCTCGCCGATTTCGAAATCCCTGATACTCCGCGCTATCTCACTGTCGCGCCGATCAGCCATGTCGCGGGCACAAAGGTGCTGCCGACACTGATGCGCGGCGGCACCGTGCACATGCTGAAAGGCTTCGATCCCGAGGCGGTGTTCAAGACCATCGAGCGCGAGAAGATCAATTTCACGCTGTTCGTGCCGACGATGATCTACGTCATGCTGGATCATCCCGCGCTCGACAGGACCGAACTCTCCTCGCTCGAACTGCTGCTGTATGGCGCGTCTGCGATGTCGCCGAGCCGGCTGGTCGAGGGCATCGAGCGGATCGGGCCGGTGTTCTCGCAGCTCTACGGCCAGACCGAATGCTATCCGGTGTCGGTGCTGCGCAAAAAAGACCACGATCCCAGGACGCCGGAGTTATTCCTGTCCTGCGGATTCCCGATCGCGGCATGTCAGGTGAAGATCCTCGACCATGACGATCAGGAAGTCCCCACCGGCGAAGCCGGCGAGATCTGCGTGCGCGGCACGCATGTGATGGCCGAATATTGGAAGCGGCCGGAGACGACCGCGGACACGCTGAAGAACGGCTGGTTGCACACCGGCGATATCGCGCGCGTCGATGAACGCGGCTACATGTTCATCCTCGACCGCAAGAAGGACATGATCGTCTCCGGCGGCTTCAACATCTTTCCGCGCGAAGTCGAGGATGTGCTGTCGCAGCACGCCGACGTCGCCATGGTCGCCGTCGTCGGCGTGCCCGACGACAAATGGGGCGAGGCCGTCACCGCCGTGATCGTCGCCCGCGAGGGCACGCGGCCGAATGCGGACGAGTTGATCAACCTCGTCAAGGCGAAGAAAGGCCCGGCGCACGCGCCCAAACACATCAAGTTCGTTAGCGAGCTGCCGATGACCGGCGTCGGCAAGGTCGACAAGAAGGTGCTGAAGGCCAGCTTCTGGACCGGCCGCGAGCGGATGGTGGGATAGCGGTCGCTCAGCGAAGCGATCGTGTCCCGGACGCGGTGCAGCGTTCTTCACGCTGCTCCGCAGAGCCGGGACCTATAGTTGCAGCGTACCGTGGTGCTGGGCCCCGGATCACCGGCGCACCACGTCGCGTTGACGTTCAGCCGGCCATGCGCCTTTCAGCAATCGCTTTCGACTTGTCGAAATTGTTTGGCACTTCGATGTCGACTTCCAGCGTCGAGACGGTCTTGCCCCGCTCCAGCTTGACGAGCACCTTGTCCGGATCGAGCGCCACGTGCTTCGACACGACGGCGAGAATTTCCTCACGCAGCGTAACCAGAAGGTCCGACTGGCCGAGCAGCCCTCGTTCGTGCGCCAGCAAGATCTGCAACCGCTCCCGCGCAACCGGGGCAGTTGCTTCGCGGCCGCCGAACAGCCGCAGCAGCCTCATGCTCATGCAGCCCTCCGTCCCAGCAGCCGATCCATGAAGCCCTTGCGTTCGACGGGCACGACCATGGCGACCTGCTCGCCCATCAGGCGGCGTGAGGCATCGATATAGGCGCGGGCCGGCGCGCTGTCCGCGTTGTTGAGCGTCACCGGTGTGCCGACGTTGGACGCCTTCAGGACGTCCTGGCTCTCGGGGATGATGCCGAGCAAGGGCGTCGCAAGGATTTCCAGGATGTCGTCGATATTGAGCATCTCGCCGCGCGCGGCGCGCGCCGGGTCATAGCGGGTGATCAGCACGTGCTTCTCCACCCGCTCGCCGCGCTCCGCCCTCACCGTTTTCGAATCGAGCATGCCGATGATGCGGTCGGAATCGCGCACCGAGGAAACCTCGGGATTGGTGACGATGACGGCTTCGTCGGCATAGCGCATGGCGAGCGTCGCGCCGCGCTCGATGCCGGCCGGGCTGTCGCACAGGATCCAGTCGAACCGGCTCTTGAGCTCTCCGATGACGCGACCGACGCCCTCGTCGGTCAGCGCGTCCTTGTCGCGGGTCTGGGAAGCCGGCAGCAGCCAGAGATTTTCCAGCCGCTTGTCGCGGATCAAGGCCTGCGGCAGCTTGGCAACGCCCTGCACCACGTTGATGAGGTCGAACACCACGCGGCGCTCGGCGCCCATCACCAGATCGAGGTTGCGCAGGCCGACGTCGAAATCCACCACCACGACGCTTTGTCCGCCTTGCGCAAGCGCCGCGCCGAGCGCGGCGGTCGAGGTGGTTTTTCCAACGCCTCCCTTGCCTGAGGTAACGACCAGGACCTTGGCCATACTTGATCTCCTTAGAGCCGGTTAATTCAGCGGGGTAATTTTCATGGTGTCGCCTTCCAGCCAGGCCTGCGCCGGGCGGTTGCGAAGCGAGTCGTCGATTTCTTCTGCAGTCTGGTAGTAGCCGTCGATGGCCAGCAGTTCAGCCTCGATCCTCTGGCAGTAGATCCGCGCGTTGGAATTGCCGTTGACGCCCGCCATCGCGCGACCGCGGAGCGTACCGTAGACGTGGATCGATCCGCCGGCGACGATCTCGGCGCCCGACCCGACCGAACCCAACACCGTTACGTCGCCCTCCATGAAGACGATGGACTGGCCGGAGCGCACCGGGGTTTCGAGCAAGAGCGAGGTCGGCTTCGGCTTCTCGGGCTCCGACTTCTGCGCCGGCTCGTTTCGCGTGATCACGCAGGCGCGGCCGCCGGTCAGCAAGGGCGGCATGTTCGCTGCCAGCCGCTCTTCCTCCACGCCCTCGATGCCGAGAACACGGATGTTGCGCTCGCCGAGGCTGCCGAGCAGATGGCTGATGGCGGCGCTACTGAGATCGACGGCGGAGAGATCGAGCACGATCGGCTTGCCGACGAAGTAGCCGGGCGAGCGCGCCAGCGTGGCGTCGATCTCGGCGAGCCATTCCACGATCGGCACGACGGGGCTGAATACGAAAGCGACATACGAACGGCCGCGCAGCCGGACCAGTTGACGCGTGGTATCCGCTCGGACGTCCATGTGTTCGACTCGCCTTTCTTAGTGAATGGTTAAGAATGCGGCGAACTTGGTTAACGAGTAATTAATGCGAAAACCCGCGCTGCGCGCAGAAAACGGCGAAACGATCGACGAATCCGGCGCATTTGTGGCCGGTTCTTGCTTCCGGACACGCGGGGCCGATGCCAAAAGCCTTTGAAAACAGGGGTCCTGTGAGTTGTAGTTAACGGGAGCTCAACTTACTTTCGTCACGTTTCCGACCTAAATTAGTCCTCGCGCGGTTCCAACAAACTTAAACAAACTTACGTGTGGTGGCGGAATCTTGGTATCCGGCAGTTCCATTCCGTCGGGCAGACGGACATTTGCCGGCAGGGGACGAGGCTGTGGAAGCCGTGAGCAGGGTGTGGCCGCGAGACGTGATCTCGCAGACAAGTGGCGTCGAACAGAAGGACGACGCCTCGCACCCTGATTCCGATCTTCCAACCGAGCTCGGGAGCGGACAGGAAGCGGACGTGGATGATCCCGCGCGCCTCTTCCGTGACCTGGAACTCCTGTCCGACACGTCCGCCGCCGTTTCGCCGCCGGACAATCCGCCGGGTCACCCGCCAAGCGTCATGAGGAGTGAGCGTATGAGTAGTGTGAGTGAGCAGGACCACATCAATCCCCGCGATCCCCTGTACTACGCACCGCGCTCGCTACGTGAGCGGTCGGCGGCGCGCGCGGCAAACCCCGATACACCGTTCTCTCCGGCGTCGTTCGATACCCAGCTCGAGAGCGCCGTATCCGATGCGCTGCGCCACCCCCTCGATCCCGAGATCATGCGCGAACCCGGCCTTGAATCGAAGAAGGCATTGTGGAGCGTTGCGGCACGCTTCGCTGGCGCCATCGGCGTCGCAGCGCTCGTGGCGCTGTTCTTCGTCGGCGCCGTGCCGGGATCGCGGCAAAGCGACGGTGAGCCGTCGACGTCCACCGGCATCGTACAGTCGATCAAGGCTGCCCTGTTCCAGTCAGGCGAGACCTCGCCAAAACCTGCGATCAGCGAATTCCAGGCCCTTCTAGCCTCCACGCCGCCGAGCGCTCCGGCATCGTCGGATCAGCCGCAATTGCTCAAGCAGTTCATGCAGTGGCGTGAACAGCCGGACCAGGCCACGCCACAACGCACCACCCCATGATCCAGACGGCGGGCCGATAATGCCCGGCTTTCTGTGATCTTGTTCTCAAGGAGTTTGCCATGACCTCGCATCGGATCACTTTATTGGTCGGTGCCGTGCTCCTCGGCATCGCAGGCAGCGCCCAGGCAGCCGGCGAAATCGCGATCGTGCGCGATCTTGCAGGCCGCGTCGGCCCCGTGATCGGCTCGGCCCAGGCCTGCCGCGACATTGCGCGTCCCCGCATCCAGACCATCGTCGACAAGTTTTCGCAGGTGATCCGGGAGGCCTCGTCGAACGAGGCCGAGCGTTCCGATCTCACCCAGGTGTTCGATCGCAGCGTCGCCGACGGCCGCACCGCCGTTACCTCGGGCAAGATCGATTGCGTCCGGGCCGACCGTCAGCTCGCCGATCTCGAGCGCTCGATCTCGGGACCGAGCCTCTCCAGCGTCATCGGCCCCTCGCCTGCCGCGGCGGCAACGGCTGCGAATGCGGCGACCGCGCCGACCGCCAACGTGCCGGCCGGGCCGCTGCCGCGCGGCATCGGCGAAAAGGAAATTCGCTTCGGCATCGCAGCCCCCTTCTCCGGCTCGGCCCGCGAGCTGGGACGTCAGATGAAGCTCGGCATCGAAACCGCCTTCAACCGGATCAACGATGCCGGCGGCGTCGACGGGCGGATGCTCAAACTGTTTGCCGCAGACGACGGCTACGAGCCCTCGCGCACTGCCGAGGCCATGAAGCAGCTTTATGAAAAGGACCAGGTGTTTGGCATCGTCGGCAATGTCGGCACGCCGACCGCCGCGGTCGCGATTCCCTACGCGCTCGAACGCCGGATGCTGTTCTTCGGGGCGTTCACCGGCGCCAACATCCTGCGCAACGATCCGCCGGATCGCTACGTCTTCAACTATCGCGCCAGCTACGTTCAGGAAACCGACGCTGTCGTTCGCTACCTCGTCAAGATCCGCCGGCTGCAGCCGCGGCAGATCGCAGTGTTTGCGCAGCAGGATTCCTACGGCGATGCCGGATTTCAGGGGGTCGCCAAGGCGTTCCGCGCGATGGGGGCAAACGACGGCGCCATCCTGCGGCTCAACTATGCGCGGAACACCGTCGACGTGGACGAGGCGATCAACCAGTTGAAGGTTGCGAAGCCGCCGATCAAGGCCGTCGTCATGGTCGCCACCTATCGGGCCGCGGCGCGGTTCATCGAGAAGACGCGCGATGTCTATCCCGGCTTGATCTACTCCAACGTCTCGTTCGTCGGTTCCACCGCGCTGGCCGAAGAACTGAAGCTGTTGGGACCGCGCTACACCAACGGCGTGATCGTGACGCAGGTGGTGCCGGCGGTGTCGGGCTATTCGTCAGCCGTGCTCGAATACAAGAACGCGCTCGCCAAATATTTCCCCGGCGAAGCGCCCGACTACGTTTCGTTCGAGGGCTATGTCGCCGCCAACGTCCTGATCGCGGGCATTAAGCGAACCGGCCCGCAGCTCGATACGGAGAAGCTGATCGACACGTTGGAGACCATGCGCAATCTCGACCTCGGTCTCGGGACCCAGCTGAGCTTCGGCCGCTCCGAGCACCAGGCCTCGAACAAGGTGTGGGGTACGGCCCTCGACGAAAGCGGACGTTACCAGCCGCTCGACCTCGAATGATCAAGACACGAGCCTCGGTGTACAACTCGGCTTCGGCCGCTCCGATCACACGGCCTCGCACAAGATCTGGGGCACGGCGCTCGACGAGAGCGGTCGTTTTCAGCCGGTCGATCTTGAATAGCCAAGTTCGCCCGCGATCGAAAAGGTAGCGGTACGCAGGGTCAGCGCCTTTCGATGACGAGGCTCTGGATGGCGCGGCCGAAATAGCCGCGCGCGTCGGCGAGCCGCGCCATTGCGAGCCCCGCGCCATCGGGGCCGATCCAGGATTCGGCATCGAGCAGTATCCAGTCCCCCTCCGGCTCCCGCGAAAAATTCACCGTCAGGTCGGCATTGAGAAAGGTCCACGCGCGAAAATCCAACACGGCCGAGGTGCCGTTGCAAAAATCCGCCGCCGCCATCGCCCGCATCGCCTGCGATACCGGCGAGCCCTCCACGATCGGCCGATCGACGCGGTACCAGATCGCGCCTGGGCCCGGCGCGCCGAACCGGCCGCGGGCAGCGCGCAGCGACATGCCGGTCACGAAGGGCGAAGAAGAAAAATCCGCAGGCTCGACGCGCGATTGATCCGGCCCTGGCAGTTCGATCGGCTCGATCGCGGCCTCTGGCGGGAAAGCATGAGTCTGCACCTTGATCTTCAGCACGGTCGCGCCAACCACGATCACGCCATTAGCCAACAGCCTGACGGCGCAGAGCTGAATCTTGCGCCCCTCGCGCAGCACTTCGGTCTCGATGGTCAGCGCCGCCACAGGCACGGGGCGCATCAGGTCGACGGTCACGCGCGCGATACGCATGGCGACCGGCGTCGGAATCCGCTCGGCCGCCCACACCACCAGCGCCGCCGGCGGCGAGCCGTGCTGCATGCTCGGGTCCCATGGCCCTGCGGCAAAAGGGCTGGTGACGACGTCGTTGCCGTCAACGCGAAAGATGGCATCCATTGCGTGAGAGGTCCTGTCGATCAAGGGAACAGCTTCTGCCTGCTTCGTCGGAACGAGTCGAGGCTGCAGCGGGCAGGACGGTGTGCATCATCTGTGGGAGGTGAAGAGCAAGACAGCGAGTCAAATGAACGCCATGCCGCCATTGAGGACGATGGTCTGTCCGGTCATGTAGCTGTTGCCGAGCACCATCGCGACGGCTTGTGCCACTTCGTCGGCCTGCCCCATGCGCCCGAGCGGGATGTTGCGCGCGAGGTCGGTCCGGCCGCCCATCATATCGGTCTCGATCAGCGACGGCGCCACCGCGTTGACGGTGATGCCTTCCTTGACCAGCCGCGCCGCATAGCCGCGCGTAAGACCCTCCATGCCGGCCTTGGAGGCGTTGTAGTGCACACCTATGGCGCCGGCGCCGCGCGCCGCACCTGACGAGATGTTGACGATGCGGCCCCATTTGCGCGCCCGCATCGCCGGCAGCACGGCCTGCGTGCACAGGAAGGCGGATTTCAGATTCACCGTGATGGTGCGGTCGAAATCATCTTCGGTGAGGTCGTCGACGCCACGCACCATCGCGACGCCCGCATTGTTGACGAGAATGTCGATCGGGCGGAGCGCGGAAGTGATCTGCTCGACCATGCCGGCAACGGCCGCCGCCTGCGAGACGTCAGCCGCAACGGCGATAGCGCGGCCGCCGCTTGCCTTGATGTCAGCAACGACCGCATCGGCATCAGCGGCGCGCTCGCGGTAATTGACCGCAACCGCGGCGCCGGCTTGCGCAAGCGTCCGTGCAATCGCCGCGCCGATGCCGCGGGATGCGCCCGTCACCAGCGCGACATGCGCGCTGAGATCCTGTTTGGCTGTCATCGCTTTCTCCGTCGTGTTCACGACAGGGCGCGCGCCCGCAAGACGCGTTACAGCGCGGGATCGACCGCCTCGTCATATTCCTTCTTGAAGCGCGCGATCAGTTCGGCCGCCGGCACCACCTTGCCGATGCCGCCGATACCCTGGCCCGAGCCCCAAATCTCCTTCCATGCCTTCGGCTTGGTGCGCTCGCCGGAGGCGTCGGTGCCGAAGCTCATCTTGGAGGGATCGGAGGTCGGCAGATCGTCGGGATTGAGACCGGCCTTGACGATCGACGGCTTGAGGTAGTTGCCGTGTACGCCGGTGAACAGGTTCGAATAGACGATATCTTCCGCCGACGAGGACGTAATCATCTCCTTGTAGGCCTCGACCGCGTTGGCTTCCTGGGTCGCGATGAAGGCGGAGCCGATATAGGCGAAGTCGGCGCCGAGAATACGCGCTGCGCGGATGGCGCGGCCATTGGCGATCGCGCCCGACAGCGCGATCGGTCCGTCGAACCAGAAGCGCGTCTCCTCGACGAAGGCGAGCGGCGAGATCGTGCCGGCATGGCCGCCGGCGCCGGCGGCCACCAGGACCAGGCCGTCGGCGCCCTTCTCGACCGCCTTGTGCGCGAATTTCTGGTTGATCACGTCGTGGAAGACGATGCCGCCCCAATTGTGCGCGGCCTTGTTGAGCTCCTCGCGCGCGCCGAGCGAGGTGATCAGCATCGGCACCTTGTACTTCTCGCAGGCCGCAAGGTCGTGATCGAGCCGGTTGTTGGATTTGTGAACGATCTGGTTCACCGCGAACGGCGCCGAGGGCCGCTCCGGATGCGCCTTGTCGTACGCCGCGAGTTCTTCCGTGATCCGCGCCAGCCACTCGTCGAGCAGAGAGGCGGGGCGCGCATTCAGCGCCGGAAACGATCCGACGACGCCGGCCTTGCACTGGGCGATCACGAGATCGGGCACGGAGATGATGAACAGCGGCGACCCGATCACGGGTATCGACAGGCGGCCCTTGAACAGCGCGGGCATGGACATACGAAGCGATCCTTCAGGTTCATTCGAGCGGGTGAGGCATCGCCGTAGAGATGCCGGGCATCATACCAACAAGGCAATCTTTCCAGTGTCAAGTATTGCGTTTTCGCGCTGCCGCATTGAGTTTTATGCAACCCGGTCTTCCCGCGCTAACGTCTTGTTTGCTCACGATCTTCTTTCCCGCGTCATGAGCCAAGCGGGGCTTTCGGGATCGTAGGCTACTGGCACAGCGCCCGCGTCACGTAATTTTCGGTCTTGCAGTCGCCGGCCTGGCGCTTGTAGCCCGGCAGGTACACTTTCGGCGAGCATTTCTCGGCGGCATCGGTGTCGAGACTCTTGCCTTCCTTGTAGCCCTTGCTCTGGCACAGCCGGTCGGCGCCAGCCTTGCAGTCCGGCGCGCCGTTGGCTGCCACCAGACACGCCGCCCGCCCGCTCACCATGATCGAGGGCCTGGCCAAGTTCGAAAGGCTGTCGCCGGCACCTTTGTTGCCCGCGTCGTCCATGGTTTCGCCCGGGCTCCTCAGCGGCGGCAGCAGCGATTTGGATTTCTCGAACAGTTTTCCGATTTCGTTGATCAGGCCCGGGTTTTCGTCGCGCGGGGACGGCGGCGGCTCGATCTGCTGCGGCTCGGGCCGGGCCGGCACCGATTGCTGGGCGGGCGATTGCAGGCCGAGCGAGGGCTGTGGAGTGCCCTGCGGCCAGCCGGCTTCGGGAGCGATCGTCAGCATGGGTGCAACGAGGCCCGCGGTCGCCAGTTGCGTCCCGCATAACCTGATCAAACGGCCGATTGAACCGGGCATAGGACCGAACGTAACCTGAAGCCGGGATGCCGGCAAAGCACTAGACCAGCTTGAAGGCGATGTAGAAGCCGAGCACCAGGACGACGGCGCCGATGGCCACCCACGTGCCGAGGCGCTTTTCCAGCTCCGCCCGAATCAGGTCGCCATAGCGGTTGAGCAGGACTGCGACCACGAAGAACCGCCCGCCGCGCGCCACGATCGAGCACAGGATGAACAGCCAGATGTTGTAGCCGGCAAATCCCGAGGTGATGGTCACGAGCTTGTAGGGGATCGGCGTCAGCCCCTTCAGCAGGATGATCACCGCGCCCCATTCGGCATAGGACGCGCGGAAGGTTTCGACCTTGTCGCTGAGACCGTAGACGGTGATCAGCCAGTGCCCGACCGAATCGTAGAGCAGCGCGCCGATCGCGTATCCAACCACGCCGCCGGCGACGGACGCGATCGTGCAAACGGTCGCGAACCACCAAGCCTTCTTCGGCCTGGCCAGCGACATCGGCAGCAGCATGATGTCGGGCGGGATCGGGAAGAACGAGCTTTCCGCAAAGGATACGGCCGCCATGATCCAGAGCGCATAGGGCTTGTCGGCGGCGTCGATGCACCAGTCGTAGGTCCGTTTCAGCATGCGCGCATGAACCATCCTGCGGCGGATTTGTCCATGCCGGAATAATAGGGATTTCGAGCGGAATTAATGCCGTTTACGGAGCCCGCGGCCTTCCAACGCGACAATTCGCCGCCGGACCGCGGGGGACGCCGTCGCTTTGGGCAGTGTCTCGTTGGGCAGTGTCTTGGGCAACGGCTTAGGCGACGCCTTGCCGACCACTGCGTTGCCCGCAACGGCCTTGGGCATTTTTGCCTTCGGCAGCTTCTCGGCGATGCCAAGCAGATCCTCGCGCCGCTCCATTTCGCTCCAGACGTCCTCGGGCTTCACACCGGCCGATGCCCAGAGAACGGTGAGGTTGTAGAGCAGATCTGCGCTCTCCCGGATCACCGCGTCGGTCTTGCCGTTGACGGCGTCGATCACGACTTCAATGGCTTCCTCGGCGAGCTTCTTGGCCATCTTGGAGGGGCCGCGCTGAAACAGCCGGGCCGTGCGCGACGTTGCCGGATCGAGATCCCGGGCCGCGATGACAGCCTGATAAAGCCGCTCCAGCGAATCACTCATTCTTCGAACCTAATGCAATACCGTGGCCGGCGTGTTAACGGCCGGGCCTACAACCACAAAAAAAATCCACCGGCTGTCCGGCCGGTGGATTCATCTTTAACGGTCGGTGGAAGTCGCGGTTTACCAACCGCCATAATAGGGGCCGCCGCCGTAGTAGCGGGGCCCGTAATAATGCGGGTTACCGTAATAGACCGGGCCACCGCCATAGTAGCCGTAGTTGTCATAGTAGTAGTTGCGGCGGTTCTGGGTGGCCGCGATCGCAAGCCCGGTGCCGACGATGCCGGCGAAGGCCGCCGCTGCCGCAGCTCCGCCGCCACCACCGCGATAATACCTGCGGCGTGCACTGATGTCGGTCGCGTCGCTGGTCCCGGTCGAGGCCGTGACGCCCTTGCTCGATGGCGCCGAGCCGGCGAACGTCGTGGTCGGCGCGACTGCCGTCAACGCCACCGCTACAACCGTCGCTACCGCGCCGGCGCGGCCGATCGATGAAAACACACCTTTTCGCGCAAACATCTCAACATCCTCCGTGGGAGCTGTGGCCTGACAGGCCCTCGATAGCTAACCCACTGGATGCATATTAGGTTCCCCAACCCCAACGGCAGCTGAACGATCTCGGGCAAAATCATGGCAGTCATCGACCGTTCAGGTTAGATGCTGCACACTGGTTCGCCCAAGGGCGATTCATGCCGTGAGCGACGTCATCAAACAGACATCGCCGGCGCGGCAACTTGTCCCACCTCGTGCTGATGTAATCTCGATGCGTGCGATCAGGACCAACGCCATCCGCGCTCGTCTGAGCGTTCTCCTGGCTTACCTTGCCGGCCTGTGTGCCGTCGTGGGGTTTGCGGCGAACAGCGCCCGCGCCGCGGACGAACCCCGGCCTCCGCTCCAGATCCAGTTCTCGCTCGACCGGCCGATCGATGCCGCGGCGGCGCCGTTCGTGATGGCGGCCAATGGCGGCCTGTTCAGCGCCGAGGCACTTGCGGTCACGACCAATATTGCCAGCGGATCATCGGACGCGATCGCGCGCGTCGCGGCAGGCACCAGCGATTTCGCGATGGTCGACATCAACGCATTGATGCGGTTTCGCGACAAGGACAAGCAGGGCGGCCCCCGGATCAAAGCGGTGTTCGTGCTGTTCAACAAGGCGCCCTATGCGATCATCGCCCGCAAGAGCCGCGGCGTCCGCATGCTGTCGGACATCGACGGCAAGTCCCTCGGCGTCGCCGAAGGCGACCTGTCCGTCCGGTTGTGGCCGGCGGTGGCACAACAGAACGGCATCAAGATCAAGCACGTGAAGCAGAGCAGCATCAGCGCCGCGGTGCGCGAGCCGATGCTGTCGGCGGGCCAGATCGATGCCGTGACCGGGTTCTCCTACCTGTCGGCGATCAATCTGAAAGACCGCGGCGTGCCGGCCGACGATCTGGCGGTGCTGAAATTCGCCGACTATGGCTGCGAGGCCTATGGCTTCGCCATTATCGTCAATCCGGCCCTGGCGGCCGCCAAGCCCGAGGCGGTGAAAGGCTTTGTGCGAGCTGTGATCGGCGGCCTGAATCTCACGGTCAAGGACCCCGCAGCCGCCGCGACGGAGGTCGCCAACCGCATGGACGGCGGCGCGAAGGACCTTGAGCTCGAGCGCCTGCAAACCATCCTGCGCGACAACATCCTGACCAGCGAAGTGAAACGCAACGGCATCGGCGCGATCGATCCGGCGCGCTTCGAACGCGCGATCGATCAGGTCGCGGAGGATTTCAAGTTTCAGAAGCGGCCGCAGGCGTCGGATATCTTCGACGACCAGTTTCTGCCGCCGCTCAACGGGCGGCTGATTAATTGACTAAAACTGGTCCGTCATGGTGAGGAGGCGCAAAGCGTCTCCGGACGACGCTGCGCATCGCCGGGCGAACCATGAGGCCCCAACAGCACCCGTGGCCCATTCTTCGAGACACCGCTTCGCGGCTTCTCAGGATGAGGCTGGTGGGCGTGTCCGCAGCGACCGGAACAAAATTCATCCCGCTCTGGTTCTCTACCGCGATCCCTGATTAGTATGGTGGCCGCTGATCGCTTCCATTGAGTCTTTCCCCTGATGTCCATGCTGCGCCTTTACACCCGCGTCCTCGAGCTGCTCGGCAAGGAGGCGCGGCTGGGCTGGATTCTCGCCGTCGCCAACCTGCTACTGGCCGGCGCGCAATTCGCCGAGCCGGTGCTGTTCGGCAAGATCGTCGACGTGCTTTCGGGCAAGCCGCAGACCGGGCCGCTGGCAACGAATTCGGCATGGCCGCTGCTGGCGGCGTGGGTGGCGTTCGGCCTGTTCACCATCGCGTGCAGCGCGCTGGTCGCGCTCCATGCCGACAAGCTGGCGCACCGGCAGCGCCAGGCGGTGCTGACCGATTATTTCGAGCACATCATGCAGTTGCCGCTGACCTTCCACACCGGCACCCATTCCGGCCGGCTGATGAAGGTGATGCTGAACGGCACCGACGCGCTGTGGCGGCTCTGGCTCGGATTCTTCCGCGAGCATTTTGCGGCGATCCTGTCGCTGGTGGTGCTGCTGCCGCTCGCGCTCTACATCAACTGGCGGCTGGCGATCCTGCTGTTCGTGCTGTGCGTCGTATTCACCGTGCTGACCACGCTGGTGGTGCGCAAGACTTACGGCATGCAGAGCGAGGTCGAGGCGCAGTACAGCGACCTCTCCGCGCGCGCGTCCGACGCGCTCGGCAACGTCGCGCTGGTGCAGAGCTTTGTGCGGATCGACGCGGAAGTTCAGGGCCTGCGCTTCGTCGCCGACAAACTGCTCGCCGCACAGATGCCGGTATTGGGCTGGTGGGCGCTGGTCACCGTCATCACCCGCGCTTCCACCACCATCACCGTGCTCGCCATCTTTACCGTCGGTATCTACCTGCACGCGCAGGGACAGACGACGGTCGGCGAGATCGTGATGTTCGTGAGCTTTGCGACGATGCTGATCCAGAAGCTCGAACAGGTGGTGAGCTTCATCAACAGCGTGTTCATGGAGGCGCCACGCCTGCAGGAATTCTTCGACGTGCTGGACGCAGTGCCGGCGGTGCGCGACCGGCCCGGCGCTGTCGATACCGGACGACTCTCCGGCCTCGTCGAATTCCACGACGTCTCGTTTTCCTACGACGGCAAGCGGCCCGCGGTCGAAGACGTTTCGTTCACGGCACTGCCCGGCCAGACCATCGCGCTGGTCGGCTCGACCGGCGCCGGCAAATCGACCGCGATCGCGCTTCTGCATCGCGCCTTCGATCCGCAATCCGGCATCATCAAGATCGACGGCATGGATGTCCGCGCCCTGAAACTGACCGCGCTGCGGCGGAACATCGGCGTGGTGTTCCAGGAGGCGCTGCTGTTCAACCGCTCGCTCGCCGACAATCTGCTCGTCGGCAAGCCCGATGCGACCGAGGAGGAAATGCGCCTCGCCGCAACCCGCGCGCAGGCCCTCGACTTCATCGAGCGCAGCGAAAAGAAGTTCGACACTCATGCCGGCGAGCGCGGCCGCATGCTGTCCGGCGGCGAGCGCCAGCGCCTGTCGATCGCCCGCGCGCTGTTGAAGGACCCGCCGATCCTGATCCTGGATGAGGCCACCAGCGCGCTCGACGCCGTGACCGAGGCCAAGGTCAACGCTGCCCTCGACGAGGTGATGAAGGGCCGCACCACCTTCGTGATTGCGCACCGGCTTTCGACCATCCGCAATGCCACCAGGATCCTGATGTTCGACAATGGCCGGGTGATCGAAAGCGGAACTTTCGACGAACTGGTGGCCAAGGGCGGTCGTTTTGCGGAACTCGCAAGGGCCCAGTTCATGGTGCAGGAGAGTGCCCGCGCCGGAATCGAGGTCAAATAAGACTGGGGTGAGCCAGGAACCTGCGTGAGCGCCGTCACGGTCAAATACCGCCGAATTTGCCACGATTTCGTCCACGATTTAATTGCCCGGCCCCTGTTCTGAATAGCCAAGCCGGTATAGGTTTGCATCGCCGCAGAGCAACGGCGCCGGACACGCTTGAAACCCGAACACTAGATCTCAAGGACCTCCTTTTCGAAGGCGGGTCTCAAAGGACCGGAACGGAAAAGTGCATTTTCTTCGCCCGCTGCTTTGCAGCCCGTCGCTCACCTGGATTCTTGTTGCGGCGGCGTTCGCCGTCGTGACGCCGCGCGCCGCGCACGCCGAAGCGCTGCTGGTCGTCGAGGCCGACACCGGCAAGGTGCTGCAGGCTGACAACGCGACGATGCCCTGGTATCCGGCTTCCGTCACCAAGATCATGACCGCCTACGTCACGCTGAAGGCGGTGAAGGAAGGACGCCTCTCGCTCGACACGCTGCTCACGGTGTCGCCGGTCGCCGCCTCGCAGTCGCCTTCCAAGATGGGTTTTCCTGCGGGCACCCAGGTCACCGTCGACAACGCGCTGAAGATGATGATGGTGAAGTCGGCCAACGACATGGCCGTGGTGCTCGCCGAGGGCGTCGGCGGGTCGGTCGACGGTTTCTCTGGTATGATGAACCAGACCGCCCAAAGGCTCGGCATGACGCAGACGAGCTACGTCAACCCGAACGGGCTGCCGGCAGACGGACAGGTCACGTCGGCGCGCGATCTTGCGATGCTGGCGCGCGCCGTTATCCGCGACCTGCCCGAATACGAATACTTTATGCATATCCCCTCGATCCGTTACGGCCGCAGGGTGACGCAGAATTTCAACAAGCTGATCGGACGCTATCCCGGCGCCGACGGTTTCAAGACCGGCTTCATCTGCGCTTCCGGCTACAATCTGGTCGCCTCCGCGACGCGCAATGGCAAGCGGCTGATAGCTGTGGTGCTCGGCTCCTCTTCGGGACACCAGCGGGCGGTGCGCGCGGCGCAATTGCTGGAGCGCGGCTTCGGCGGCGGGCTTGGCTGGCTGAAGCCCGCGCTCGGCACCGTCGACAATCTGGTCCCCGTCGATGCGACGCCGCCGAACCTGCGCGAGGAGATGTGCAACGGCAAGCGCAAGCGGCCGGCGACCGACGAGGACGCGGACGTTGTCGCTTCCAACGGCAACGCCTCGGCCGGTGAAACGGCGGTGGCGTTCTTCACCGCCGGGCTGCAACCGCCGACGGGCAAGCCGTCCGAGTTGCTGGCGGCCGCGGCCGAGCCGTCCGAGCCCATTCCGGTCTATACCGGCCCGACCAAGACCGGCGCCGCCTTGATCGCAGCCGTTGCGGCGGAGGCCGAGAAGCAGGCGTCGTCGGCAAAGCGCGGCAAGAAATCGAAGATCGCGGCGAAGAAGCCTGACGCCGCGGCGCCAAAGGCCGAAGCCAGCGCGAAGCCGGCCGCCAAGCCTGCTGCGGTCAGGCATGCGAACGCCAAGCCGGAGGTTGCCGCCAAGCCGACCCCGGCCGCCGCATCGGCCGAAAAAAAGCCAGCCGCCAAACCCGCGGCCGCCAAGCCCGTAGCCGACAAGCCCGTAGCCGCCAAGCCTGCAGCCGTGGGGGACAAGCCGGCGCCGAAGCCGGCCAAGCCGAACGCCGCCGCTAAACCCAAGGGTGAAACCAAGCCGGCTGGTTAACGACCTGCAAACCCGCGCAATTAGGCAGTTTTGCTGCCGTTCGGCCGAACTATTCCAGCTCGCCGCAATGCGTCGATAGCGCGCAGACGCTTGCCATCGGCGGCGGCATTCACAATACTGCCCAAAACAAGGTGCGCCCGGCCGAGAAACAGGGCGCCATAGCGTTTTCGAGCGAAGCGGCTACCGCCTCGCACGAGGAAAACGCGCCAAAACAAAGTTTGAGAGCACGAATCTGAAGCCATCAGAGCGGGCTCGGAACCAGAGGGGAAATACCATGGAGCGGATCTGGCTCAAGCAATATCCGGCCGGCGTGCCAGCCGATATCGACGTCAACCAGTACTCGTCGCTCGTTGAGCTATTGGAAGAGAGCTTCAAGAAATTCGCCGATCGCAAGGCGTTCATCTGCATGGACAAGTCGATCAGCTACCGCGATCTCGATGAGATGTCCGCAGCCCTCGGCGCCTACCTGCAGAGCAAGGGCCTGCAAAAAGGCGCCCGCGTCGCGCTGATGATGCCGAACGTGCTGCAATACCCGGTCTCGACCGCCGCCGTGCTGCGCGCCGGCTATGCTGTCGTGAACGTCAATCCGCTCTACACCCCGCGCGAGCTCGAGCATCAGCTCAAGGATTCCGGCGCCGAAGCCATCATCGTGCTGGAGAACTTTGCCACCACGGTGCAGCAGGTGATCGCCAAGACGTCCGTCAAGCACGTGATCGTCGGCAGCATGGGCGACCTGCTCGGCTTCAAGGGCGTGATCGTCAACCTCGTGGTGCGCAAGGTGAAGAAGATGGTGCCGGCCTGGTCGATCCCGGGCGCCGTGCCGTTCAACGAGGCGCTCGGCGCCGGCCGCAGTCTGAAACTCAGCAAACCGCAGCTTAACCGCGACGATGTCGCCTTCCTGCAATATACTGGCGGCACCACCGGCGTCTCCAAGGGCGCGACCCTGCTGCACAGGAACATTCTCGCCAACGTGCTGCAGAACGACGCCTGGTTGCAGCCGGCGCTGAAGAAGCCGCCGCATGTCGAGCAGCTCTTCATCGTCTGCGCGCTGCCGCTCTATCACATCTTCGCGCTGACCGCGTGCTTCCTGCTCGCGATGCGGGCCGGCGGCGTCAACCTCCTGATCCCGAACCCGCGTGACATACCGGGCTTCATCAAGGAGCTGCAGAAGTACCAGGTCAACAGCTTCCCGGCGGTCAACACGCTCTACAACGCCCTGCTCAACGCGCCTGGCTTCGACAAGCTCGACTTCTCCAAGCTGAAGACCTCGTTCGGCGGCGGCATGGCGACACAGAAGCCGGTCGCCGAGAAATGGCTGAAGGTGACGGGCTGCGCGCTGTCCGAAGGCTACGGCCTGTCCGAGACCTCGCCGACGCTGACCTGCAACCCCGCGGACACCGACCAGTTCTCCGGCTCGATCGGCATCCCCGTGCCCTCGACCTATATCTCGATCCGCGACGATGACGGCAAGGAAGTGCCGCTCGGCGAAGCCGGCGAGATCTGCGCCAAGGGCCCGCAGGTGATGGCCGGCTACTGGAACCGGCCGGAAGAAACCGCGAATGTGATGACTGCGGACGGCTTCTTCCGTACCGGCGACATCGGCGTGATGGACGAGCGCGGCTACACCAAGATCGTCGACCGCAAGAAGGACATGATCCTGGTCTCGGGCTTCAACGTCTATCCGAACGAGATCGAGGAAGTGATCGCGAGCCATCCGGGCGTGCTGGAATGCGCCGTGATCGGCGTTGCGGATGCGAAGTCCGGCGAGGCGGTGAAGGCCTTCATCGTCAAGAAGGACCAGAACCTCTCGGCCGATGACGTCATCAAGTTCTGCACCACGCAGCTCACCGCCTACAAGGTGCCCAAGCAGATCGAGTTCAGGACCGACCTGCCCAAGACCAATGTCGGCAAGATCCTGCGCCGCGAACTACGCGACGAGAAGAAAGCCGCGGCCTGAGCAGCCTCGGGCGCTCGATATGACGGTGACTGACGTCGCGCCAGCCGACATTCTGGCCTTCTGGCGCGATGCCGGCCCGGATCGCTGGTACACCCGCGACGACGCTTTCGATGCGGAGGTGCGCCGGCGCTATCTCTGCCTTTGGCAGAGAGCGGCAGCCGGCGAATTATCGTCATGGGAAACGAGCGATGACGGCGCGCTGGCGCTCGTCATCGTGCTCGACCAGTTTCCCCGCAACATGTTCCGTGGCGACATCAGGACCTATGCCAGCGACGCGCTGGCGCGCGAGGTGGCACACCGCGCCATCGATCGCGGCGTGGACGTGCGGATCGATCCTGCCTTGCGCGAATTCCTCTATCTGCCTTTCATGCACTCGGAGCACCTGGAGGACCAGTTGCGCTGCATTGAGCTGTCGCGCGCGGCCGGCCACACCGAAAGCCTGAAATGGGCCGAGCACCACGCAGATATCATCCGGCGGTACGGCCGCTTTCCCCACCGCAACCAGATTTTGGGCCGCTCCAACACGCCCGAGGAGCAGGCATTCCTCAATGAAGGCGGCTTTTCGCCGTGATGACGCAAGCGTGAACAGTCTCGACCGTTGCCGTTTCGAGCCTGACGAATATTGTGCCGGCTACCTGCCCGGTCTAAGAAACACCCGCTCATTGAGGGAGAATTGACGATGACGATCCAAGTTGGCGACAAGCTGCCGGAAGCCAAGTTTCGCGTGATGACGGCGGAAGGCCCGCAGGTCAAAACCACCGACGATATTTTCAAGGGCAAGAAGGTGGCGCTGTTTGCGGTGCCCGGCGCCTATACCGGCACCTGCCACAAGATGCACCTGCCGAGCATCTTCCTCAACGCCTATGCCATCAAGGACAAGGGCGTGAACACCATTGCCATCGTCTCCGTCAACGACGCCTTCGTGATGAACGCCTGGAAGCGCGACACCGATCAGCGCGACGAGGCCGTGTTCCTCGCCGACGGCAATGCCGACTTCACCAAGGCGATCGGCATGGAGCTCGACGCCTCCGGCAACGGCCTGGGCATCCGCTCCAAGCGCTATTCGATGCTGGTCGACGACGGCGTGGTGAAGAAGCTCAACCTCGAGCCGGCGCCCGGCAAGGTGGAGGTTTCCGGCGGCGATACGCTGCTGGGGCAGCTGTAAGCTGCGGCACCCTCGCCGCAAACCACACTGTCGTCGCCCGGCTTGACCGGGCGGTCCAGTACTCCGCGGCTTCTCGTATCGATCACTGATGTCTCTGGAATACTGGATCACCCGCCTTCGCGGGTGATGACGGCTGTTGGGCGTGGCTGACCGCCCAGCCTACTTCCCCACTCTCTCCTGCAACCTCGCCATCGCCACGCCTTCACGCGCCAACTCATCGGCGCGTTCGTTTTCGGCGTGGCCGGCGTGGCCCTTGATCCAGTGCCAGCGCACCTGGTGCGGTTTCAGCGCGGCGTCGAGCCGCTGCCATAGTTCGACATTCTTGACCGGCTTCTTGTCCGCGGTGCGCCAGCCGTTCCGCTTCCAGCCATGGATCCAGCCGGTGATGCCCTGGCGCACATACTGGCTGTCGGTGGTGAGATCGACCACGCAGGGCTTTTTCAGCGCCTCCAGCGCCGAGATCGCCGCCATCAACTCCATGCGATTGTTGGTGGTGTGCGGCTCGCCGCCCTTCAATTCCTTTTCGGTCTCTCCGAACCGCAGGATCGCGCCCCAACCGCCGGGGCCGGGATTGCCCGAGCAGGCGCCGTCGGTGAAAACGGTGACGTGAGGCAATTCGCTCAAGCGACGCATCCCGGCTGAATCAGTCCGTAGTCGCGCACGCTGGAAACGCTCTGGTGGAAGCGCAGCTTGCGGACGTATTCGAGCGGGTCCTTCGGCTTCACCAGCGCGCCCGGCGGCACGTTGAGAAAGTCGACGAGCCGCGTCAGCAAAAAGCGCAGCGCCGCGCCGCGCGCCAAAAGCGGCAGCGCCTCCTGCTCGGTATCAGACAATTGCCGCTCGCGGCCGTAAGAATTGAGCAGCGCGCGCGCCTTGGTGACGTTGAAGGAATGATCCGGCTCGAAGCACCACGCGTTCAGACAGATCGCGACGTCGTAGGCCAAAATGTCGTTGCAGGAAAACGGGAAGTCGATCAGGCCGGACAGTCTGTCGCCGAGGAAGAAGACGTTGTCGGGAAACAGGTCGGCGTGGATGACGCCGAGCGGCAGATCTTTCGGCCAACACGCTTCGAGGTGATCGAGTTCGCGCGCGATAAAGTCCTGCAGGCCCGGTGCGACGCTGTCGGCGCGCGATGCGGCGAGATCGAACAGCGGCCGCCAGCCCTCGACCGACAACGGGTTCTTGCGGAACATCGGAAAGTCGTGGCCGGCCAGATGCATTTTCGCCAGCGCCTCGCCGACGCCGGCGCAATGCGTGGCGTTGGGCCGCCGCGGCCACATGCCTTCAAGGAAGTTGATGATCGCCGCGGGACGCCCGGCCAACTCGCTGTAGACCTCGCCCTTGCGATTCCTCGCCGGCTGCGGACAACGCACGCCGCGCTCGGCCAGATGCGCCATCAGCGACAGGAAATACGGCAGATCGTCCACCGCCACGCGCTTTTCATAGAGCGTGAGGATGAACGCGCCCTTGCTGGTATGCACCAGGAAGTTGGAATTCTCGACGCCCTCGGCGATGCCCTTGTAGGAGAGCAATTCGCCGATGTCGTAGCCTTTCATGAACTCCGCGAGGTCTTCGGCGGCGACGTCGGTGTAAACCGCCATGAGAAACCTCAGGCGGCGTCGGGTCGCAGCGAGCGCGGCAGCGGGAAGAACTCGTTCTCTTCCGCAGCCGAAACCGTCTCCACATGCAGTTCATAACGCTCGGCGAAAGCGCCCATGATCTCCTCGACGATCACTTCCGGCGCGGAAGCGCCTGCGGTAATGCCGAGGCTCTTGATGCCTTCGAAGCGCGACCAGTCGAGATCCGAGGCGCGCTGCGCCAGCACCGAAACAGGGCAGCCCTCGCGCTCGGCGACTTCGCGCAAGCGCTGCGAGTTCGACGAGTTCGGCGCGCCGACCACGATCAGCGCATCGACCACCGGCGCCACCTTCTTGACCGCGAGCTGGCGGTTGGTGGTGGCGTAGCAGATGTCTTCCTTGTGCGGCCCGTTGATGTTCGGGAAACGCTCCTTGAGCAGCGCGACGATCTCAGCGGTGTCGTCAATCGACAGCGTCGTCTGCGTCACGAAGGCGAGGTTGTTCGGATCCTTCGGCGTGAAGGTCTTGGCGTCGTCGGCGGTCTCGATCAACGTCACCGCGCCCGGCGGCAACTGGCCGAGTGTGCCGACCACCTCGGGGTGGTGCGAATGCCCGATCAGCAGGATTTCACGGCCGCGCTTGAAATGGATCGCAGCCTCGCGGTGCACCTTGGTGACCAGCGGGCAGGTCGCATCCAGCGAGAAGAAATTCCGGGCCCGGGCGTCGGCCGGAACCGATTTGGGAACCCCATGGGCCGAGAACACCACCGGGGCGTTGGTATTGTCGGGTATTTCGGCGAGTTCCTCGACGAAGATCGCGCCCTTGGTTTTCAGGCTGTCGACCACGTAGCGATTATGCACGATTTCGTGACGGACATAGACGGGGGCGCCGTAGATGGCGAGAGCCCGTTCGACGGTATCGATGGCCCGTACCACCCCGGCGCAGAAGCCGCGGGGAGAACAAAGCACGATTCTGAGGTCTGGTTTCGCTGACGTTGACACAGAAGGCATTGGGGCTATCTCGGGGACCGAATCACCCCTAGCCGGCGGGCTGGGAACGGCCAATTCGCATAAGGACTTGGGACTGCTTTCGCCCTCTGTCAAGGCACTTTAGCAGACCATTGCGCCAAAGGGGCTGGAAGGCGTATATAGCGCCCTAATTCCCGTCATCCCCGATGACCATAGGCTTCGCCTCCAAAAAGAGGTGGGCGAGGCACAAAGGAGATTTGCCATGAGCAATGCACCGCTGATGCCCAAGGCGACGGCCGTGTGGCTGGTCGATAATACGGCGTTAACCTTCGACCAAGTGGCCGATTTCACCAAGATGCACCCGCTCGAAGTCCGCGCCATCGCCGACGGCGACGCCGCCCAGGGCATCAAGGGCATGGACCCGATTTCGACGGGCCAATTGACCCGCGACGAGATCGAAAAGGGCGAAAAGGACCCGAATTACCGCCTCAAGCTCGGCGAGAGCAAGGTCGTGCTGCCGCCGGCTGCCAAGAAGAAGGGCCCGCGCTACACCCCAGTGTCGCGCCGCCACGAGCGCCCGAGCGCGATCCTCTGGCTGGTGCGCAACCACCCCGAATTGAAGGACGCGCAGATCATGCGTCTGGTCGGCACCACCAAGACCACGATTGCCAGCGTCCGCGACCGCACCCACTGGAATGCCTCGACGCTGACCCCGATGGACCCGGTGACGCTCGGCCTGTGCTCGCAGATCGAGCTCGATTTCGAGGTGCAGCGCGCGGCGAAGGAAAAGCCGGTGCCCGCGGCCTACGGCGGCGCCACGCTCCTTCCGGCCTCCGAGACCACGAAGAAGGAGCCGGAATTCGAGCCGAGCGAAAAGAAACAGGACGACCTCAACCTCGACGCCGTGTTCGCCAAGCTGAAGACGATCGGCGGCAAGAAGCAGGACGACGACGAGTAAGGTTGTCAGCTGCGGCCGATGCCGAACGCGGCGGGGCAACCTGCCGCGTTTTTTGTTGTGAGGGCGCGATCACCGCGTGGTCGGGTTGGCCGGACCAGCGGCAGCCTGTTCACGTGAGAGCCGCGCAATGTGCTGCAGAAGCTCGTCGGCCAGGAACGGCTTGAGTAGTACTAAAATGCCCTGCGCGATAATCGGCTCCACGATTTCCGACCGGATGTCTCCGGTCATGACAATAGCCGGGACGTTTCGGCCGAGAGCCGCTCGCAAATCACCGATTGTCGTCACGCCGTTTGTCGAGCCCTGAAGATTGTAGTCGCATAGCAGCACATCGGGGCGGATTTCCTGACGGCGGACGCGCGCCAGTGCCTCGTCTGCGGTTGCGACCACGATCGCCTCTATGCCGCGCTCTTTCAGCAGGCGGCTGATCGATGCGCGCACGCTCGCCTCGTCCTCGACGACAAGAATAGTCCCGCGGAAGTCGCCCTTCTCATATCGCGGCTTCTGCGTCCGTTCGCGCCTGTCGCCATTCCCGTCGCCGCGCGGGACCTCGATCGTAATGACGGTGCCTTTGCCAGGCGTGGAATGCGCACCGATCGGATGATCCAGCATCTCCCCCAGACGCCTGACGATCGCCAGGCCCAATCCGAGGCCGCCACGTTCTGCTTCTGGCGAGCCCTGATAGTATTCCTGAAAGATATGCGGGAGCTGATCCTGCGTAATGCCAATGCCGCTGTCCCAGACTTCGATCCGGACCTTGTTGCCCACCCGCCGGCAACCCAGCAGAATCCTTCCCCGATCGGTGTATCGCAGCGCGTTCGAAAGCAAATTTCGTATCATCGTTTCGAGCATGCGCTTGTCGCTGGGGACCAGCAGTCCCGAACGCACCATGCGCCACCGCAAGCCTCTGTCGGTGATGGCACCGGAGAAGTCGGCCGCCAGGGAATCAAATATCTCCTTGATCGCGAAGTCGCTCTTCGACGGACGAAGACTTCCCGCCTCGAGACGATTCACATCAAGCAGGCTCGACAGAATGCTGGACATGGTGTCGAGAGATCGCGCCATCCCGTCGACAAGTTCGCGCCCCTCGCCGCCCGTGAGGTGCAGCCCAAGCGAACCTTGCAGAAATCTCAGCGTCTGCAGGGGCTGTCGCAAATCATGACTGGCAGCGGACAGGAAGCTGGATTTTGCGCGATCTGCCAATGCGGCTGATTTCCAGGCGCGAGAAATCTCTCCCTCAAACCGTTTTCGTTCCGTGATGTCGGTCGTCAGGCCGCTGATGCGTATCGGTTTCCCGGTCGAGTCGACGCTGGTGATGGCGACCTGCTCCAGCCAAACTTCGCCGCGCCCATCCGGTCGCATGAATCGGAACGCCATCGAGTGTGAGGGGTCGTCCGGGCGGACCGCGCCCAAGCGAGCCGTGACGGACGGGCGGTCATCGGGATGGACTTGCCTTATCCAGTTCGCACCGTCGATAAATTGTTGTGGACCAAGACCTAGGATTTCAGCGGCATTCCGGCTCACCTCGATCAGACCAGTCTGCAGATTCCAGTCGAAGGTGATCACACCGCCGGCCCGAAGCGCCTCTTCAAGCCGACGCTCCCGTTCGAGAATCGCAGTTTCGTGTTGCCGACGCTCGCTGAACAGCGCCGCAAGAACCAGCGCGCCGAACGACGTGGCCAGAATAGTGGCTTGAGCGGACAGGATACGTTCCTCGATCGGCGACCGCGGGTCGCCGAAAAGACCGACGGCGAATATCGTCGTCCATACGATCGTGATCGCGCACAGGAACGTTGCGATCGCCGTAAAGGCCGGGCGAACGCGGGCAGCGATCCACACGAAGAGCGGGGCGAGCGAGGCAATCGCCAGTTCGAGGGTCCACGGCTTGTTGGGCAGAATGACGAGGAGGACACACAGGGTGGCCACGATCGCAAGCGCGAAAGCCCCCTCCGCAATTTCGCGCTTCGGCGGCGCTTTGCGCAGGAACGATGCGAGGCCGACCACAAGAGGCGCAACGGCGATGGTACCCACCGTGTCGGAAACGAGCCAATGACTCCATACCGCCACAGGCGATGCGGCCGGGGCATGGAACAACACAAACCCGAGCATGCCGACCAAACCATCGACCATGGCGGCAACGATCGTGGCGGCGAATAATCCAAGGACACAACGCAGTTCATCGAGTTCGAATGGAGCGCCGCAAAATCGCTGGATCAGCCCTGAGACGATAAGGGGACCGCTGGCATTCGCCACCGCGAAAAACGTGGTGCTGGCAAGATTGCGATCGCCGAGCAGATTGGCCGCAAAAGTGGCAGCGACCACCGCGACGACGACCGGCCACCGCACCGCCGGACCGAACGCCACCAGAATCCCGGTGGCCACGCCCGCGGCCGGCCAGAACACGGCAACGCCATCAGACTTTTCGAGCAGAGCGAGGCTGAGACGCGCGGCGAGGAAAAAGACGATTGCAACGAGAATTGAAACAGTCCACGGCGGCCACGCTGCGGACGATGGCGCTGGAGGTGCGTTAGTTGTAGCCGCCTCCAAGCTCATCGGACACATCCGCTTGGCTACGCAACTCGGCTAAATTCAGACCGCCCGCACCACTGCGTCGGCCGATTGCTGCAATGAAAGAACTCGCCCGCTCAGTATTTAATGCCAAAAGTAGCCTGACAAGTGCCATTCCGTGCATTTCATGTGTGAGCGTCCGGGAGCTTGGTGCGCTCCGCTCGTTAAGCCTCGCTCGTCTGGCCCCCACAGGAACGGCAAGATCGTACCACTAGCCCAGCTCTATCTCGTCGTTGATCTCATGCGAGAGGCTGATACTGCCGATCGTCAAAACCATCTTCGCCGGTAGCTTCTCGTGGCCCTTCAGCTTGCCGGCGTCGAGCGCGTCGCGCACGGCCTTTTCGATCTCGCGTTGCGAGGTGACGCCGACTTGCTTCAGAAACTTGCGCAGGCTGGCGTTGAAGACATCTTCGTTCATGAGAGCCTCCTGATCACGGCCGGACCGGGTTGTTCAGCATCTGCTCGGCCATATTGCGCTGGGCGCGGTCAGCACGGGCGTTGGCATTGCCACGCTGCACGTCGCGGTTCTTGCGGCAATTGACGTATTCGTTCGAGCCCACCGCGACATTGTTGGCACGGCAGAATGCATCGTCGTCCGCGCTGGTATCGACCATGGTCGGCTGGCCGCGTTCCAGGCAGCCGGCGAGCAAGGGGGCGGCAATGATGAGGGCGGCGAATTGCCTTGCGAGTCCATACTGCATGCGCAGGCTCCGTTTCTTTCTCGTCATTGCCGGGCTTGACCCGGCAATCCATCGAAATAATGGCAGCTTGCTTTGAAGAGGATGGATGCCCGGGTCAAGCCCGGGCATGACAAGGAACCCGTCATTACCGAACGGCCCGAAGGACCAGCCCGGAACCTCGAGGTTCTCGGGGCGCCAGGAGCGCCCCATAGTTCGATGCTTCGCATCGGCCCGGAATGACGGCAACAAAAATTACACCCTGCCCTTCAGCGCGTCGCCGATTTCGTCCAGCACCTTCGGGTCCTCGATGGTCGCCGGCATGGTCCAGCTCTCGCCGTCGGCGATCTTTTTGATGGTGCCGCGAAGGATCTTTCCGGAGCGCGTCTTCGGCAGGCGACCAACCGTGATCGCGAGCTTGAAGGCCGCGACGGGGCCGAGCTTGTCGCGCACCAGCGCCACGATCTCCTTCTCGATCTCGGCGGGCGCTCGCGCGATGCCGGCCTTCAGCACCAGGAAGCCGCAAGGCACTTCGCCCTTGATTGCGTCCTTGATGCCGAGGACGGCGCATTCAGCGACATCGGGATGGGACGCCAGAATTTCCTCCATGCCGCCGGTGGAGAGGCGATGACCGGCAACATTGATGATGTCGTCGGTGCGGCCCATTACCCAGACATAGCCGTCCTCGTCCTTGTAACCGGCGTCCGAGGTCTTGTAGCAGCCGGGGAACTCCGTCAGGTAGGCCTCCCTGAAGCGCGCGTCCTGCTCCCACAGCGTCGGCAGGCAGGCGGGCGGCATCGGCAGCTTGATCACGATCGAGCCCATGGTGCCCGCGGGCACCGGCTTGGATGCCTCGTCGACCACGTCGACCTGATAGCCCGGCATCGGCACCGTCGGCGAGCCGTGCTTGACCGGCAGCATGCCGAGACCCACCGGATTGCCGGCGATGCACCAGCCGGTTTCGGTCTGCCACCAGTGATCGATGACCGGCACCTTCAACTGCGCTTCCGCCCACTCCACCGTCGGCGGATCGGCGCGCTCGCCGGCCAGGAACAGCGTGCGGAATTTCGACAGATCGTATTTCCGGATGAACGCGCCGTCCGGGTCTTCCTTGCGTATGGCGCGGAAGGCGGTCGGCGCGGTGAACAGCGCGACCGCCTGGTGTTCGGAAATGACGCGCCAGAACGCACCGGCATCCGGCGTGCCGACCGGCTTGCCCTCATACATGATCGAGGTCGCGCCATGAACCAGCGGGCCATAGACGATGTAGCTGTGGCCGACCACCCAACCGATATCGGAGCCGCACCACCAGACCTCGCCCGGCTTGACGCCGTAAAGATTGAACATCGACCATTTCAGCGCAACCAGATGCCCGCCATTGTCGCGCACGACGCCCTTCGGGATTCCCGTGGTACCGGAGGTGTAGAGAATATAAAGCGGATCGGTCGCGAGCACCGGCGTGCAGGGCGCGGCCTTGCCGGCATCGAGCGCGGCGTCGCGGAGCGCTGCCCAGTCGTGATCGCGGCCCGCTGTGAGTTCGCAAGGGTGCTGCGGCCGTTGCAGGATGACGCAAGCCTGTGGCTTTGCGCTTGAAAGCTTGACCGCCTCGTCGAGCAGCGGCTTGTATTGCACGATGCGGCCCGGCTCAATGCCGCAGCTTGCCGAGAAGATCAGTTTCGGCTTGGCGTCGTCGATACGGCTGGCGAGCTCCTTTGCAGCAAAGCCGCCGAACACTACCGAATGCACCGCCCCGATCCGCGCGCAGGCCAGCATCGCAAACACCGCTTCCGGCACCAGCGGCATATAGAGGATGACGCGGTCGCCCTTGGCGACGCCGAAATCGGCCATCACGGCGGCGAGCGTCTGCACCTCCTTGAGCATCTCGGCATAGGTGAATTTCGAGATCGAGTTGGTGAGCGGCGAATCGTGGATCAGCGCCACCTGGTCGGCGCGCCCGCCCGCGACATGGCGGTCGAGCGCGTTGTAGCAGGTGTTGACCAAGGCGCCGGCGAACCAGCGGCCATAGGCACCCATCGAGGGATCGAAGATCTTTTTGGCCGGCTCGATCCAGTCGATCTCACGCGCGGCCTCGGCCCAGAATCCTTCCGGATCAGCCAGCGAGCGGGCATGGACCTCGTGGTAGCGGCTGTTGTCCTGGATGTTCATGGCGTCGCTTCCCGTGCAATGATGACCAGTTATCGGTTCTTCTTCCCGTTCAGGGATATGCCCACCTTAATCTGGATCAAGAAAAAAGAAGGGATTTTCTGCAGCGAGCCTCGTCGCGTTCCGGCCGATCAACATGGCTCCGGTTGCCAAAATTTTAACGATGACGAAAGCGATTTTACCGCCTGCAGCGAGGGCCGCACAGGGCGAGCACTCCCAGGTAGTATAAATTGGCTTCATCAACACGTTCGCAAGGATTCCGATGCCGCAGCCCCAATTCCTGATCGAAGCATTCGACCGGGAGCGATGGTGTCCCGTTTTGCAGGCGATGTTTTCTGTCGACGATCCGGAAGCGCTCCGCGCAATTCTGGCTGGAACGGCCGACGACGACCCTGAGCTGGAAAAAACTTACTTTCTGAACGATGCGGATCTCGCAGCCATCGTTACGACATTCAATGTCAGCTTCGATGCAGCGCAATTGGACTGCAAAGATCTGGCGATCAACCTGTCCCGGTTGCGGTCATCCGGTCGGATGCCATACCTAAGCCACACGCGGTACGAACTGCCGCTGCTGCTGGAGGGCCGAAAGAAACTGGCGCGCATGTCGGATCTGTACCCGCCGATGACATTCGAGGGCGAGGACCGGTTTGAGCATTGGGTGGCCAAGGGCATGCTCCACCGAGAGGAGGTCAATGAACCGTTCGATAAGCCGATTCAGAGCCGCGGTCAGACCTATCTTGGGCACCGGACCGTCTACTACACGCCGAAGGGCGAAGAATGGCGGATCCCGGCGAGCAGACTGATCTGGGATGCCTCGGGCAAATCCGGTGGCTGGAATGAATATTTCGAACGGCTCGAGGGCATGCTGTTCGGTTATGAGGATTGGCAGAACGACTGGTGGATCAAGAGAGGGGTAACGGGCGGCTTCGGTGGCCTGTCATGCTGCTGCACAGTGACCACGGCTGGGCTGGCATGGATCGAAGCGGCTGGATTCCGTGCATTGCCGCCCATTGATCGTCCGATGCTGACCATCATGACGCACGACTGGAAGAACGAGGCCGATCAATACGCTGCGATGCTGGAAGAGCCCGACAGCGTTGCTGTCGCGCGCTTCAACATGCTTGGGCACGACTTCATGAAATTCTGGGAATCGCAACGCGGCAGTCCGTGGGACCTGCCGGCCGGGCGGATTGCCGAATTCAACCGCTTCCTCCGGGGATCAGTCGAGATTGTCGCTCGGCGCGACGCTTCCCCAGAGATCAAGTCTAAATAAGTTGCCCGTTCGGCCAAAACCCCTATTGCCCGGCGATCGTGTTGAGCTTCTCCAGCCGGTCCTCCATCGCCTGACGGAGGTCATAGCCGCGCTTGCCGAACGAAGCGTTGCGCTTGTCGATGAAGTTGCGCTGCTGCCGGGTCAGCGCCAGCGCGGCGCGATGGCTGTCGGATTCCGCGCTCGCAATCGCCCGCAGGAACACGTCGTTGATATTGCGGTCGAGCTGGGCGAGACTAGCGTCGGCGCAGATCGCCTTTTCGACCTGGCGTTTCGCCGTGGCGCAATTGAAGCTCGGCAGGTTCTTCTGGTAGCTCAGCGAACCCAGCCGTTCGATCTCCTGCGTAATCTCCTTGTGATTGGCGGCGGCGGTACTGTCCGCGGGATTGAGGCGGACGGCTTCCGCATAATCCTTCAGTGCACGGCTGCGATCGCCCTTCTTGACCCAGGCCGCACCGCGATTGTTGTAGGCGCGCTGGAATTTCGGATCGAGCTTCAACGCCGCATCGTAATCCGCAATCGCACGGTCGTAATCCTTCCGCGCCTGATGAGCATCGCCGCGGTTGGTCAGGAATTTTGCCTCGGGGCGCAGCTTGATCGCTTCATCATAGTCGGCGATCGCGCGCGCATAGTCGGCGTTACCGGCGAGATCGAGGCCGCGATTGTCGAAAAATTCCGGCTGTGTCGGATCGATCCGGATTGCCGTGGTCACGTCCTCGATCGCTTTTTCAGTTCGGCCGAGCTTGCGGTAGGCCGCGGAACGGTTGCTGTAGGTGCGGGCACGGTGCGGCTCGAGGCGAAGCGCTTCATCGTAATCGGCGATTGCCTTCTGATACTCGCCCCTGAAATACCAGGCGGCGCCGCGGTCCGAGAAGGCTTGCGCGAAATCCGGCTTCAGCCGCAGCGCCTCGTTGTAGTCCTCGATGGCACGGTCGTACTTCCTCGCGTTGTTGAAAGCATTGGCGCGGTTTGCGTAACCGGTGGCATTGTCCGGCTCGAGCCGGATCGCCTGGTTCAGCGCCTCGAACGCGGCCTCCATTCTGCCGGTCTGGCGCAGGATTTCACCGCGGGCACGAAAGGCGCGGGCCCGGTTGGGGTCCCGAGAGATCACGGTATCGATTTCGGCCAGCGCCTTGCCGGTCTGGTCGCTGTTATGCAGCGCGACGGCGCGGGTAATCGTGGCGTCGAGCCGGTCTCCCTCCAGCGTCGCCGGATTATCGATCAGCGCGGTACAAGTCTCAATCAGCTCAGCGGGCTCGGCAGCCGAAAGCGCCGTGCAGATGACCGGCTGCTCGGCTGCTGTTTCGGCGCTGGCGCCGCTGGAAGTCAGGATCGCAATGGCAACCGCCGCGCTGGCGGCAAAAGGCGAAATGAATGATCGCATGATCGGGCTCGTCAAATGACTGAAGTACGCGCGGCAATGCCGCGCCCGATCACTGGGTCGTCACTGATCTCTCTGAGGTTCGAAAGCCTCCGGGCAACTCCACCAATCGGGCCGAAAACGACCTAGTATCCATCGATCCCGTTAATCTGTTGCAGGCGGTCGCGCATCGCTTTTTTCAGGTCGTAGCCGGGCCGGCCGTATTCCGCATTGCGGCGGGCGATGTATTCCGCCTGCTCTCGCCGCAGCTGCGCGCCTGCTGTGGGGTCATCTTCTCAGCGGCCGCCCTGACATACGAGCCTTCGACCTCGCGATCGAGATCGGCGAGTTCGGGATTGGCGCAGATCGCCTTTTCAACCTTCCGGCGGGCGGTGGCGCAATTGAAGCTCGGCTTCCCGGCGACCGCCTTCAGCGCGCCCAGCCGCTCCAGCTCCAGCGCCAGCGCCCGGTGGTTGGTTCTGGCCGCAACGTGGTTCGGGTTCAGCTTGATCGCCGCGGCAAAATCGGCCACCGCCTTGGGCAGGTCGCCCTTCTTGCGCCAGAGCTCGCCGCGCGCGTTGTGGATATCGGCGAGTGAGGGATCGAGCCGCAGCACGCCGTCGTAGTCGGCGATGGCGCGGTCGGCCATGTCCTTGCGCTCATAGGCGGCGCCACGCGCGATCAGCGCCTTGATGCGGTCGGCCTTTTCGGTCTTTGCGTTGTCTATCAGCGCGCCGCAGGCCGCGATCGTCTTGTCGTCGTCACGCGCGAGCGCGGCGGCGAGGCAGAGCGCCGGGTCAACGCGCAAGTCCTTGGCCGGCTCGACGGTGGTCGCCGATACGCCCTGCGCAAGCGCGATCCATAGCAAGGAAGCCGCGACCAGCCCGCGGATGTCGGAATAGAATCGCATCAATTGACCCGGGAAGCCTTGTATCCAGGAAGTCTTGGAGTGGCGCGCGATCCTAGCAAGCTGTCCGCTTTTTCGACAACGGGCGCGTGTGCGTATCCGCTTTCGTACGGGGACAGATTTTGGCCGAAACGTGACATGCGCGAAAACACCGTCGTCCGCACGCGAATGGATATGCCTGTCACGAAATTTGGCCTGAACCTTTTGCAGGTCTTGCAGACTCAACAACCATGACCACTTTAACCGACCTCAATTCGCCGCGTGCCATCGCGCAATCCCGGACGGGCTACTTTTACTTCTACATGGCGCTGGCCTGCATGGCCGTTGCCTTTCTCGGCTTTGCGCCGACCTATTGGCTGCCGCTGGCAAAGCGATCGTTTTCGGCCTCGCCGGTCGTCCATTTCCACGGCCTGCTGTTCTTCGCCTGGTCGCTTTATTTCGCATTCCAGAGCTGGCTCGCCGCATCAGGCAAGGTCGCCCGGCATCGCACCATCGGCATGATCGGCGTATCGCTGGCGACCGCGATGACGATCTTCGGCTTCCTGGTCGCGGTCAACGCGATGAAGCGGTCGGCTGCTGCTGGAATGACCGAAGACGGAATCGCATTCGCGATTGTCCCGCTCAGCGGAATTCTGTTCTTTGCGGTGGCGTTCACGCTGGCAATCGCCGCCATCCGTCAGCCGGAAACGCACAAGCGGCTGATGCTGCTGGCCAGCATTTCGCTATTGGACGCCGCGGTCGCGCGCTGGTTTCTCACCTTCCTCGCGCCTCCCGGCCCGCTCGGCCCGCCCCCGGTGCCGGTGACCATCCCGCCCGCCATCGTCGCTTATCTGCTGCTGGTGGTCGCCATGGTTTTCGACTGGCGCACGCGCGGCCGGCCGCATCCGGTCTATGTCTATGGCGGCCTTGCCCTGATCGCCGTGAAATTCCTGAACTGGCCGATCAGCGTCATGCCGCTTTGGCATTCCTTCGCGGGCGGCATCCTGGCGATGGCGCAGTAGCGTACGGGAGGAATACCTTCTTGCCGGTTAGTGCTAGATTGATGGCGACATCGATCTCGACCGGCAGGGAATCCCAAATTTGCTAGCATTCGAATGGATTATCGGGCTGCTGCTTGGCGCGGTGATGCTGTCCGCACTGGCGCGGCGGCTCAAGGTACCCTATCCGACATTTCTTGCGATCGGCGGCATGCTGCTGGCCTTCGCGCCCGGGAGCCCGTCGTGGACGCTGCAGCCTGAGCTGGCGCTGGCGCTGTTCGTGGCGCCGGTGCTGCTGGATGCGGCTTTCGATACCTCGCTGCGCGACCTCAGGAACAACTGGCTGCCGGTCTCGACACTGGTGCTGGTTGCGGTCGGGGTCACGACCGCCGCCGTAGCTGTGGTCGCGCACTGGCTTCGCCCGGACATGCCGTGGGCGGTCGCGATCGCGCTCGGCGCCATCGTGGCGCCGCCCGACGCCGCGGCGGCCACCGCGATCCTGCGCCAAGTCAACCTGCCTTACCGCATCCAGAAGATCCTCGAGGGCGAAAGCCTGCTCAACGATGCCAGCGCGCTCCTGATCTACCGCGTCGCGGTCGGCCTGGTTGCCGCCGAGCACATGAAGGTGCACGACTTCGTGCCCTCAGTTGCGCTGGCGCTGTTCGGAAGCCTCATTGCCGGCTTCCTGTTCGCGCGGGTCTGGACGCAGATCACACGCCGCATCACCGAGGCGCCGAGCGCAATCATCACGCAATTCGCCGGCACCTTCATGGTGTGGATCGTCGCCGAGCATATCGGGCTGTCCGGCATTCTCACCATCGTCGCCTATGCGATCACGATCGCGCGCACCGCGCCCGAGCGTACCCCGGCGCGGCTGCGCGTGGCCTCTTACGCGGTGTGGGAAACCGTCGTGTTCGTGCTCAATGTGCTGGCGTTCATGCTGATCGGCATGCAGCTCAACCCGATCTGGTCCGGGCTCGACGACGAGGTGCGGTTCAAGTATTGCAGCTTTGCCGCCGCGATCCTTGCCGTCGTGATCCTCACCCGCATCGCCTGGGTGATGCCATATGGCGCATTGCTGCGCGCCTTGAACGCCCACGGCCTGCTTCCTGCGCACGTGTCTCCCGCGGTGCCGACGGTTGAACGCGGCATCATCGTGTCCTGGTGCGGGATGCGCGGCATCGTCACGCTGGCGGCCGCCTTCGCGTTGCCCGAGAACTTTCCGTATCGCGATCTTATCCTGCTGACGGCTTTTGCCGTGGTGCTGGGAACGCTCGTGATCCAGGGCGTGACGCTGCGGCCGTTGATCCTCGCGCTGAAATTTGAGGAGGACGATCCGGTCGCGCGCGAGGCCGCTCAAGCCCGCTGCGCCGCCTATCGCGCCGCGCTCGAGGCGATCGAAGCCGATCCGTCCGAGGAGGCCGAGATCCTGCGGCTCGAATACCGCGCCGTGCTGCTGCGGGCCGAAGCCGAACCCGAAATCGGCATCGCGACCCGCGAGCTGCCGGCCGATCCGCTGCGCCGCCGCGCCATCGGCGCGGCACGAGCGGCGCTATTGAGGATGCGCCAGTTCGAGGAGATCGGCGACGACGCCTTCCACCAGGTGGAAGAAGAGCTCGATCGCGCCGAATTGAGCGCACAGGCATAACGGAGCGATCGCGCGTCAGGCGCCCGACTTGCTCGTGATCCCGCCGTCGACCACCAATTCGATTCCCGTGACGTAGCGGGATTCGTCGGAAGCCAGAAACAGCGCGGCATTGGCGACGTCCCAGGCGTCACCCATGTGCCCCATCGGCACCTGCGCATCGCGCGCCCGCCACATCGCCTCGACGTCGCCGGCCGAATAGCTGGCCGCCAGTCCCGCCGAATGCTCGACCATCGGTGTCTTCATCAGCCCGGGCAGGATGCAGTTGACGCGGACATGGTCTTTCGCAAACTGCACGGCAGTCGTGCGCGTCATCTGGTTCATCGCCGCTTTGGAGGCGCCGTAGGTGACGTAGGAAATGCCGAGGTGGCGGATCGAGGCGATCGAGGAGATGTTGATGATCGAGCCGCCGCCCTGCTTCTGCATCACGGGGATGACGTGCTTCATGGCGAAATAGGCGCTCTTGAGATTGACCGCGAAGACGTGGTCCCAGCTCGCTTCGTTCACCTCGACGACGTTACCCATCTCGGCGATGCCAACATTGTTGTCGAGCACGTCGATGCGACCGTAAGCCTTGAGGCACGCCGCGACCATCGCCTCGACCTCGGCTTCGCGGGAGACGTCGGCGGTGAAGGCGACAGCTTGGCCCCCCTCGCCCGTGATGATGTCGACGGTCTCCTTAGCTGCGGCCGCATTGCGGTCAACGCAAAACACCTGCGCGCCCTCGCGCGCAAACGTCGCGGCGGTCGCCTTGCCGTTGCCCCAGCCGGGCCCGATCGAGCCCGCGCCCACCACCATCGCCACCTTGCCTTTGAGCCGTTCCATCGACTTTCTTCTCCCTGTTAGGTACTCATTTTCTTGTAGCCCGAGTGAAGCCAAGCGCAACCCGGGATTCTCTTTTGGCAGTTGCCCCGGATTGCGCTTCGCTGCATCCGGGCTAGAGATCGGCCACGTGCCGGGTCAAGCCGTCCGATAAGCGAAAGAAATCGCCCCGATATACGCCAACAAGGCCCTTGCCACGGTTACCCAAATTGGACTGAATGCGCCCGCGAACGACCCGCGGAAGCCGGGTCTTGAGAATTAACGGGTCCCCGGGGAATGCATGGCAGCAGACAAGACAACGCCGCCCAATGATGAGGTCGTCGCGGTATCCGACGAAGCGCTGCACAAGGCAGAAGCCTACATCGAGGCGGAAGAAGGCGCGGCCAACCGCCTGATGGGTTGGGCAGGCAGGATATCGACCACGATTGCCGTGGTCATGAGCCTGTTCCACCTCTACGCTGCCTACGCCATCGTTCCGACCCAGGAGCTCCGCTACACCCACGTCGCCTTCACGCTGGTGCTGAGTTTCCTGCTGTTTCCGCTGGCGACGCGCTTCCGCAACCGCGTGCGCTGGTGGGATGTCGTCCCCGGGATCGTCGCGGTTGCCACCATCGTCTACGCGCTGTGGGGCGGCGAGGATTTTACCGACCGCGCCACCACGCCCGACCGCTGGGATGTGATCGTCGGCATCGTCTTCATCGTGCTGCTGCTGGAGGCGACGCGGCGCACCACCGGCGCGATCATGCCGGTCGTATCGCTGTTCTTCATCGCCTATGCGATGTTGGGTCCGTATCTACCGGCACCATGGACGCATCGCGGCTATGATCTGGCCCGCCTGGTCGGTCATCTCTTCATTACGCTGGAGGGCATCTTCGGCGTCGCAGTCGACGTGTCGGCTACGCTGATCATCCTGTTCACCATCTACGGCGCATTCCTGCAGCATTCCGGCGCCGGCAAGTTCTTCATCGATTTCTCGCTGGCGCTGATGGGCGGCAAGCCGAACAGCGCCGGCCGCACCGTGGTGCTGTCGTCGTTCCTGCTCGGCGGCCCCTCCGGATCGGGCGTCGCCACCACCGTGATGATCGGCACCGTGGCCTATCCGATGATGGCGAAGGCGGGCTTCGAGAGGAATGCCGCGGGCGGACTACTCGCCGCCGGCGGGTTGGGCGCGATCCTGTCGCCGCCGGTGCTGGGCGCCGCCGCGTTCCTGATCGCCGAGTTTCTCAAGATCAGCTATCTCGACGTGATCTGGATGGCGACCATCCCGACCTGTCTCTACTACATGTCGCTGCTGTTCATGGTCGAACTGGACGCCAAGAAATTCCACGCCAAAAACGTGGCCTTCACGCCCGAGATGTCGCTCGGTCAGATGACCATGCGGTATGGCTTCCACTTCATCTCGCTGCTGGCCGTTGTCTTTTTCATGGTCATCGGCTACTCGCCGTCGCTATCGGTGTTCTACGCCATCGTAGTTACCTTTGCGCTGAGCTTCCTGCGCCGGGAGACCGCGCTGGTGCCGAGCAAACTGGTGAAGGCACTGGCCGACGGCTCGATCGGCGCGCTCAATGCCGCGACCACCTGCGCCTGCGCGGGCATTGTCGTCGGCATCGTGACACTGACGGGTCTTGGCCTCAAGTTCTCGTCGATCGTCATCGCCTATGCCGGCGGTAGCCTGCTGCTGACCGCGATCTACACCTCGCTGATCGTCTGGATCATCGGCCTCGCGGTGCCGGTAACGGCGTCCTACATCATCTGCGCGGTCATCGCGGCGCCCGCGCTGATCAAGCTCGGCGTGCCCGATTACGCTGCGCACATGTTCATCTTCTACTATGCCGTCTTGTCCGAGGTTTCGCCGCCGACGGCGCTCTCGCCGTTCGCGGCGGCCGCCATCACCGGCGGCGATCCCTACAGGACCACCCTGCAATCCTGGAAATACACGCTGCCGGCGTTTCTGGTGCCGTTCGTGTTTGTGCTCGACCCGCAGGGCGCGGGGCTGCTGATGTCGATTCCCAAGGGCGGATCGTGGGTCGACATCATCGAAATCACGATCAAGACGAGCCTGGGCCTGCTGGCGCTGGCTGCATTTGCCCAGAACTGGGCGCTGCGACAAAATACAGCGGTCGAGCGCGGCCTGCTTCTGCTATCCGGATTGCTGCTGGTGTTCCCGAGCCTGATTGAGGCAATCGTCGAATGGATCACCGGACGCGATATCAGCTACACCTATGTGCCGGGCCTGATCATCGGTTTCGGCGTATTGCTGTGGCAGGCCAGAACGCGGTCGCCAGAGCGACCCGCGCTCACAACATAGAAAAGCGATTGAGGAGACAAAAATGAAAAAGACCACAGCGATATTGGCGATGACGCTGGGGCTCGCCTTTGCCGGCGCAGCTCATGCGCAGCAGAAAACCATGTCGATCGGCACCGGCGGCACCGGCGGCGTCTATTATCCGCTCGGCGGCGCGGTTGCCAACGTGCTGTCGAAGAACCTTCCCAACGTGCAGGCCACCGCCGAGGTCACCGGCGGCTCGGTCGACAATCTCAAGCTGATCGGCGCCGGCAAGAGCGAGATGGCCTTCACCATGGCCGACGCCGCGCTCGATGCGCTGAAGGGAGAGGACAAGTTCAAGAGCGGCAAGGTGCCGCTGCAGGCGCTGCTCGTGGTCTATCCGAACCGCATGCACGTGGTGACGGTGGAAGGCACCGGTATCAACACTATGGCAGACTTGAAGGGCAAGCGCGTTTCGACGGGATCGCCCGGCAGCGCCACGGAAGTGATGGCGTTCCGCGTCATCGAGGCCGCCGGCCTCGACAAGGACAAGGACATGAAGCGCGAGCGGCTCGGCGTCGCCGAATCCGTCAATGCGGTCAAGGACCGCAAGATCGACGCGTTCTTCTGGGTTGGCGGCATCCCGACTGCCGCGGTAACCGATCTCGCGGCGACGCCCGGCCTGAAGATAAAGCTGATCGACCATGGCGATCTGGCCGAGAAGATGAACGCGAAATACGGCAAGCTCTATTCTTCCAGCAAGATCAAGGCAGGCTCGTATCCGGGCTACGACAAGGACAATTCCATCACCGAGGTCTGGAACCTGATCGTCACCGGCGACAAGATGAGCAACGAGGACGCCTACACCATCGTCAAGACGCTGGTGGAGAAGAAGGCCGACATCGTCGCCGTGCACAAGGAGGCCGAGAGCTTCACGCTCGACAACCAGGTGCAGGAACGTTCGCCGATCCCGTTCCACCCCGGCGCGCTGAAATACTTCAAGGAGAAGGGCGTCGGCGGCTAGGGCCTCGATATTCGCCATCCGAATGAAGCGGAAGCGACATTCGGACAGAAGGTACAGTGACCGCGGTCTGTCAGGGACCGCGGTCATTTTTTTGCCGAGCAAAGGTTTGTGTGCGTCGCGGCATGGCTGCTCCCGCGAAAGCTTTTTTGCAAGCCACGACCATCGCAGCGCCGGCGCGCGACCACAAGCGTTAACACGCGAGGCTGAACAGATATTGCCCAAGCCGGACATCAACGCATTGAAGTCTGCCAATTCGGCAGGATGGACTGCCCGCGCGCCTATTGGCGCCGTCGCGGCCGGCAATTCCTCTAAAATTTTATTCTTGTCAGCGGCTTTAACCCTACTGAAGTAATCATGTGACCTTCCGCAAAATTCCATTATTGCGACCTCAACGCGGATGTACCAATGGCGCCGGGGTATTTGTCGGGAGGGCGGCATGGAGCAGATCAACTTCAGCGAGCATTCGCGCGCAGTTCACTTCGGACACCGAAAGCTGACGCCGAGGGCCTGCGTCATCGACAGCAAAAAACACCTCCGGCTGTTCCTTTCCGATGCTCTCGAGGATCTTGGGTTCGTGACCTGCGAATGCGGTCAGGCCGGGGACCTGGCCGGCGTGCTGCAGGCGGAGCAGCCGGATTTGATCGTGCTCAGCGTGTGCGTCGACGGGATCAATGTCGGCGAAATTCTCGAGGCCATCGTCCGAAAAAATTTCGGCGGCAAGGTTCTCGTGATCGGTCAACCCGACTCGATTATGGTTAAGGCCGTCCGGCAAATTGGCGAAGAATACGGCATTGCCATGCTGCCTTCCCTGCCGACGCCGTTCGGTGCGGCGAGCCTGCGCGCCACCGTCGCGGAGCTTTTGCCGGCCGAGCCGGCGCCAAGCCCCGCCGTCGACGTCGCCGAGGCGTTGAAGGCCGGCTGGCTCGAATTGTGGTATCAGCAGAAGATCAACACCCGCACGCTGATGCCGAGCGGCGCGGAGGCGCTGGTCCGGATGCGGCATCCGGCCTGGGGCGTGGTCCCGCCGGCCTACTTCATTCCCGACGACAACGATCCGCATTTTCGCAGTCTCTCCGAATTCGTGGTCGGCCGCGCCATCGAGGATTGGCGCTATCTGCTGGAGAGCCAGGGTCCGGTCGACCTCTCGGTCAACCTGCCGGTATCGTTCTTCGGCAATGCGGCGGCGGTGCGCGATCTGTGCAGCGCCATGCCCGCCCACCCCGCGTTCGGCGGGCTGCTCATCGAAATCAACTGCAGCGAGGTGGTCGAGCATCCGAATCTCGCGGTAGACGCCGCCAGACGGCTGCGCCTGCACAATATCGCCATCGCTATCGACAATGTCGGCGCGGAATGGCCCTCGCTCCTGGAGCTTCGGAGCTTCCCCTTCGCCGAGCTGAAGGTCGATCAGCAATATATCAATGGCTGCGCGGACAACCGGTTGAAGCAGACGGTATGCCGGCGGATCGTCGAACTGGCCCGGGACAACGGCGCCCGTGCCACCGCGCTGGGCATCGAAAGCCGCGCCGATTACCTCGCCGCGCACGACATGGGCTTCGATCTGGTCCAGGGCCACCTGTTCGGCAAGCCGGTGGGCGTGCGGAAATTCGCGCGGTCTCGCCCTCAACTCGCTGCCGGCGCCGAGAAAGTTCTCTGAACCAGGCTCACTCGAACTTCATGTCGATGCATTTCGAGATGTCGGAGCCAAGGCCGGATGAGATGATGATGCAGCCGCGCACTTTCAGCGCATTGTTGTCGCTGGCCCACACCGCGTAGCCGCCGGGACCGAAGAACGAATTGGTGTTTGGCCCCTCGGTTTCGGTGGCATCGAACGAATAGTTCCCGTCGGTATCGAAGATGCGCGGCCTCTTGGCGCAGCCGCCGTCGGCCTGCACATTGATGACTTCCTTGTTGTCGCGCGTCAGGGCCAGTGAGACCTGGCAGCGGAAATATTCCGACGTTTTGGTGTTGAACACGTATGCATAGGATTTGCAGGTCGAAGTGTTGAGCTTGCCTGCGCTCAATCCCCGGCTGCAGGCGATCCTCTGGTTTTGGGAGAGCTTGAAGTCGTTGGCCTCTGCCGCTTGAGCCAGCGTCATGATCGACAGCGCAACACCGAGACCGATCTTCATGACGACGTTCATCCTGACCATCCCTATGACGTTCTTCGCAATGCATGCTTGTAGCCGGAAACGCGAACATAGTCGCGAAGTCGAACGCGGGAAATCACAAAGTCTCAAGTGCGGTGTGATGCGTCGAAGGTGCAGATTGACGGCATCACATCGTTCGTGATTTGTTCAAAACGTGGGACGGGAAGCCGAATGACTTGCGGGGAGGATGGATGATGACGAGAGTTTCGACAAAAACTGTTTTGGTGGCTGCCGTACTGACGGGGCTGGCGACATCGGCATTCGCACAAGCTGCGGCACCCACGCCTTGGGAGCTGAAGTCGGATATGGGCTATGCCTATGGCAGGGACGGCAAGACCGTGTCCTACAAGATGGGCACCAATAATGCCGGCCTTCTGCTCAAGGGCGCCAAGAAGGTGCCGAAGGGCACGCTGTTCTTCGTTGGCGAGAATGGCCAGCTTTACATGCGGACCGGCCCCTATCTCGAGGGCGATGGCAGATTCATGTTCGGATCGAATTGAGGAGGACTCTTCCCTTCTCCCCTTGTGGGAGAAGGTGGCGCGGACGCAGTCCGCGTCGGATGAGAGGTCTGTGTCCGCGGAGAGAACCCCCCTCATCCGCCTCCGCTTCGCTCCGGCACCTTCTCCCACAAGGGGAGAAGGGACGAAGCATATCAAAACGCCCCGGCCAGTTCCTTCGCGCCGGGCTTGCTGCTGTTGAAATCCATCCGCTCGTCGGTCACCGCCAGCAGCTTCGCCACCGTGTTGTGGCGGATCGCGACCGGGTTGCGTTCGTAGCCGCCGCGCTGGAAGAAGTTTGAAGTCGGCACCCGCTCGCGCATCGCGTGCGGCATTGTCACCATGTCGAGGCCGGTGCCATCGCCGGTCAGGTTCATCATTTCGAGTTCGGCGGCCGTCAGCGGCCGGTTATAGCCCTTGGCGCGCGCGAAATGGACCGAGGTCAACAGCTTGTGGGTCTGCAGCATCGGCCCGACGTCGACATCGAGCACCATGGCGTGCACCGCCCAGCCTTGCGGCGTATTGGCAAGCTTCTCATGCTCGGACCAAGTGTCCGGCACTGTGCGCGTGAACGCCACCATCTTTTTCAACACGGCAAGCTTGTGATCCATCGCCTTGCGCGGCACGCCCGACAGCGTCGCGGCCCTTGCCGTCAGTTCCTTGATGAGCTCGTGACCCTGCTCGGCCAGCAGTTCGACGCTGTTGGTGGTGAGCAACTGATTGTAGCCAATCGCGGTCGAGATCGCGCGCGAGCCCGGCCTCGACGGATTCAGCCCCGACTGCATGTCGTAATTGCCGTTGCCGCCGGTCTCGAACGAGTAGACCCGTATTGCCTGTTCGCGTGTCAGGCCTGCCGCCAGTGCGTAACGGGCATAGGCGCGCTTGAACTCGAGCTCGGATGAGGGCCGTTGCGGCGTGAACTGAAACTGCTCGGCGGCGGCTTTCAGGAAATCGGCGACCACCGGCAGCGGCTTGCGCTCGCGCGGCGGCTTCTCTTCCTCCGGCTCCGGGCTGACCGGTCGCTTCGGACCGCTGTAGACCGGCGGCTGCGTCAGCACGTAATCGTCGAGCGTGATGGTCTGGCGTTCCCGGCGCTTGGCATTGCGGCCCTTCCGCTTCTCCGAGATCGAAGCCCAGTAGGCGCCCGCCTCCTCTTCGAACGCGGCGCGCGCTTCCTGATACTCTCTAAGCTTGCGGCGATATTCGGCCATCGCCTGCGGCGAGGCGGCTTGCGCCATCGCATCGGCGGTTGAGGAAGGGAGCGGCTCGATCGCCACGGCAGGCGGCACACTCGCAAGCAGCGCGAGCGCGACACATCCGGAACCCATGCGAATCAATGGCAGGCGCATGGCTCGGTTGTAACAAGCATACCCGCGAAGTCAGCCCCGAAACGGCGCGACATTAGGCGGCACTGCCTTACTTGCCTTCTCCCACAAGGGGAGAAGGGAAGAATTCTCGGCTACTCCTGTTCAACACCACTGGCCTTGACGAGTTGCGACCACTTCCTCTCGTCCTTGTCGATGAAGAGAGCATAGTCTTCCGGCGTGCCGGGCGTGATCTCGGTGCCGTCATTGCCGAGCTGCTTCTTCACCTCTTCAGAGGCGAGCGCGTCGCGCAGCGCCTTGTTGAGCCTGTCGACGATCGGCCGCGGTGTGCCGGCGGGAGCCACGAGGCCGTAATAGAGCGAAGCGTCGAAAGCGGCGAGCCCCGCCTCCATCATGGTCGGCACGTCAGGCAGCAGGCTCGATCGCGTGGTGCTGGTCACCGCCAGCGCACGCAGCTTGCCGGCGGCGACGTTGGCATGCGAGGCCGGGATCGGCGCGAATGCCATCGGGATGTGGCCACCCAACAGGTCTGTCAACGCGGGGCCGGTGCCTTTGTAGGGGATGTGCACCAGCCTGATCCCTGCCGCGCGGGCAAAATATTCGCCGGTGATATGGCTGGCGGTACCGGCGCCGGCCGAGCCGAAATTGACCTTGTCGGGATTGGCCTTGGCATAGGCGATCAGTTCGGCGACGCTTTTCGCGGGGAATGACGGATGCACGACCAGTGAATTCGGCGCGTTGCCGATCATGCCGATCGGCGCAAAATCCTTGCGCGGATCGTAGCCGGGATTTTTGTAGAGCGAGGGACCGATCGCCAGCGTGCCGGTGTAGCCGAGCAGCAGGGTGTAGCCGTCGGGATCGCTTTTGGCGACCGCCTTGGTGCCGACCGTGCCGCCGGCGCCGGGACGATTATCGACCACGACCTTCTCGCCGAGCAGCTCACTCATCTTGTCGGCAATCGCGCGCCCGACGATCGAGGTGCTGCCGCCCGGCGCGAACGGAATGACGAGCGTGATGGCGCGCGCGGGATAATTTTGGGCGTACGCGCCGGTGAATGCCGCCGCCAGCGCGATCATCGCGGTGGCTGCGCAAGCCAATACTTTCCGAGTGGCCATATTGAGCGTGCTCCCAAGACTGTTTTTCTTGTTGGTCCGGTATCGTTGCTGAAACGCTGTCTGTTCGCAAGCGGAACACGCATGCCGTCATTGCCTGCGACAAACGCGGAGCGTTTGCGCAAGGGAGCGAAGCGACGAAGCTATCCACGCCTCCGCTGGCTGCGAGATGGATTGCTTCGCGGAGCCTGTCATCGGGCGCGCATTCGCGCGACCCGTTGGCTCGCAATGACGGCCCTACCGCCAGGCGAACACCGGTTGCTCCAACTCGGCGACGCGGGTGCTTCTTCCCGCCAGCACTTCGGCAAACTGATAGATCAGCGCCGCCGTCGGCGCGTGGATGTGCTGGCCGGCATGGCGGAAGCGGATCACGCGCCGCGTGCTTTCGGGAATCGTGGTGAAGCTGAACGCGTCCGCGCGCTCGATGTCGTCGAGCGCGACGCGATGCACCGAGGCGACCTCGGCCGGATTGGGAACGATATCGGCACTGGTGCTCACCCAGACCACCACGGGCGTGATCAGATAGCCTGAGCGCGTCGGGTAGTCGTCGAGCAGGCCGAGCACATCGCCCTCCCCCAGCGCGACGCCGAGTTCTTCGTGCAATTCGCGCAGCGCCGCCTGCGCCTGCGTCTCGCCCTGGTCGCAACGGCCACCCGGCAGCGCCCATTGGGCAGCGTGCGAACGCAAGGTCGCGGCGCGGCGGGTCAGGAGAAATGTCGTTCCTCCGCCGCCCTCGGCTTCCGTCAGCGCAATGGCTACTGCGGCGCGCTTCAGCTCCGACCCTGCGCCATCTGAGGGCGCCCGCGTGAAGGCCGCGCAGAGGCTTGCGATATTCCGCCGTGTGGTATCGTCAAATGACCGGCCCATCCCGCTTGACTACAACACAAGTGCAGCCGATGAAATGACCCGAACCGCATGACAACCCGCAGGAAACGGAACGCACGACATGACGACCAAGGCCGCGGACAAACTCAAATCCGACGGCTGGAAGATCGTCGAAACCACCGGCTTCCTGCACCTGATCGGCCCGTTGTGGCAACGCGTCGTCGACGGCAGCCACGAATACGCGCTTGCTACCGAGGACAAGCACCACAATCGCCGCGGCCTGGTGCAGGGCGGCGTCATCATGACCTTCGCCGACCGCACCTGCGGGATGACCGCCCGCTTCGTTTCCGGCAAGCCGACGCTGGCGACCGTGCAGCTCGATACGCATTTTGTCGAAGCCGGCAAGATCGGCGAGATCCTGGTGTCGAAACCGCATGTGGTGCGCTCGACCCGCAGCCTGATTTTCATCACGACGGAGGTGACCGTCGACAAGCGCTGTATCGCGATGGCGAGCGGTGTGTTCAAGATATTGAAGAGCGAGAGCTGAGAGTTGCTGTCATTCCGGGGCGATGCGCAGCATCGAACCCGGAATCTCGAGATTCCGGGTCTGGTCCTTCGGACCATCCCGGAATGACGGCCCAGAATAGAGGACCCATCCCATGCAATACCGCCAACTCGGCCGCAGCGGCCTCAAGATTTCGCCGATCTGTCTGGGCACCATGATGTTCGGCGGCCCGACCGACGAGGCCACGTCGTCGCGCATCATTGCGAAAGCCCGCGAGGCCGGCATCAATTTCATCGACAGCGCGGACGCCTACAATGGCGGCCAGTCCGAACAGGTAGTCGGCCGCGCGATTTCAAACAATCGCACGAACTGGATTCTGGCGACCAAGCTCGCCAACCAGATCGGCGACGATCCCAATCGCGGCGGGCTATCGCGGCGCTGGGTGATGCAGGCGGCGGAAGAGAGCCTGAAGCGGCTTGGCACCGATTTCATCGACATCTACTATTTGCACAAGGAGGATCATGCGACGCCGCTGGAGGAGACGGTGCGCGCCATCGGCGATTTGATGCGCCAGGGCAAGATCCGCTATTTCGGCGTCTCGAACTACCGCGCCTGGCGCGTCGCCGAAATCTGCAACATCTGCGACAACAACGGCATCGACCGCCCGATCGTCAGCCAGCCCTATTACAACGCCATGAACCGCATGCCCGAGGTCGAGCATTTTCCGGCCTGCGGCTATTACGGCCTCGGCATCGTGCCTTATAGCCCGTTGGCACGCGGCGTGCTGACCGGCAAGTACAGGCCTGACGCGGCGCCCGACAAGGAGACGCGCGCCGGCCGCGCCGACAAGCGCATGATGCAGACCGAATGGCGGCCGGAGTCGCTGCAGCTCGCGCAGGAGATCAAGCGCCACGCCGAGGCGCGCGGCATCAGCGCCGGACAGTTCGCGGTATCTTGGGTACTGAACTCATCTTTCGTGAGCGGGGTGATCGCGGGCCCCCGCACGGAAGCGCAGTGGGACGATTACGTGAAGGCGCTCGACTATCGCTTCACGGCGGAAGACGAGGCGCTGATCGACCGCCTGGTGGTCAGCGGCCATCCCTCGACGCCGGGGTTCAATGATCCGGCCTACCCGATCGAGGGGCGGCGGGCGCGGACGGATAGCGATACCCGATAACGGATCGGCCGGCTCGGCGATTGCCAGCCACCTTTAGTTGCACTGGAGCTGCAATGCTCAGTAACGGGATAGTAACCTCGCCCGTGGGAAATTCCCTGTTCAGGTGGAGGTCCATGTGGTGGACGAGCACAGAACAGCACCACGGCGGCGCCTGCTGAAGGCGGGCAGGATTTCGTTTGGCGGCGGCACTATCGACTGCACCGTTCGCAATCTCTCCGAAACCGGCGCCGCCCTCGAGGTGAGTTCCCCCGTCGGCATTCCCGAACGCTTCACGCTGGTGATCGAACCTGATCACGTCCATGTGCCGTGTCATGTCGTTTGGCGCAAGGAGACGCGGATCGGGGTTCATTTCGAAGCCTGACCGGCGCAGCCGGCGTCGCGCGCGGCACGCGGCCGCGCACGACAAATCGCGTGGCTAAGAGAGCGAGTTCTCGCAACGAACGGTCAGTGCCTGGATTCGAGGTTGACGATCACGCCTGTGGGCTCCGGCTCGTGAGGCGATAGCTTCGTCAGCGTCTCATCGCTCCAATAGGCAAGGTTCACGATCATGCCGATCGGCGATTCCGGCTCGGAGGCCTCGGTCGGCTCCAGCACGTTGAGTCCGCCGCTGTCGATGAAGAATGTGTGATCGCCAAACATGCTGGCCAATTGCGGGACCACCGGATGATCATCGGGAAGCGCCTGGGCTTCGAATTGCGACAATGCGCGTTCGACCTGTGCCGAGTTCAATTTCATGCACGACTCCTTACCTGGCTTCTGGTTGGTGAGAACCGCGTGATGGCCTTGACCACACGCGGCTCCTGCGGAGGAAATGACGTCAGGCGTATCGAACCTGAACGTTCGTCCCCACCGGCGCCGCACGCCGGTCCGCAGGTTCGCTTTCAATTCCGCAAACAAGCCGAATTGAATTCGGGACAGTGGTGCCTCTTTGCGGCGGTTCAAGCCGGCAACGGAATTAAATTCGCAAAGTTCCGCAGAAAGACAGGTTTTGAAATTTTGCACATCTGCTGGAACGGGGGGAACCAAGCGGAACGTTCCATCCGCACCAATCTATCTTCCGTCAGGAATGGGATGCCGCCTTGCCAGTTCGTCGAGCGTGAGATGCGCCTCCTCGTCGCTCAGCGCGAAACGGACGATGACATCCTGACGGCCGATCTGCCCCCAAAGCCCCTCCGACGACCATTTCTGCGGCGCCGGCCCGCGCAGGCCTTCGACCCAGACAAAATACCATTCCGTCATCGCAGCACCTCAGGAGCCTCCGATCAGGTTTTGGACCGGAACCGGGTTGTGGCGTCGATGCAATGATATCGCAGACCTCGCACGCGAAACAGGCCGGCGGCCCGTGGCCGCTGCGCCCAACCGCGCCAGAATGAGGCGCAGCGGGCTTCGCTTGAACCTTTTCAGGCACGGTGGCGACAATCCGGGTGATTGCCCAGAGGATTGCCGGTCATGAATTCGCCAGCGCCAGTTGCCCAACCCGCATCGAACAGCCCTGCCCGCCGCATCGCCGTGGCGCTGATCCTGGGCGGCTTGGTCTTTACGGTGCTGTGGATCATGGTGTTCAACATGGTCATCTCGCTGCTGATCGGCGCCGGCTGCTGCGTTGTGATCGTTGCGGCAAGCTCCGCGTCGGACGTGGTCGAAATGATCCTCGATGCGGTGGCCTCCGTCATCTTCGGCGTCGTGGCCGTGATCGCGGCGATCTTCGGCGCGATTTTCAGCGTGTTCGGGTTTTAGCTGCGCGGCTTCACAGGTCATAAATTCCTTCTAATTACGCCAGACGTGCAGCATGAATTGGCGACCGCGGCCGGGATCACGTTCTTCAGCCAACAACGGGCATTCACCCCCTGGATGCCGGGCCTGACGAATGTCCAGGCGCGGCATCCGCTGTCCGCGTTGCAAAGTCTCTGGCAATCTCTTGCATTGCCCCTTAGTGGGACGGTGCGGAAATCGTTGCCGGGTCGATCGATGTTCCGGGAGAAGTTTTCCCCTTGCGCCAGAGCGGTGCCGGCGATTCCAGAAAATGTAATAACGAATGCGGATGCGAATATCAGACTACGGAGATACATAACAACCTCCTGTGGCAATCTCCTGAATTCGCTATTTAGGCGCTTTCCGATCGCAACCCGATATGAACTGCCTCACATGCTTGCCGCCATTTATGAGATCGGGATTGCGGTGGCAGCGCAATGCCGATCTCGGCACCTGATGAGCGCTACGCCACGGCCTGCCGTTCGCTCTCGGCGAGGCCTTGCAGCAATAGTTCGCCGAGCGGCACGGGTTTGCTGAAGAAATAGCCCTGCCCCAGGGCAATCCCGAGCGAGCGGATCTTTTCGACCTGTTCGTATGTCTCGACGCCCTCGGCGACGATCGAGAGGTTCAATGTCTTCGCAAGCTGGACGATCGATCCAAGGACGGCGACGGTCTCGGAGCGGCCGATCCTGTCGATGAAAGACTTGTCGATCTTGACCTTGTTGAACGGAAACGCGGTCAGATAGGACAGTGACGAATAGCCGACGCCGAAATCGTCGAGCGCAATCGAAACGCCGAGCCGCTTCAGGCGTTCGAGCGTCTTGAGATTTTCCTGGCTGTCGGCCAGGAAAACGCTCTCGGTGATCTCGAGCTCCAGCCGCGTTTCGGCAAGCCCGCTGTCCGCCAGCGCGTACATCACGGAATCGACAAGGCTGCCGCTGGCGAATTGCAGGGCGGACAGGTTGACCGCAACCTTGATATCATCCGGCATCATCATGGCATGGCGGCACGACTTGGCGAGCACCAGATTGCCGAGCTCGACGATCAGCCCGCACTTACGGTTTCGCTCGGGCTCAATGTTTTCGTTAAAACCCCCGTAGGAACACGGAGATACCTGCGATCCCAGCCGCGTGGCTGGCTCGAACAGCGAGCACGTATACGTCCGCATTCTCGCGGCGTAGGGGCCCGAGCTTTGCTTGGAACTTCCGCCCTCAAAAAAGCCAAGGGCGCAGGGAAAGCCGGGTGCACGCTGCACCCGCGGTCTCGCGTGCTTTTGCGCATAAGGAAACGCACACGAGCATACAGGGCAGCGGAGGCATCCCGGCTTTCCCTGAGCGATGGTTTACGGCTTACTTCGTGCTCTTCCCGGAGAACGGCTTTCTTGCCTCCGTCACCCCTGAGAAGCTTCGCTTCTCAAGAATTTAACGCCAGCACCGCGGCGCCAGAACCACACGACTTCGCCGTCCGCTTCAGGCGCTTAACGTCAGCTAGCGCTATCAGCGTCCACCGCATCTCACCGCGCGTTCGTGACGTGGCCAACGCCCCTTGGGTAGGTGAGACGCGCGGAGTTATGGCGTTGATTTGGGTCGCGCGTGAAGCGGAATATTTTTGCGACAAGGACTGGACAGGTTTTACTGATTTGCCCGTCGTGCCAATTGGTCGCACCTCGCGGGCGACAATCTGCGCTTGCATTGAAGGGCAAATCAGCGGCAGCGCGTAGCCCGCATCTCAGCCCGCGTCCACATCTACCAGCCGCGTCTTTGAACGGAACAGAATGGGAGGCCATATCGTTGCCCGTCATGAGCGAGACGCTGGCAAACCTTGTCGCAGACTCCTTTCAGATCGCCTGGGACTACCTTGAGGCAACCGGCGAGCTGGGCAGCCCGGACATTGCGGCCAATCATCTGCTCGATACGATTGAAATGATGATCAAGTGTGGAGAGCGGCGACGCCTGCTGCTCTCGAACAATGCCATCAGCGCCTACCAGCGCTTCAGGGCGGAGCAACTGATATCCCTGGCCTCGTAGGAACAGGCCATTTCCAAGCGCGTTTGCTCTTCGGAGGTGTGCAATGGACAATCTCACGAAGAGAAACCAGCCCGACCGCAGCAAGATCAACATGCACGAAGACTACGAGGTCAAGCACTGGACCAAGGCGCTCGGCGTGACGAGGGAAAAGCTGCAGAAGGCAGTCGACAAGGTCGGGAATTCAGCCGCTGCCGTTCGCAAGGAGCTTGGCCTGTTGGGTACGTCTCATTCGTGATCGCCCCAAAATGTCCTGTGTTTCGGCCTGGGATGGGTTTGCGAGAACCACCCCACGCGCGCATGGAGCGAAGAGACCGGCTGTCAGTGCTGACAGCGCCATGCCTTGCGCATGCCAGCAGGCCAACTGGGTTGAACAGCCGCACATCTCAAAGGCAGCGGAAGAGGATTGAGGCCGGTCCCCATCAGGGAACCTTGGCTGCCTGGTGCGTTGAAACCTTGGTTGCCTTGGTGCGTTGAAACCTTGGTTGCCTTGGTGCGTTGATATGCATGCACCCTTTTGAACAACGAGAAAAGCCCTCGGCTTCAGCCGAAGAGCGTGCGGCGAAAGCAGAGCAGCGCCGCTGGGACGTCGAGCAGGCGCTCCGCGAACGCAAAGCGGCTGACGACGCTTTCCGCGTCAACTTCGAGCGACTGAAAGCCGAACGCCTCGCTCGCGAGGCAGCGAAGTCATAGCGCACCGCTGCGCTTCCCAGTGGTATCGATGAGGGATGTAGCCCTCATTGAGGTGAAGGCCCATGGCGTTTCGCGCCAGGGGCCTTTTGCTTTTCGGCGGGTGCCCGCATGAGCCACGGGTCGCGCGCCCGCGACGAGCGTAATTGCGCTCGCGCAGAGATGACAGGCTTCGCGATATGCGGGATCGGCACAACCGCTGCCTCCTTCACTCGGTGAACTACGGCGGACAAGCGCTCATCCGGGCTACTTTGCTCATGTTGATCCCAACGCGGCGCGAAAAGGGACTGTTGAGACGTCTGGTCGAAGCAAATTAAAAATCTGGCGATAAGCGTGCTTATTTTGGCAGGAACCATTTCCAGTATGCTTAGATCGTCGCCAGCAGAGCAGATGCGGTCAGCGAATGCAGTGGTACGTGATCCTGGTTTCGGTCGCCACGATCGGCGCATTTGGGTGGTTTGCGCTCGAACTCATTGGTCGGCCTATTCGAAATTTCTTCGATCTACGACGGACTGTGCGCCATCAAATGCCTTTTCTAGCGAACGTCGCAGCGCCACAACCTCGCGAGACCTGCGTCACTTCCGAGCAGATACGACAATACGATACAGACTTGAAAAATGCGCGCGAGGCACAACGTGTCTTACGTGATTTGGCCTCTCAAATGCTGGCGTTCGCCGAGAGCGAAAGGCCGGCTTGTATCGCAATCAGGCCGTTTGGTTTTGATCCCTCGTCGGCTGGCAGCGGCCTGATCGGACTTTCGAACACGCTCGACCGCCATGGGACCGACCGCGACAGCTTTCGCAAAAATGTCGAACGGGCACTGCGGTTTGGCTAGGCTGCTTGTTCATAGATGCATGGGGAAGCTGTGGTGAGGTATGATGCACTTCTACAGACAGCGCCCAAGGAGTTCGGCACGCAATGGGTGTCATGAAGTGCAAAACCCACGGACGGGTCAATTTCGTGGAAACCTGCTCGCACATCGCGAAGCAGATAGGCGGCCAACACCCCCCACGCGGGCGGCGTCTCACGATTATGGGACACTTGTTTGTTTGCGAGGCCTGTTTCGTATCTCACGGATTTGATCGCTTCAACGACTTGGACGGTCTTCCTCCGGAAGCGTTGGCTGACGTCGATGACCTTCATTGGAAAGCGTTTGAAGCGGCTTACAATGCTCTCGAAGGACGGCAAGCATTCTGCTTGCAGTGCGTGGCGGAGCTTGAACGTCAAAACTCGTCCGTCTGAACGGGCCCGCCTAGCAATGAGCAAGTAGCTCGCATGAGCCAGCGGGTCACGCCCGCGACGAGCGCAACTGCGCTCGCGCAGAGATGACAGGCTCCGCGATATGGGGGTCGGTACGAACCAAAGTCCGGATGTCGCTTCCTCTTTCGCTCGCTGAGCTACCGCAGACAAGTCGCTCATCCGGACTACCCTTGCTAGACCCGCGCTTTAGGAGTTGTATACCGCCGATCAACATGCGCCGTGCAATGCGCGAACAGCGATTTGAAGGCCGACAAGCATTCTTTCCCACCACTCCCTGGGGAGGAAAACACTTTGCTTGGGGTCCCGCTGGTTGGCACCCGGGGTCGGGCATGAGAGGTTGGAGCGCGAGTGTCGTCGCACTATTCCTGGTGAGTTCTCCCGGGCTCGCAGGTGCGCAGGTGAACTGCGAGGCGATACCTCGCGGACCGGCGCGCACCGATTGTTACCTCGGCCTCGCTCAGTACTATCGGGCACACTCGGATCTTGCCGCAGCCAAAGCGCTGCAGCAATCAGACGCCGCGTGGTATCGAGCGATTACTGGGGCCGACCCTGCAAAGTATAGACCGCCCCGGCGACGATAAAGGTTTGGACAGTGTTTGCACGAAGACGAGGAAGCCTACCATGCGGTTGTCTCAAGTCGCTGCTTTCGCGCTGATCGCTGGAGCAGCAAGCACAATGTCGATGTGTCCAGCGTTTGCCGCGCCTGACTGTCCAAAGTTGATAGGACTTATAGATTGGGGCGAGAATTCAACCGGCGACATCAGCGTCGCACCGGGGGCGAGTTGCCAGTTTCCGATCCCGATGCGCGGCACGGTAAGCAGTTCTGACATTCTGCAAAAGCCGAAATACGGCAAGCTGAAAAAGCTCAACCCGACGACTTACGAATACAAGGCGAAGAAAAAGTACACGGGAAGCGATACGTTTGCCATCAAGGCGACGGGACAGGGGCCGTCGGCCTCAGGCACGTCGGTCATTACCGTAAATGCGACGATCAAATAGCGTTCCTTGTGTCCATCGCGCGGCGGGCGAAAAATGCGCCCTTCTCGGGAGGTTCGAACATGGCACGGCAGCTTTGTTTGCGATCATCCTCATAGGCGCAGGCGCGCTCCTCAACTCACCGGCAGTCGCGCAGGAATGGCGATGTGAGGACAGGGCCGCGAATTGCCTGGGCAGGTGCACCGACAGGGCGGCAGGGATAAGCGACTGGGGAAGTCAGGGAAAATGTTGGCGCTGCGACCGGCAACTGATCAAATGCGTGAGCAACGCGAACATGCGGCGGCAGCGTCTTTATTGAACTCGATGGCATGCCGGTGCCGTTCAAAGACTTTCGAAATCTGCAAGCACGGTTCGGCCGCGACACCACCAGCGGTGTGAAGAGCGATGATTTTGGTACAATGGCTTAAGGGCTACACACAGGCTGAGCTTGATAGCGCCCAACGTCGATTTGGTTTGGAGTTTCCTCCGGACTTGATTGCCTTGTTAAGGGACAAACGTCCGGCAAATGGACACGATTGGACGAACGATGCTGACATAAGGCGAGCGCTGGCTTGGCCGTTTGAAGGACTTCTGTTCGACGTGGAACAGAATCATCTGTGGTGGCCAGAATGGGGAACGAGGCCAACCAAAGTAGATGCCCGCAAGGAGATTTTGCGATCAGTCGTCTCGCGTGCGCCGAAGTTGATACCGTTAATCGGGCACCGATATTTGCCGGAAGAACCCCGCGAGCAAGGCAACCCCGTATTCTCCGTCTATCAGGCCGACGTGATTTACTACGGAGCCAATTTGACGGACTATTTTGAGCGAGAGTTTCTTGGGTTCAATCATCGTCCCTGGAGCCAACCAACCAAGCACATCCCATTTTGGCCCGACCTTGTGGAGCGGAACGGCGACCCAAGTTTCGTCGCGACCGAACTATAACTCTCTTGCCAGCAAGTAGCCCGCATGAGCCGGGGCGGGCCGAAGATCCGGCCCGCCCGCGCCCACCTCAAGCGGTCACGAGGAAGTTCGAGGCGGCCAACTCGTTCGGAAGCAGACCCACGAACAGCACCTGATCGCCCCCGCCGAGATTAAGGGTGGTACCCGAAGTTCCCGCGGTCAGATTGTCCAGTGGGTCGAAGTCGGCTCCAAAGCCTTCCAACACCGCGACGTCCTGCGTTACGTCGAAGTCGTTAATGATAATCATTGCCTCCTTCAGACTCGCGAAAGACGAACTGATCGGCCCCACCGAAACCGGCGAGGGTGTCGTCGTCGGCGCCGCCTTCGATCGTGTCAGCAGCATTGCCGCCGATGATGGTGTCATTCCCGCGGTCTCCGAACAGTCGGTCAGGCGCGTGATCCGCCAATGACTGGGTGGCGACCGCCCGGATGAGGTCGTTACCGTTACCACCAAAGATCGTGTCGGCGGCAACGTCGCCGCCTCGCAGCGTGTCATTCCCGGCGTCTCCAAACACGACATCGCCCGTAGGGTCGTTCCAGACGATCGAGTCATCTCCGGCACCGCACAACCTTGGAACCATCAGCAGGTAGCCGCATGAGCGAAGCGACATGCGGGAACAGGAATGGGATATCAACGGAAACGCCCGGATATCGCGGAGCCTGTCATCGGGCGCGCATTCGCGCGACCCGTTGGCTCGTCCGGGCTTGCTGTATCTGCTTCGCGCCTTCTCTGGCGGAAGTGTTCCAGGTCGTTCGCCGGTGGCGGCCGCGAAATCCCATGGCTAAAGAAAGCCAGGTAAGTTGTCGGCAGCCGCGCCGGTCGTTCGTCCTCCAGATGCAAAGCGCGAGAACCGGATACCGAACCATGGGAAAGATCGCAATCACCCACATCACTTTCGAGAGCGTCATGCAATCACCCGGAGCCCACAATGATTCCCACCATCACAGCCTTTGAACGGTCGCCCGACCGCGGTGAGGGACAGGCACGTGACATGCGTGTTCGTTGGGCGCTCGAAGAAGTAGGTCAACCGTACGACGTTCGTCTTGTTTCGTTCAGTGATATGAAGGAACCCGCGCATCGTGCGCTTCATCCATTCGGGCAGATTCCGACATATGAAGAAGGCAATCTCTCCCTGTTCGAGTCGGGAGCGATCGTGTTCCATATCGCGGAGCGCCATAGTGGCCTGCTGCCGGACGATGCGAATGCCCGGGCGCGCGCGATCACATGGATGTTTGCCGCGCTTAACACGGTGGAGCCGCCGATTGTTGATCGCGAAATGGCCACGCTCGTGGAGCGCGACAAGACCTGGTACGAGCAGCGCCTGCCTATCCTCGAGGATCGCGTCCGTGGCCGGCTGGACGAACTTTCCCGTCGGCTTGGCGATGCCGACTGGCTCGATGGCGCGTTCAGCGCCGGTGACCTACTAATGGTGACGGTGCTGCGCAGGTTGAACGGATCGGGCCTACTGGACAAATATCCGAACCTCTCCGCCTATGTCGCCCGCGGCGAAGCACGGCCGGCCTTCAAGCGTGCTTTCGACGCTCAATTGGCGGTTTTCACCGCCGCATCCTCTGGCTGATAAAGATTTGCCCTGGGCGCAATTCAGCCGTTAGGCATGCTTGGCATCGGTGCCTGCTTGATGGTGCCCAGGGGCGGGATCGAACCACCGACACTGCGATTTTCAGTCGCATGCTCTACCAACTGAGCTACCTGGGCATCTCGAAGGCCCAAAGGCCGCACCGAGCGGGCGGTTTATAGAGAGGTCGGAAGCGCCTGTCCACCCGCCTTCGCCGAAGGCTTCGGCGTGGCAAGCCCGGCTGGCGCCCCATCCCCAAGTTATTGGGGAATATCCCTTATTCGGCGTCTTCGGGGTCGGTGGGGCGGCCGGGGATGACGTAGGTGTCGGAGAGCCAGCGGTTCAGGTCAACGTCGCGGCAGCGGCTGGAACAGAACGGCAGTTTGGCAGGGTCGGCCGGCTTGCCGCAGACCGGGCAAGGCTTTGGCGGCGGCTTGGGTCCGCCGGCCTCCTTGGGGCCGTCAACTGGCATTGAGCCAGCCGAACCGGATCGGGAAGCCCTCGCCGCCCATCAGCGTGACCGATTCGTAGAGCGGCAGGCCGACCACGTTGGTGTAGGAGCCGACCATCTTGACCACGAACGAGCCGGCAATGCCCTGCACGGCATAGCCGCCGGCTTTGCCGCGCCATTCGCCGGAGCCGATATAGGCCTGGATGTCGTCCTCGCTGAGCCGCTTGAAACGCACCCTGGTCTCGATCAGGCGCTGGCGGAACGCCTCCTTCGGCGTCACCAGGCAGATCGCGGTGTAGACGCGGTGGTTGCGGCCCGACAACAGCCGCAGGCACTGCGCGGCTTCATCGACCAGATTGGCCTTGGGCAGGATGCGGCGGCCGACCGCGACCACGGTATCGGCGGCGAGGATGAAGGCGCCGCGCAGCTCGTCGTCGAGCTGGACCGATTTCAGCGCCGCGTCGGCCTTGGCACGGGCGAGGCGGTTGGCGCAGGCGCGCGGCAGCTCGCCCCGCTTCGGCGTTTCGTCGACATCGGCCGGGCGTAGCGCGTCGGGCTCGATGCCGGCCTGGTTGAGCAGGCTGAGCCGCCGCGGCGAACCGGAAGCAAGAACGAGTTTGGGACGGCCAAGCATGCTTGATGTGTCGGGATTTTGGGATTCGGATGGACGCGCGCGCGGAACCTATCGGAAGGCACTCCTTTCCACAACCGGGGAACAAGTGATTGTTGCGACTGCGAATCTCTCCGTCGTCCCTGCCTAGTGCGCAATTGCGCACGGGGCGCAGGGACCCATAACCACAGGCGGTTGTCATGGGGATGACAGTGGGTGGCTGGCACTTTCTCGACTTACCCGACCGCAGGGCCGCGATGAGCGCAAGTGCGCTCACGCTCGGGGTTCCTGCTTTCGCAGGAACGACGGAAAGAGCTTTACCCGCTCGCGGCCCCGACCTTGGCAAAGCGGCGGCGGATGCGCATCAACAGGCCGTCGCAGACCTCACGATAGGCGGCGAGTTTTTGGTCACGGCTGCCCTCGGTGCCGGTCGGGTCCGGCGTCGGCCAGTATTCGACATCGGCGGCCATGGTGCGCGTCAGCTCCAGCGCCTTGTGATGGGCCTCCGGCGACAGCGTGATGATGAGATCGAAATTGAGCCCTTCCCAGTCCTCGAGCTCCTCGAACGTCATCGGCTTGTGGCCGGAAATATCCTGGCCGAGTTCGGCCATCACGGCGACCGCGAACGGATCGAGCTCGCCCTTCCTGGCGCCGGCGGATTTCACGTAGAGCGCCTGCGGGAACATCTGCTTGAGCAGGCTTTCCGCCATCGGCGAACGCACGCTGTTCAGCCCGCATGCGAACAGCACGGCCTGCGGGTTGCGCGCGCCGGGCGCATCCATGCGTTACGAGATCCGGCTGCGCGACATCATGCGTTCATTTTTACGCATGATCTTATCCGAAAACCGCTGCGCACTTTTCGGGATCATGCGTCCTGCCCTTTCCAGTGCAGCACGCAGATCAGCGTGAACAGGCGGCGCGCGGTTTCGAAATCGATTCTTACCTTGCCCTTTAGCCGCTCCTGCAGCGTGCGCGAGCCTTCGTCATGGATGCCGCGGCGGCCCATGTCGATCGCCTCGATCTTGTCGGGCGTAGCTGTCCGGATCGCCTGGTAGTAGCTGTCGCAGATCATGAAATAGTCCTTCACGATTCTGCGGAACGGCGTCAGCGACAACAGATGCGCCACCACGGGCGTGCCGTTCTCGTGGCGGATGTCGAACATCAGGCGGTTGCCGGTAATTGCAATGTGCAGCGTGAACGGCCCCTGCTCCGCACCATCAGGCGCGAACAAATTCTGCTCGATCAGATCGTAGATCGCGATTGCGCGCTCGTGCTCGATATCGGGACCGGAACGCCCGATCGATTCCTCGTCGAGCGTCACCGCGACGATGCGGTTGTGCTGATCATCGTCTGGTGGCGGTTTGTTCATGGCAAATTGAGGCGCAATCCGACGGAGCGTGAATGGGCATCCAGACCCTCGGCCTTGCCCAAGGTCATCGCGGCGGGCCCCAGCGCGCGCAACTGGTCCGGCCCGCATTTGAGAATCGAGGTGCGCTTCATGAAGTCTAGCACGCCGAGCCCGGACGAAAACCGCGCCGAGCGCGCGGTGGGCAGGACATGGTTGGAGCCGCCGACATAATCGCCGATCGCTTCGGGCGTATGGGGCCCGAGGAAAATCGCGCCGGCATTGCGGACTTTTGCCGACAGCGCTTCCGCATCCGCTGTCATGATTTCCAGATGCTCGGCAGCGATGGCATTCGCGAGCTCGACCGCCTCGTCGAGCTTTTTCACCATGATGACGGCGCCGAAATCGTTCCACGAGGCCCGCGCGATGTCGGCGCGAGGGAGCGTCGCAAGCTGGGACTCCACCGCACGCTCGACCTCGGCCGCGAGGGCCGCACTGTCGGTGATCAGGATCGACTGCGCGCTGGCGTCGTGCTCGGCCTGCGCCAGCAGATCGGCGGCGATCCAGCCGGCGTTACCCGTGTCGTCTGATATGACGAGCACTTCCGAGGGGCCGGCGATCATGTCGATGCCGACCTTGCCGAACACCAGCCGCTTGGCGGCGGCGACATAGGCATTCCCCGGGCCGACGATCTTGGCGACCGGCGCGATCGTCGCCGTGCCGTAGGCCAAAGCCGCCACTGCCTGCGCGCCGCCGACGCGATAGATCTCGGAGACTCCGCCGAGATAGGCCGCAGCCAGCACCAGCGGATTGAGCTTGCCGTCGGGCGAGGGCACCACCATCACCACGCGCGACACGCCGGCGACGCTCGCCGGCACCGCATTCATCAGCACCGAGGACGGATAGGCCGCGGTGCCGCCGGGCACGTAGAGGCCGACCGCATCGACCGCGCTCCAGCGCCAGCCGAGTTCGACGCCCAGCGCATCGGTAAAGCGCTCGTCCTTCGGCAGTTGCCTCCGGTGGAAGGCCTCGATCCGGTCGCGGGCGAATTTCAGCGCATCGACGGTTTTGGGATTGCAGGCCTTCACCGCGGCATCGATTTCGGCCGCGGTCACGCGCAGGCCGGCGGCGTCGACCTCGAGCCGGTCGAATTTTTTCGTCGCCTCGATCAGGGCGGCGTCGCCGCGCGCGGCCACGTCGTCGACGATGGCCCTGGTGGCGCGCTCGACATCGGCCGAAACCTCGCGTTTGGCGGCGAGGAATTCCTTGAATTTGGGCTCGAAATCGGCGCTGCTGGTATCCAGGCGAACGGGCATGGCGGCTTTCTGGGCGAGATCGAAAGGTCCATGCTCAATGGCGCGGCGGCCAAGGGCCGTCAACCCTGTGGGACCGTCATTCCGGGATGGTCCGCAAGGACCAGACCCGGAATCTCGAGATTCCGGGTTCGCTTCGCGCCCCGGAATGACTTCCCCTCACCTCACCCCTCCGGCCCCAGGGGCGCGATGGCGAGGTCGCTGGTGCCGATATCGTCGGTGCCGAGGTCGGTCAGCTCGCATTCCAGACATTCGACGTCGAGCCGCAGCGCCCCGCCATGGCTGAACAGCAGCAGCGCGCTGCCGCCCGGGGGCTCGGCGGGGTGGAATTCGATCCCGACCAGTTCCAGCACCGCATCCGGCTGGTCCAGATCGATATTGCGGGACTTGCAGGCCAGGACGCGGTCGAAGCGCAGTGCCGCGATCGAGCGGCGCGGTTCGGTTCCGCCCGACAGTGTCTGCTCCCAGTCCAGCCGGTTCATGCCGACCACCAGCCGCTTTTCGTCCTGCCGCCAGACGATGTCGGCGGCGAGCACGCGGGCGTCCTGCACATGGGCGGAGATCACCGCGAGATCGTCGGCGTCGAGCGCAATCAGTTTGAGCAGGTCCGCCGGCATTCCCAAAAAGTCCTTCGCTAATGTTTGGGCATGATCTTTTTCGGAAAACCGGTTCCCGCTTTTCCGGATCATGCTCTAGTCGCTGATGCGCTCGATCGACGCGCCGCAGGCCGAAAGTTTTTCCTCCAGCCGCTCGAAACCGCGATCCAGATGATAGATCCGGTTGACCATGGTTTCACCTTCGGCGGCAAGGCCCGCGATGACCAGCGAGACCGATGCCCGCAGATCGGTGGCCATCACAGGCGCGCCGCGCAATTTGGCCGTGCCGTCGATGGTCGCGGTCTCGCCATCCAGCGATATACGCGCACCGAACCGCGCCAGTTCCTGCACATGCATGAAACGATTCTCGAAAATCGTCTCGGTGATCTGCGAGGAACCGCCGGCGCAGGCCATCAACGCCATCAATTGCGCCTGCAGATCGGTCGGAAAGCCCGGGAATGGCGCGGTCGATACCGTCACCGGGCGGATGCCGGCGCCATTACGCGCGACCCGGATACCGTCATTGTTGACGGTGATAACGGCGCCGGCCTGCGTCAGCACATCGAGCGCCGACTGCAATAGTTCGGGACGGGCACCGGAAAGCTGTACGTCGCCGCCGGTCATCGCGACCGCCATCGCATAGGTGCCGGCCTCGATCCGGTCGGGCAGCACGGTATGCCGCGCGCCGTGCAGCTTTTCGACGCCCTCGACCACGATCCGCGGCGTGCCGGCGCCGGTGATGCGCGCGCCCATCTTGTTCAGGCAGTCGGCGACGTCTGTGATTTCCGGTTCGCAGGCGGCGTTGGTGATGATTGTGCTGCCCTTGGCGAGTGTCGCCGCCATCAGCGCCACATGCGTTCCGCTCACCGTCACCTTGGGAAAATCGATCGCAGCCCCGCGCAGGCCGCCCGGCGCCTTCGCCACCACATAGCCACCGTCGATGGTGAGCTCGGCGCCGAGCTTTTCCAGCGCCATGATCAAAAGATCGACCGGGCGCGTGCCGATGGCGCAGCCGCCCGGCAGCGAAACTTTCGCCTCATGCATCCGCGCCACGAGCGGCGCGATCACCCAGAAGCTGGCGCGCATCCGTGACACCAGCTCATAGGGCGCCGTGGTGTCGATGATATTGGCGGCCGAGATGTGTAGGGTCTGGCCCTGATAGGCGCGGTCGCCCGGCCGCTTGCCGGCCGACATGATGTCGACGCCGTGGTTCCCGAGGATGCGCTGCAACTGCGCGACATCGGCCAGCCGCGGCACGTTGTCGAGGATCAGGGTTTCCTCGGTGAGCAGGCCTGCGATCATCAGCGGCAGGGCGGCGTTCTTGGCGCCCGAGATCGCAATGGTGCCGTTGAGCTTGCTGCCGCCGACGATACGAATGCGGTCCATGCCATCCCCCTTTCGACGCACAAATTATGAGCGCGTGCGTCCACGGCAGAAGCGGCGATCTTTGCGGCGATTTGATGGGGTGGGCTCGAAGCCAACGGCAGTCGTTCCGGGGCGCTCACGACGTGAGCGAACCATGGGGCGCGCCCCTTGCGCCCCTGAGAACCTTGAGATTCCGGATTCAGCCCTGTGGGCTGCTCCGGAATGACATCCAGCTAAATCGAATTAATATCCGCGCTCTCCAGGATCGGCGTCGGATAGCCGTCGCGCGCCACCTTGATCATGGCGCGGCCGAGCTGTTCGCTTGTCGTCATGTGGTTCGGCGTGGCTCGCACCATCCAGGACAGCAAGGGCGCGGTGACGGCATAGACTGCATTCACCCACGCCGTCTTCGACCTGACGCCATGCAGCGGCTGGATGCCGGACGGCCGGAACATGTAGGCCGCCTTGAACGGCAGCTTGAGCAGATCGTTCTCGGTCTTGCCCTTGACCCGCGCCCGTCGGAGCGGGCCCTGCTCGGTTGAATCAGTGCCTTTGCCGGTGACGTAGGTGAACACCATGCCGGGGTTAAGCCGCGCCAGCGTGGTCGCCGCCGCCATGGTGACGTCGTAGGTCAGATGCCGGTAGCGCTCGGCATCCATGCCGATCGAGGAGACGCCGAGGCAGAAGAAGCAGGCGTCGTATCCGGTAAGCTCGGATTCGATCTTCGAGAAATCCGTGAAATCGTCGTGCAGGATTTCACGCAGCTTGGCGTGCTGCACCCCGGCCGGGCTGCGGGAGACCGCCAGCACGCTTTCAACATTGGAATCGACCAGGCATTCGCGCAGAACGCCCTGCCCGACCATGCCGGTGGCGCCGAACAGGATCGCTTTCATGTCAGGCTCCGCTCATCCCTTGATGAACGCCAGCAAATCGGCATTGATGGTGGGAGCTTCGGTGGTCGGCATGCCGTGCGGAAAGCCCTTGTAGGTCTTCAGCGTGCCGTTCTTCAGAAGTTTTGCCGACAACGGTGCGGAGTCCTCATAAGGCACGATCTGGTCGTCGTCGCCATGCATCACCAGCACCGGCACGGTGATCTTCTTGAGGTCCTCGGTGAAATCGGTCTGCGAGAAGGCGACGATGCCGTCGTAATGCGCCTTTGCGCCGCCCATCATGCCCTGACGCCACCAGTTCTGGATCACCGCCTCCGACGGCTTGGCGCCCGGCCGGTTGTAGCCGTAGAACGGACCGGCCGCGACGTCGCGATAGAACTGCGAGCGATTGGCCGCCACCTGCGCCTGGAAATCGTCGAACACCTGTTTGGGCAGGCCGCCGGGATTGGCCGCCGTCTGCACCATCAAGGGCGGCACCGCGGCGATGATCGCAGCCTTCGCCACCCGGCTCTCGCCATGGCGGGCGATGTAATGCACCACCTCGCCGCCGCCGGTGGAATGGCCGACGTGAACGGCACCCTTGAGATCGAGATGCGCCGTCAGCGCCGCGAGGTCGTCGGCATAATGGTCCATGTCGTGGCCGTCGGCGACCTGGCTGGAGCGGCCATGGCCGCGGCGGTCATGGGCGATGACGCGAAAACCGTTGTTCAGGAAGAACAGCATCTGCGCGTCCCAGTCGTCGGCCGACAGCGGCCAGCCATGGCTGAACACGATCGGCTGGCCCTTGCCCCAATCCTTGTAGAAGATCTCGACGCCGTCTTTGGTTGATATGGTGGGCATTACGAATTCTCCTCTTGTGATGCGGTCATTCCGGGACACGCGTTATCGCGCGGATGCGAAATCCGGATGAGATGGAGATTCCAGGTTCGCGCTGACGCGCGCCCCGGAATGACGAAATCGGGTCAGACGTAGGCCGGCGCCGGGCGGAATCGCCTGAGCACACCGATGATCACGACGACGAAGAACACCAGCACGATGCCCTGGACGACGGCGAACGGCGGCTCGGCCGGCGGCACGCTCGGCGCCAGCGCGTGGAGCGCCGGCACTTTCAGGAACGACTGAACCACCAGCACGAAGACGTTGAGATAGAGCGAGACCAGGGCGGTCAGCGCGTAGATCCAGCGCCAGGCGCCGCTAAGCTTCATGGCGTAGAGCGCAAAACAGGCGATCGCCAGCAGCACCAGCGAGACAATGCCGAAAAGATGCGACGGCAGCAGCTTCTCGGACAGCAGCGGCGGAATCAGAAACCCTGAAACGCTGGTCAGGATCGTGAACAGAAGGAAGATCGCGGTTAGGCCCGGCATCCGCTTCGAGCCGAGCATCCCGAACATCACGACAAGGCCCGCAACGATGGCGATCAGGCTGATGACCACATGCACGAGAACGAATGTCGCCAAGCTCATACCTAAAATCATGTGCGCCCCCGCCATTGGAAATGTTCCAGAGGTTACGATGCATCATCGAAAATTTCCACACGCATCGCGTGCAGCTTCGTCAGGGCAGGCATGTGCGTGAATAAATGACGCATCAACGAAAGTAGTATGATGCACGAAATCTTTGCACCGCTGTCATAAACCGGGCAGCGCCAGCGCTGAAGAGTTAGATCTAGAGTGTACTCATGAATTCGGCTCTTACGCCCCGAAAAGCGACATCAGTCAGACGCGCGTTAGCATGTCCGCCGGGGGCCAGATGCGGTAGTCGGTTGGCTCTGGTAGAGTTGACTCCTGCCGCCGTCATCGCGGACGCTCCAAGTGCCCGAGGGATTTTCGGATGGGGGAAGCGAAACGGCCGTTGCGACTATTCCATAGAGTCGTCTCTTTGTCCGCTATGGGTGAGACTCGGAAGTATCTGGCCGCGAGAACTCTTGTCCGCTTCTCTCAAGGAGCTGATTAGCCACCGCTTTGAAGATCGGCGGCTTAGGGCCAGGAGCTGCCGGAACGAGTTACGTGGCGTAGTTCGTGGTCGGTTGGTGTTCTAGCCATCACGCTAACAGCTTGTGTAAAAAGAGGCCGCTGATTTGCCCGAGCATCATACCAATAGCCATGATTGCCAGTGCGCCAAGGGAGCGCAGTTGACGGGCAAGCCAACCAAGGTCCGGGTTTCGTAGCGAAAAGAGTTGGTAGCCAACCGCAAAGCCACTAAATCCGCCAATCAGCCCGCCAACGACTTGAAGGATTGGAAAGGGACCCATCATCACGGCCGATATCCTAGCTTCGCGCTACAGGCTATCGCCGCCACTGGGTTGCTCTCTATCGGGCTTTATCAGTACACGCCCTAATAATAGCGGGGGATCGGACCGTTATGCGGCGTCTTGCGGCGCGACAGATCGAACAGCACTTCGTCGACATAGCACCAGCCCCAGCCTTCCGGCGGATCGTAGCCTTCGATCACGGGATGGCCGGTGGCATGAAAATGCGCTGACGCGTGCTTGTTGGGCGAATCGTCGCAGCAGCCGACATGGCCGCAGGTGCGGCAGATCCGCAAATGCAGCCACTGGCTTCCGCTTTTCAGGCACTCCTCGCAGCCGAGCGCGCTCGGCGTCACCGTTTGAATGCCGGCGATATGGCTGCAGCCCTTTTTGGTCACCGCTTCACTCCTCACGCGTCTCGATGAAGTTAGAGCGCCGGCTTCATGGCATCAGCGAGAAAGCCGTGCAGCGCCGCCACCACCTGCGCGCCCTCGCCGATCGCGCCGCCGACGCGCTTGACCGAGCCGGAGCGCACGTCGCCGACGGCGAACACGCCGGGCACCGAGGTTTCCAGCGGCGAGGCGGACCGCCCGTCCTTCTGGGTGCATTGCGTGCCGGTCACCACGAAGCCGCCGCGATCGACCATGACGCCGCATCCTTCGAGCCATGTCGTTGCCGGATCGGCGCCGACGAACAGAAACAGGTTACGGATATCGAGCGTGTGTTCTTCCGGGGCGAGGCGGCTGCGCCAGCGCAGGCGCGTCAGCGCCGCTTCGGCGTCGCCTTCGAGGCCGACCACTTCGGTATTGAACATCAATTCGATGTTGGGGGTCGCCTCGATGCGCTCGATCAGATAGCGCGACATGCTGGCGCCGAGCCCGCCGCCGCGGATGATCATGTAGACCTTGCGCGCGTGGGCAGACAGGAACACCGCGGCTTGCCCTGCGGAATTGCCGCCGCCGACCAGCACGACATCCTGATCGACGCACAGCTTGGCCTCGATCGGCGAGGCCCAGTACCAGACGCCGCGGCCTTCGAACTTCGCGAGGTTCTCGATCTCCGGCCGGCGATAGCGCGCGCCGCTCGCCACCACGACGGATTTGGCGCGCATCGTTTTCCCGCAATCGGTCGCCAGCGCAAAGACGCCATCGGGGCGGCTGCAATCGAGCGAATTGATCGAGACCGGGATCAGCATGTCGGCGCCGAATTTCTGCGCCTGGGTGAAGGCGCGCCCGGTCAGTGCCTGGCCGGTGATGCCGGTCGGGAAGCCAAGATAGTTTTCGATCCTGGCGCTGGCGCCGGCCTGGCCGCCGAACGCCCGCGAGTCGAACACCGCGACCGACAATCCTTCGGAAGCCGCATAGACGGCGGTGGCAAGGCCCGCCGGGCCGCTGCCGACGACCGCTACGTCGTAAAGCTTTTCATGATTGTGGTCACCGATCATGCCGATCGCGTAGGCGATCGCCGGCTCCGACGGATTGCGCAGCACCCGCCCGTCGGCAATCACGACCAGCGGCAGCTCGGCGCGCGAGCTGGCATAGCGCGCGACGAGGTCGGCGGCGTCCTTGTCGGTGGCGGGATCGAGAACGTGGTAGGGCTGGCCGTTACGCCCCAGAAAATTCTGCAGCCGCGCCATGTCGCCGAGCGAAGGCGGTCCGATCAATACCGGGCCGCCGGCGCCGCCCTGGATCAGGCTGACCCGGCGCAGGATCAGCGCCCGCATGATCCGCTCGCCAAGTTCGGCTTCCGCGACCAGCAGCGCCCGCAATTGATCCGGCGGGATCAACAGCGTCTCGACATCGCCTTCGGCATGGCCGTCGACCAGTGCGGGACGGCCCGAAAGCTGGCCAATCTCGGCCAAAAATTGCCCCGGCCCCTGATCGATGATGGGCGTGACATGACCGAGGCCGTCGCGCTGGGTGATCGCGACATCGCCTGACAGCACAACGAACATGCCGGGCCCCTGCTTGCCGGTCTCGAACAGGGCTTCGCCGTCCTTGTAGCTGCGCAGCTCGCCGAACCGGCGCATGCGCTCGATTTCGGGAGGCGTCAGCGCCGGAAATGTCTGCTCGTAACGTGGAAACGCGTTGGTCGCCGCGCCGGTCGCCGGACCAGCCGTGGTGTCTGCACTCATGATCGCCACCCAAAGTAACAAGGTCTGTGCGATGAGCCGTCAGGCCGCCCGGCGAGCGATCGGGGAATTCCCCTCTCCACTACTGGCCCGTCTTTTCTTCGCTGGCGTCATCTAGGGAGGCATTGGGGCTTTCGGAAGATGCGCCGCCATCGCTACGCCCGCGCGCCTGCGACTTCCGCCGCTTGAGATTTTCGCGCAGCGCCAGCTTCAGCCGGTCGCGTCGTGAATCCTTCACATCCGCAGCCGTCTTGCCCGCGCCCTTGCCTTGATCGCCCGTCATCGCCAATCCGTCGAATATCCTTGCTCGAAACAGAGGCAGCCCAACCCACCGCCCGCTGCCGCCGGAACATAGTGCGTTTCGCTGTCCCTCGCCTCAACCACCGTATACCTGCCGATAGACAATTGCAGACGCGACCATGATTCGACGCTCCGGGGAACCGGACTGGCCGGAAGTTGATCGTTTTGAAGGGGTTCGCCGGCCACCACGGCAATTTTTGACGATTTTGGGCCCTTCCCGGCCTGCCCGCGTGCTTGCGCCAGAGGGGTCCTTGTGGCAAGAACCGGCCGCCTAGTGGGAGGCCGTTTGGGCCGATTCCCAGAGATACCGGGCATGCTGCCGTAGCTCAGTGGTAGAGCACTCCATTGGTAATGGAGAGGTCGACAGTTCAATCCTGTCTGGCAGCACCATTCCTTCCAGTGATAACCGAGGTCTTATTACTGTTCTCAGCCGTCCGCGCCTACCGGCCAAAGGTGCGTCGCATATCCTGCTCGAATCTTTCCTGCCGCTCCCTGGCCTCGGCTTCCAGCTTCTTGCTTTCCTCCTTCTGCCGTTTGACCGTCTCCGCCCAGTATTTCTGTTGCTCGCGCGCTTTTGCGCTTTTTTCTGCGCGGGCCTGACGCTCCTGCGCCTGCCCCGGCATCTGCCACAGCCCGGTGAGATTGGTCAGCACGACGGCGATGCCGATCAGCAGGGCAGTGATCTTGACGGTGTCCCAGCGCGAGATGGCCCTTGGGTTTTCTCCCATCGCCACAACGTCCGGCTTCGGCGCGGTGGGAGCCATGATGGCCTTCGCAACATTTTGAGTGCCCGGCGATGCCGTCGCACTTGACCCGACACTTGACACCACACTTGGCACGCTCGTTCTTGCCGGCTCGGCGGCCGGCGTATCGCGAAAGGCAAGCCAGCGCGCCTCGACCGCTTCGCGGAGCGCCTTTGGCTCGACCGACACGAGCTCGTGGTGCAAGGCCATCTGGACCTGCGAGCCCTTGGGGATGAAGTTGGCGCTCCAGCCGGGGCCGCGCAGGATGGGCGAGTCGACGAAGATCCGCTGGTCGTAAAATGACTTCGAAAGCAGAACCACGGTGACGTCGCGCAGGACCAATAGATGGCGTGTCGCGGCGTACCCAAATTGGAAGAACGACCAGTACGTCGCTTCAACATCGATCGTGCCTATAGCCTGAATTTCGCGCCAGGGGATCAGGACCTCCTTGACGAAAGGGATCCGGTAGTGGATGCCCGCGGGCGAAAGCGTAAATAATGGCTTGCCGGGATTCGAGCGTCGCCAGAGCGTAACAGCAACCAAGCCAGCGCCGAGCACCCAGCAGAGGACGATTCCGACGATCATCCACGGCTCGCGGTCGAGATCGACCAGCGCATATATCAGGAGACCCAGAAAGATCAGCAGGAGACCGGTCGGCAGCAGCCTGACGATGGCCGTGGTTGACCTGAATTCCAGCGTTTGATGGATATCCTGACCGCTGACATTCATGGCTTCGGCTCTCCACCGCGGGAATGATAGCGAGCAGCTAACCCGCTCAACACGGACTGCGACGGTCCGGTGCGGAGCAGCGAGGCGCCATGCGCTTATCTGTGGCGAAGAATTGGTCGGGCCGGCGTAGATCGTGGTTCAGCCGCAATCAGGAAAATCAGCGCGGCTTGTGCTCCCGCTGGCTTATTCCGAGCCCAGCGCGACGTTGCGGAACGCCTTGACCAGCGATCCCTCCAGCTTGCCATCCATGCCGCAGAGGATCTGGTAGGCATCGGGCCGCGGCATCGGCGGCCGGTAGGGCCGCGACTCGATGAGGGCGGCGAAGATGTCAGAGATCGTCAGCAACCGGACGAGATCGGAAATCTCCGAGCCTTTCAGCCCATCCGGATAGCCGGAACCATCAAGATATTCGTGATGGTGCCGCACACCGTCCAGAATCTCCGGAGTGATGCCGGCTACGCCCTTCAAGAGATCATATCCGATCACGGGGTGCCGCCGGATGATCTCCTCCTCCTCAGGGTCGAGGCGGCCCGGCTTGTCGAGGATCGCCAGCGGAATGCGCGCCTTGCCGATGTCATGCAGGGTCGCCGCCAGCCCGAGCCGCGATACGTCGGCGCCGGAGAAGCCGATATCGAGGGCGAAGCCGACCGCAACGCCGGTGACGAGCAGGCAATGCTGAAACGTGCCCTCGTGATAGCGGCGCACCTCGTCGAGCCATGTCGACAATCCGTCCCGCCCGACGCGGTTGATGATCTTCGACGTCGCACGCTTCGCATCGGCGACTTGCACCGGCTTGCCGAGACGCACATTCGAAAACATCGAGGCGAAGGCTGCCACGCCTTCGTCCATATCCAATCCCGGAGCCGCGGCGTTGTCCGCCGCGGCTTCCGCCGCTTCGATCTGCGCAACCTTGAGAATGGCTTCCTTGGGGCGCGAAATGACCGAGGTCGCGCCGAGCGCATGAGCCTGCGCCACCATCGAACGGGAGAGATTGTGAACGACGAACAGCTTCTCAGGGATCCCGGCGAGGTCCCGCAGAATGAACCTGAGTTGGTCGACGCGCGGCATCTGCCGCAGGTCGACGTCGACCATCAGCACGCCGTGCGACCGGATCCGAGTGCCGTCACCGCCCAGCAGCCAGGGGACGACGGCATGCTGCGGCTCGAGCATGGCTCGAATCGCAGGCAACTTCGTCGGTTCGTCTGTGACAAAATAGACGAGCATCTCGAGAAAGGTCCGTACGTACGAATATTAAAGAAATCGTCCCTCGACGCTGAAGAACAGAAAAGAAAAATTGAACAATCTTGCCGGTGTTTCGGAACGCCGAGCCCACACTCGGCGCCATCAGCATCAGGTAGTTTTAACGTATCTCATTGTTGGACATCGGGGCTACCTTGCCGTTAAGCGGCTACCTCGTATAACTACGTACCCCAACTGAGGGACGCGGTTCGGCCTCAAAAGACAGAAATCGAGGACATCGTCAGTGAGTGATCTGTCGTCTCGAAACAATTCGGGAACCGAAAGATCGACGCTGTATGCTTTGCTCTCGGTCGGCTGCCTGTTTGCCGCCGGCCCGGCATCCGCGCAGGCCGATCTCGCCGGCGCGACCACGAAACTCACGCTGCAGGTCGCAACCGCCATCCTCGGCGAAAAATGCCGTCGCGTCGAGGCGCCGAACGCCGCCTCCTTCGCATCGGTAGCACTGCACCGGACCTTTCACGACGATTTCGACGCGCATCCGTTAACGGACGGTAGATGGGCGTCTTACTACGCCGGCGGCGCTGCCTGGCCGGAAGCGCGTTATTGGGGTGGCGAGGGGTCCGATTTCAGGCGCAAGACCAGCTATAATGGCGAACAGCAGATCTATGTCGATCCGCGTTATGGCGGACGCGAAACGACGCCGCTCGGCCTCGATCCGTTCAAGGTCAGCGACGGCATTCTCTCGATCACAGCCAGCCGCACCCCGCCGTCGCTGAAGGCCGTGCTGTTCAACAATGAATATATCTCGGGCATCCTGACGACCCAGAGCCGGTTTGCCCAGAAGTACGGCTACTTCGAAATCCGCGCCAAGGTACCGGTCGGCACCGGCGTGTGGCCGGCGTTCTGGATGCTGGCCGATGACGGCGGCTGGCCGCCCGAAGTCGACATCATGGAGGGCCGCGGGCAGCGGCCGGGCGACATCGTGATGACGACGCATTGGCGGATACCGGAGACGCAGCGCGTGGAACGCTGCGGGTTTGACTTCATTGTGCCCGACGCCCCGACCGCGTTCCACGACTACGGCGTGCTGTGGCAGCCGGATCGCATCACCTATTTCATCGACCGACAGCCGGTCTCCGAGATCAAGGTCCCGGTCGGCTTCCACGAACCCATGTACATGATCGTGAACCTTGCAATGGGCTCGAAGACTCTCGAGGGCGTGGGCTTCGTCGACGGCGAATCTCCCAATATTGTCGCATTCGAGATCGACAGGATATCCGCCTACCAGATCGACGAACGCTGACCGGAGACCATGATGTTCGGAAAATTCTCGCGCCGGCATTTTGCAAAGCTGGCGGGCCTGTCCGCCCTTGGCATGGCGGCGCGTCCGGCTGAAGCCGCCGCGCAAGCAGCAGCCGACCGGCCCGCGCCGGCGAGCTTTCCGAAAGACTTCGTGTGGGGCACCGCCACCTCGTCCTATCAGATCGAGGGCGCCGTCAATGAAGACGGCCGCGGCCGCTCGATCTGGGACACCTTTTCCCACACGCCGGGCAAGATCGAGGACGGCACCACCGGCGACCGCGCCAACGAGCATTATCACCGCTACAAGGAAGACATCGGCCTGATCAGGGAAGTGGGCGCAAAAGCCTACCGGTTTTCGATCGCGTGGCCGCGGGTGTTTCCCGAAGGCACCGGCAAGCCGAACGACAAGGGCCTCGACTTCTACGACCGCCTCATCGACGAACTGCTCAGGCAGGGCATCGAGCCCTACGCGACGCTCTATCATTGGGACCTGCCGCAGGCGCTCGAGGACAAGTTCGGCGGCTGGCGGTCCAGCGAAACGTCAAAGGCATTCGGCGATTACGCCGGCGTTGTGGCGGCGCGTATCAGTGATCGCGTCAGATCGATCTTCACGATCAACGAGGCCGGAAGGTTCGTGAATTTCGGCTACGGCTGGGGCGTCGATGCCCCCGGACTCAAGCTGCCGGACGCTGATGTCAATCAGGTCCGCCACCATGTGGCGCTGGCGCATGGCCTTGCCGTGCAGGCGATCCGCGCCCATGGGCGCAAAGGCACCAAGGTGGGGCCGGCCGAAAACATCGCGGCCTGCGTGCCGGCGTTCGACACGCCGGAAAACGTCCGCGCCGCAGAGATCGCGACGCGCGAATTGAATTCAGGCTTCCTCGGCGTCATCCTGGAAGGCAAGTACACCGACGGCTTCCTGCAGTTCGCCGGCAAGAACGCACCGAAATTCACCGATGCCGAATTGAAGATCATCTCGCAGCCGAACGATTTCGTCGGCCTCAACATCTACGCGCCGCAATTCTATATCGCCGCTTCTGACAAGGCGCCGGGCTGGAGCGTGCTGCCCTTCCCCGCCTCATTCCCGCACATGAATTCGGAATGGCTGCGCGTCGGCCCGGAGACGATCTACTGGGCGCCGCGGCTGGCGGCAAAGGTCTGGAATATCGAGACGATCTATATCAGCGAGAACGGCACCTCGTCGGAAGACAAGCTTCGCGCCGACGGCCAGGTCTACGACCTCGATCGCATCATGTACTTGCGCAACTACTTGCGGCAATTGCAGCGCGCGACGTCGGAGGGCGTGCCGGTGCGCGGCTATTTCCTCTGGAGCCTGATGGACAATTTCGAATGGATCTTCGGCTACGAGAAGCGCTTCGGGCTCTATCACGTCGACTTCGAGACGCAGCGGCGGACGCCGAAACTCAGCGTCGCCTTCTATCGCGACGTGGTGGCGCGGAACGCGATCGGCGTCTGAACGCTGTCAATACCGCGCGGCTTGCCGCAGCGGCGCCGAGCCTTCGGAGATCGAGCGCTGCTCGACGTCGGTTGCCACAGTCGTGACGGGTTGCTGCGCGACTTTGCGCGAAGATTCGTGACCGAGAAACATGCCTGCAGCCGTGAACATCAGCACGACATAAAGAGCGAACATGCCGCCGACCAATTTCCAATAAATCTCGCGGGCCTCGGGTGTAAGGCTTTCAAGTAATCGGCGCATGGTTACCCTCCTCATCAGGAAACCTAATAGGCTGCGTATAGACCCCACGCCTGATCTGGTATGTGACGCACTTCACAGAGGTCGATTTGTAATGGAGAAGCCGTGACCGGGGCCGAACTGAAGAAACTTCGACAGCATCTCGGCGAGGCCATCGGCCAGCCGCTGTCGGTGGCCGACATGGCCAAGCTCTGCGGACTGCCGGCCGCTGATGGCGCCGACACCATCCGCAAATGGGAGATCACCGGTCCGACCGGGCCGGTCGCCGAACTGCTGCGCATCCTGGCGATGGCCAGCGACCACTATCCGATCCTCGAAATGTTCAACGTGTTCGACCGCCACGACGTGCCGGTGAAAGACCGCCCGGCCCGCCGGCAGGCCTTCCGCGAGCAGATGCGCAGCGACGTGCGCCGCCGCATTGGTTAAGCAAAGCTTGCTCCGAAGCGGTAGAGACTTACCGAAATTAAGCCTTTGCTTACCTTTGATTAGGCCTTCATTAAGTACAAAAAACGTTTGTCGGCCAATGGGTTGGGTTACAGCCCGCTGTCACCTCGGAGTGACAGCATTTTAGATAAATGCAGTCTAAGTCCGTGGCCATGTGATGCCCCGCACGAGGGTGTCGCCGAACGGTTTTCGGAGACCAACACCATGAAGAAGATCCTCGCAGCCCTCGTGGCCTTCGTCGCCCTCACCGCCGCCGCGCCCGCCCTGGGCGCCGATCTCGGCGGGCGCTCCTACTACAAGACGCCCCCCGCCTATGCGGCCCCGCTCTATAACTGGACCGGCTTCTATCTCGGCGGCCATATCGGCGGCGCCTTCAGCGGCAGCAACGATTTCAATGGCACGGTGCTGAGCGATTCCCGCGCCCGCCTGCTCGGCGGCGTTCAGGCCGGCCTCGACTGGCAGTTCGCGCCGAACTGGGTGCTCGGCACCGAGGGCCAGTATTCCTGGCTCGGCAAGAACAACCTCACCGCCACCTTCCCCGGCGGCTACGTCTATACCAACGATCAGCGCGGCCTCGGCTCGATCACGGCCCGCATCGGCTACACCTGGGGTCCGGGCCTGATCTACGTCAAAGGCGGTTATGCCTATTCCGACAACAGCGAGCGGGTGACGCTCGGCGGCGTGCCAATCGCCTTCCTGCTCGACGGCAATCACAGCAACGGCTGGACTGTCGGCGCCGGCCTCGAATACATGGTCGCCCCGAACTGGTCGGTCAAAGGCGAGTACATGTATTACGATTTCGGCAGCAGCCGCTTCGTGAGCCCCGTCGCGCTGGCGCCGTTCGGAAGCTTCCACAATGACGACCACACCTTGAAGCTCGGCGTCAATTATCGCTTCAACTTCGCAAGCCCGGTCGTGGCACGCTACTGAGCGCTTTCAACCGCGAATTGCAGAAGGCCGGCTTTCACGCCGGCCTTTTTGTTTTCGTTCTGCGCCTTGCGGTTTTCCGGTCCCCGGAAAAATCCGCAGCAAAACGCCGCACAACTAAAATTATGGCGAAAAACGTTCCGTTTTTCCAAACTTGTTAACCGGGTATCGCGATACTGCCGCGCGAGGAAACATCCCAAGGTAGCGTAGACGGGGCAGCGGGCAGATGGCGGTACAATCGAATTTGCGAGACAAGGGTTTTCGCTTCGGCGTCAGGGGCAGCCTGTTTGCCGCATTCGCCGTCATCGCCGGCATGGCGATCGTCATCTCGGCCGGCGCCGGCCTGATGCTCGGGCGGCTCGGCGGGACCATGGTGGACTTGAGCGGACGCGACATTCCCCGCCTCGCCGCCAGCCTGCAACTTTCGGCGCAGAGCGCGAGCCTTGCCAGCCAGGGACCGGCGGTGCTGGCCGCGCGCAGCGAGCAGGCGCTGAGCGATCGTACCCGGAAAATGAAGGAGACCCAGACGGTCGCGCTGCAGAAGCTCGGCGAGATCGTCGAGCTCGGCGCCGACAAGGCGGTGGTTGCCGCACTCACCGAGAACATGAAAAACCTCGACGAGGTGATCAAGAGCCTCAGCTCGGCCGCGCAGGAGCGGCTTGAACTGGCCGCCCAGCATGAAAGACTGTACGAGGCCGTGCGCAAGGCGCAAAGGCGCTTCATTTCCGCCGCCGGCCCAGCCGCGATCGACGCCCAAACCGAGCTCTACAGCATCTACGCCGCCCCTAGCTTTTCCCAAGCCGATGCCATCAAGGCCCACAAGACGGCTGACCAGCTCGCCGACATCGCCGCCAGCGGCAATATGATGGCGTTCGACATGATCGCCGCGCTGTCGGCGACCAACGGCGATACGCTGGAGACCATCGGCAAGGAATTCCGCACTGCGCAGGCGCGCGTGAAGGCGAATGCCGAGCAGTTGCCGAAGACCACTGCGATGAATGTCGTCCGGAAGGCAACGTTGGACCTGCTGGCGCTCGCCGAGGGCAAGACCGGCGTCTTCAAGGTCCGCCAGCAGGAGCTGGACGCCGACGATTACGGCCAGACCATTCTGGAGGAAACCCGCAAGCTCAATGTCGGTCTCGGCATCAGCGTGCAGCAACTGGTCGACGCCGTGCAGAAGGAAACCAACGCTGCCGCCTGGCAGGCGCGTCAGGATATCTCGTTCGGCACCATGGTCATGCTCGCCCTCGGCATGATGACGCTGGTCGGTTCGGTGTTGTTCGTGTGGCTCTATGTCGGCCGCAACATCCTGCGGCGGATCAGCAACCTGCAGCACTCGATGCAACTGCTGTCCAGCGGCGATCTCGAAACGCAGGTCTATCAGACCCACCACCAGGACGAGATCGGCGTCATGGCGGATTCGCTGCAGGTGTTCCGCGAGAGCATGATCCAGAGCCGCGCGCTGTCCGCCGAACAGGACAAGGACCGCATCGTCAAGGCCGAGCGCGCCAACCGCATGGAAGCCCGCATCGTCGAGTTCGAAAGCACCGTTCGCACGGCGCTCGACAGCCTGCAGACCGCGGCGGGCTCGATGCAGTCGACGGCGCAAAGCATGTCGGCGACCGCCGATCAATCCAGCGCGCTGGTGACCGCGGTGGCCACCGCCGCCGAGCAGACCTCGGCCAATGTGCAGACCGTGTCGTCGGGCACCGAGGAACTGTCCTCCTCGATCGAGGAAATCGGCCGTCAGGTCATCACCTCGTCGGAGATTGCCCGCAAGGCGGTCCAGGACGCCGGCGCCACCGACGCCACCATGCAGGGACTTGCCGACAATGCAGCGCGGATCAGCGTGGTGGTCGATCTGATCCAGACGATTGCCTCGCAGACCAACCTTCTGGCGCTCAACGCCACCATCGAAGCGGCGCGCGCCGGCGATGCCGGCCGCGGCTTCGCGGTGGTCGCTTCCGAAGTGAAGAGCCTCGCCAACCAGACGGCAAAGGCCACCGACGAGATCCGCCAGCAGATCGTCAGCATGCAGACGGTGACGGAAAGCGCCGTATCCGCGATCCGCAACATCAGCAGCACGATCGCCGAGATCAACGAGGTGACGACTGCGATCGCGGCCGCGGTCGAGGAACAGGGTGCGGCGACGCGCGAGATCGCGCGCAACATCCAGCACGCCGCCGGCGGCACCAGCGAAGTCTCCAACAACATCGTCGGCGTCTCCAGCGCCTCGGCGCAGGCGGAGACCGCCGCCGACGAAGTGCTGACCGCCTCCGACGCGCTGCGCCGCGAGGCCGACGTGCTGCGCGCGGAAATCGACGCGTTCCTGTCGAATATCCGGGCGGCGTAGCCGAGTGTGCCGGGCGGCGGCGGCGCCGCCGCCGCCAGCCTGGCCGACAAAAAATGCGAAAACAACCCCATGCAAAGTAGCCGGGCACACCGCGTAGCATCGGGGGCATGCGCCACCGTCGGCCATGCCCGGTGGCACGGGATTGCGCCGTAAACTCATGCATTTGAGCCCGGCGCCTTGCGTTCCCCCAGGGGCGCGCGGACACCGCCATCGCTCTTTTCGGCTAGCGCGGCGCCGCCTCTACCGCTAAGCCGGTAGCATGCATTCGAAAACCGACACGGTGCAGTCCTCGGCCGAGGCACTGCGATACCCCTTCGAAAGCCATCCCGGCCACGATCAGGTCGTCGAGGTGGTGCCCGGCGTGCTCTGGGTCCGCCTCAAGCTGCCGTTCCGGCTCAACCATGTGAACATCTACCTGCTGGCCGACGGCGACGGCTGGGCGATGGTCGATTCCGGCTTCGGCAATGAGGAAACCATCGCGGCCTGGACCGCCCTGTTCGAGGGGCCGCTCCGGCACGTGAAGGTGACGCGGCTGATCGTCACCCATTCGCATCCCGATCACGTCGGCCTTGCCGGGTGGATCACCGAGCGCTTCGACTGCCCGCTGCAGATGTCGCAGGTCGAATATTTGCAATCGGTCTATCACCAGAACCGCGGCACCGAGGAGCGGCGCAACGCGCAGCGGCTGTTCTTCCGCCGACACGGCATGGACGAGAGCCTGACCGACAAATTGCTCGGCCGCGGCCAGGATTATCTGAAGCGGGTCTCGGTGCTGCCGCCGTCCTATCGCCGCATCTCGCATGGCGACGAGGTCGTGATCGGCACGCGGCGCTTCAAGGTCATCACCGGCGGCGGCCATGCGCTCGACCAAGTGATGCTGTATTGCGCCGCCGACAAGCTGTTCCTCTCCGCCGACCAGGTGCTGAGCAAGATCTCGCCCAATGTCAGCGTCTGGGCGGTCGAGCCCGACCAGAATTCGCTCGGGGAATATCTGGCCTCGCTCGCCAGCCTCACCACCACGCTGCCCTATGACGTGATGGTGCTGCCCGGCCACGGCGTGCCGTTCTATGGGCTGAAGACCCGCATCAAGCAGCTTGCCGATCATCACGAGGACCGCTGCCGCCTGATCGCGGAAGCCTGCCGGGAAGTGCCGCAGACCTCCAAGGAGCTGGTGCCGGTCGTGTTCCACAAGCACGTGCTGGACGAGCACCAGATGGGCTTTGCCGCCGGCGAGCTGGTCGCGCATGTCAATTACATGCTGGTCGAGGGGCGCCTGACCTGCGAGGTCTCAGACGGCATACTGCGATTCCGCACCACCTGAATTCGTGAGGCAATCATGCCCACCGAACCAACGCAGCCAACGACGCACGAGGATATTCGCAATCTGGCGTCGCGAAACGATGTCGAGGCGATGGATACCCTTCAAAAGTTGACTACGGCAAGCGATCAGTTTCTGCGTCGCACAGCTTTGGAGATCATCGGAAGGCACGCGCGCGGGCGCGAGCTGACCGCAAGCGTTCTTGGCGCGCTTCGTGACTCTTCTGAGTATGTCAGGCGCACAGCTTGTGCGGTTGTAGAACAATGGAAGTTGGTCGAGGCGCATGATCTGCTGCTTCCCCTGCTGGCAGAGCCAGCGGCGTCCACGCGAGAGAGCGCGCTACGAGCTCTGTCCGTGATTTGGGATGACGCAGACTTTCAGGCCGTCCTCGAAATATACAAGAAAGATCCCGAAATCTCCGTTCGGCGGCAAGCTGCCTCGGCCTTGAGGCAGCAGCCTCACGGTGAAAATTGGCGTGTGCTCTTCGCTGACTTTTTCCGTGATAAGCTTCCGCGGCATCGCTCGTGGGCTTGCGAACTGGCGGGGGCTCACGGCGAATCTGACATCTTGCCGCTCCTGGCACCCCTCTTGGATGATCGAGACGGTCACGTCCGAAGAGCCGCTGCGCACGCCAGCCAGGCGATTGCACGCCGTAGCCAACCGTCGGCGAACTGATCGTCACGTCAACTACATGCTGGCGAGGGGCCGGCTGACCTGCGAGGTCACGGACGACATATTGCGGTTCCGCACCACCTGACGCGCAATGGCGCCTTGCATTTTCGGAAGCGAAATACCGAAAGTGCAAATCCCGCCTAGCGCCTTGATCCCGGTCAACATTTGCGCCGGCTAAGTAGCATCCCGGAGGCGCGCGGAAATGTGGGAAATCGCATAGACATCAAAGCTGGAAAGGCTCTAAAAAGGCCTCACGCCAACCCGGCCGGTTCCGTTCCAGGTCTTGTGATGGATTACAGCAAATTTTTCCAAACCGCCCTCAACCGTCTGCATGACGAGCGGCGCTACCGCGTTTTCGCCGATCTTGAGCGGATTGCCGGCCGTTTTCCGCATGCGGTCTGGCACTCGCCGAAGGGCAAGCGCGACGTCGTGATCTGGTGTTCCAACGACTATCTCGGCATGGGCCAGCACCCCAAGGTGGTCGGCGCCATGGTGGAAACCGCGACGCGTGTCGGCACCGGCGCGGGCGGCACCCGCAATATCGCCGGCACCCATCATCCGCTGGTGCAGCTCGAACAGGAACTGGCCGATTTGCACGGCAAGGAAGCTTCGCTGCTATTCACCTCGGGCTATGTCTCGAACCAGACCGGCATCTCGACGATCGCAAAACTCATCCCGAACTGCCTGATCCTGTCTGACGCGCTCAACCACAATTCGATGATCGAGGGCGTTCGCCAGGCCGGCTGCGAGCGGCAGATCTTCCGCCACAACGACCTCGCGCATCTGGAAGAACTCTTGATTGCGGCAGGTCCCGATCGGCCCAAGCTGATCGCCTGCGAGAGCCTTTACTCGATGGACGGCGACGTCGCGCCGCTCGCCAAAATCTGCGATCTCGCCGAGAAATACGGCGCCATGACCTATGTCGACGAGGTCCATGCGGTCGGCATGTACGGCCCGCGCGGCGGCGGCATCGCCGAGCGCGACGGTGTCATGCATCGCATCGACGTGCTGGAAGGCACGCTCGCCAAGGCCTTCGGCTGCCTCGGCGGCTACATCGCGGGCAAGGCCGAGATCGTCGACGCGGTCCGCTCCTATGCGCCGGGCTTCATCTTCACCACCGCGCTGCCGCCGGCGATCTGCTCGGCCGCGACGGCTGCCATCCGCCACCTGAAGGCCTCGAACTGGGAACGCGAGCGCCACCAGGACCGCGCCGCCCGGGTCAAGGCGATCCTCAATGCGGCCGGCCTGCCTGTGATGTCGAACGACACCCACATCGTGCCGCTGTTCGTCGGCGATCCCGAGAAGTGCAAGCAGGCATCCGACCTCCTGCTCGAAGAGCACGGCATCTACATCCAGCCGATCAACTATCCGACGGTCGCCAAGGGCACCGAGCGCTTAAGGATCACACCCTCGCCCTACCACGACGACGGCCTGATCGACGGGCTCGCCGAAGCGCTGCTGCAGGTCTGGGACCGCCTCGGCCTGCCCGTGAAGCAGAAATCGCTCGCGGCCGAGTAACCCTACCCCTGCTAATCCCAGCTAATTGGGCCGGTAGCGCGGTGCGCTGCCGGCCCAAAGCGTTTATACTCTCCTTACGGCTGCTGGCCGTGAAGGGAGATATGCAGCGATGCTGCACGACTGGGGCGTAATCGCCGCCGCGTTCGCCTATATCGGACTGCTGTTCGTCGTCGCCAGCTATGGCGACCGCCTGTCGCCGAGCCAGCGCGGCCGCGCCGGCATGCTGATCTATCCGCTGTCGCTGGCGATCTACTGCACCTCCTGGACCTTCTTCGGTTCCGTCGGCTTCGCCACCCGCACCAGCGTCGACTTCCTCGCGATCTATGTCGGCCCGATCCTGATGATCGGGCTTTGCACGCCGCTGCTGCGGCGCGTGATCCAGCTTGCCAAGTCGCAGAACATCACCTCGATCGCCGACTTCATCGCGGCGCGCTACGGCAAGAGCCAGGCGGTCGCCGGCACGGTGGCGATGATCGCGATCGTCGGTTCCGTGCCCTACATCGCGCTGCAGCTCAAGGCGGTGGCGTCGTCGCTGGAGACGATCCTGAGCGAGGACAAGCTGTTCTCCTCGATCCCGATCATCGGCGACATCGCGCTGGTGGTGACGCTGGCGATGGCGGCATTCGCGGTGCTGTTCGGCACCCGCCAGACCGACGCCACCGAGCACCAGCACGGCCTGATGCTGGCGGTCGCCACCGAATCCATCGTCAAGCTGGTGGCCTTTCTCGCCGCCGGCGCCTTCGTCACCTTCTGGATGTTCACGCCCGTCGAGCTGATCGAACGCGCGATGAAGACGCCGGAGGCGGTGCGCGCCATCAACTATGCGCCGTCGATCGGCAATTTCCTCACCATGACGCTCCTGTCGTTCTGCGCGATCATGCTTCTGCCGCGACAGTTTCACGTCAGCGTGGTTGAGAACTCCAGCCCCGAGGAGGTCAGCCGCGCCCGCTGGCTGTTTCCGCTCTATCTGATCGCCATCAACCTGTTCGTGATTCCGATCGCGCTCGCCGGCCTCGTAACCTTCCCGTTCGGCGCCGTGGACAGCGACATGTACGTATTGGCGCTGCCGATCGAGGCGGGTTCCCCGTTGCTGAGCATTGCCGTCTTCGTCGGCGGCCTGTCGGCCGCGACTGCGATGGTGATCGTGGAATGCGTCGCGCTCTCCATCATGGTCTCGAACGACATCGTCTTGCCGCTGGTGCTGCAGCGCAGTCCCGCGACGCGCCACGGCAGCAAGGATTTCGGCGACTTCCTGCTCAGGATTCGGCGCTTTGCAATCTTCGGCATCATGGTGATGGCGTATTTCTACTATCGCGCGCTCGGCAACGCGCAGCTGGCCGCGATCGGCCTGCTGTCGTTTGCAGCACTTGCCCAGCTGGCGCCGGCCTTCTTCGGCGGCCTGTTCTGGCGCGAAGGAACCGCACGCGGCGCCATGACCGGCATGCTGGTCGGCTTTGCGGTGTGGGCCTATACGCTGTTTCTGCCGAGCTTCCTGGAAGGCAATCCCACGGGCCTGCTGCTGCTGCAACACGGACCATTCGGCATCGAGGCGCTGCGTCCGCGGGCGCTGCTGGGCGCCGATCTGCCGCCACTGATGCATGGCGTGCTCTGGTCGCTCTCGCTCAACATCCTGACCTACATCGTGATGTCGATCGCGCAACGGCCGTCGTCGATCGAACGGCTGCAGGCCGACCTGTTCGTCCCCAACACGCTGACGCCGATCACGCCGACGTTCCGCCGCTGGCGGACGACCGTTACCGTGCAGGACATCCAGAGCACGGTGGCGCAATATCTCGGCCCCGAACGCGCCGCCCAGGCCTTCCAGACCTTTGCCGCCGATCATCCCGGCACTCTCGATCCGGCCGCGCCGGCCGATTTCGAATTGCTGCAATTTGCCGAACGCCTGATCGCCTCCTCGATCGGCGCGGCCTCCTCGCGCCTGGTGATGTCGCTGCTGTTGCGCAAGCGCACCGTCTCCGCCAAGGCCGCGCTGAAGCTGCTCGACGATTCCCACGCCGCGCTGCATTTCAACCGCGAGATCCTGCAGACCGCGCTCAACCATGTGCGCCAGGGCATCGCAGTGTTCGACGCCGATCTGCAACTGATCTGCTCGAACGCGCAGTTCGGCGAAATTCTCGCGCTGCCGCCGCAACTGGTGCAGCTCGGCATTCCCTTGCAGGAAATCCTCGAATTCATGGACGCGGTCAGCCCGTCCGGCGCCGGCGATTCCGATGCGCTATTGGCGCGGCGGCTGGAGGCCTACACCACCGTGGGCGAGCCCTATCTGGAGCGCCTGCCCGACCGTCACATGGTGATCGAGGTCCGTTCCAACCGCATGCCGGGCGGCGGCCTCGTCATCACCTTCTCCGACGTCACCCCGAGCTTCGAAGCCGCCGAAGCGCTGGAGCGCGCCAATGCGACGCTGGAAAAGCGCGTGCGCGACCGCACCGAGGAATTGACGCGCCTGAACTCGGAACTGGCGCAGGCCAAGAGCACCGCCGAGGACGCCAACATCTCGAAAACCCGGTTTCTGGCGGCGGCCAGCCACGACATCCTGCAGCCGCTCAATGCGGCACGCCTGTATGTGACGAGCCTCGTCGAACGGCAGAACGGCGGCGAGGATTCCCGCCTGGTCGAGAACATCGACGACTCGCTGGAGGCGATCGAGGAAATCCTCGGCGCGCTGCTCGACATCTCGCGGCTCGATGCCGGCGCGATGGCGACCTCGATCACCAGCTTCAAGATGGCCGATCTGATGCGCTCGCTGGAGATCGAGTTTGCGCCGATTGCCCGCGCCAAGGGGCTGGAGCTGACCTTCGTGCCCTGCTCGCTGCCGGTGCAATCCGACCGCTCGCTGCTGCGCCGGCTGCTGCAGAATTTCATCTCGAACGCGATCAAATACACCCCGCGCGGGCGCGTGCTGGTCGGCTGCCGCCGCCACGGGCAATCGCTGCAGATCGCCGTCTACGACACCGGCGTCGGCATTCCCGTGCTGAAGCGCGGCGAGATCTTCAAGGAGTTCCACCGCCTCGAGCAGGGCGCGCGGATCGCGCGCGGCCTGGGCCTCGGCCTGTCGATCGTCGAGCGGCTGGCGCGGGTGCTCAACCACGGTATCGCGATCGACGCCAACGCCAGCGGCGGCTCGGTGTTTTCGGTGACGGTGCCGATCGCCAAGGGAGTCAACCATACCGCCGCCGTCACCAGCGCGACGCCGCTGTCGAAGACGCCCATGAGCGGCGCCCTGATCGTCTGCATCGAGAACGATCCGGCGATCCTCGACGGCATGAAGACATTGCTGACCGCCTGGGACGCCGAGGTGATCGCGGTGGCCGACCCGGAAGCCGCGATCGCCGCGATCGAAGCTTCCGGCAACAGCGTGACCGGCCTTCTGGTCGACTATCATCTCGACCGCGGCAACGGCGTCGCCGCGATCCGTGAGATCCGCCGCCGTTTCGGCGAAAACATTCCGGCCATCCTGATCACCGCCGACCGCAGCCCGAACGTCCGCGCCGCCGCGCGCGAGGAGAACATCGCGATCCTCAACAAGCCGGTGAAGCCGGCCTCGCTCCGGGCGCTGCTCGGCCAGTGGCGGGCGCAGCAGATGGTGGCGGCGGCGGAGTGATACGCACCGTCATTCGGGGCGATACGTTAGACCGTAGGATGGGTGGAGCGAAGCGATACCCATCACCCCGCGGCACATTCAACGCCGCTCGCCAAACTCACCGTCCAAACAGGAAACATCGCCTGCCCAATCCTCCGGGTAGACACCGTGTTCCACCATGCGGTGGAACGACGAATACGGCCAATCCCTGACACGTGTCACAAGCCCATGTTTGACTGGATTGATATGAACGTAATCGATATGGCGCGAAAAATCGTTCTCATCGCGAATCGTGTGTTCCCAATACCGTCGCTGCCAGATACCGCGTTCTCCTTTGCGGGCGCGGCTACTCGAAATCGGCTCGCCGGCAGCTAGCCTCCGGGAGAACGATGTCTTGATAAGCCGCCACCGCGTGGAGAAATCCGCATCGCCTTCCGGTAGCGTCCAGACCGTGTGGAGATGGTCAGGCAGCACCACGATCGCGTCGATCGCGAACAAATGATGCCGCTGCGTCTCGCGGAAGGCTGCCCGCAGTGCATGGATATTGTCGGTTAACAACCGAAGCCGACGATCCGCCAGATTGACCGTGAAAAAGAAACTGCCTCCGGCAATGAAATTGCGGCGATAGCCGGTCATGCGCCCATGCTCGGGTGCCGAAGTGATGGGTATCGCTGCGCTCCACCCATCCTACGGCCTGTCCTCTACCCCGTCGGCGTGCCCTGGCGCCACTGGCCGCCGGAGATCTTTGCCGCCGCGATGACCGCCTGCGTCCGGCTTTCGACGCCGAGTTTCTGCAGGATCGCGGAGACATGCGCCTTGATGGTCGCCTCCGACACGCCGAGTTCGTAGGCGATCTGTTTGTTGAGCAGGCCTTCCGACAGCATCATCAGCACGCGCACCTGCTGCGGAGTCAGCGTGACCAGGCGGTCGCGCAGCCGCGCCATGTCGGGATCGTCGGCCGACGACAGATCGGTGTCCGGCGGAACCCAGACATCGCCCTCCATCACCTTCATGATGGCGTCGCGCAGCGTCTCGACGCCGAAACGCTTGGGGATGAAGCCCGAGGCGCCGAAATCCAGCGACCGCCGGATCGTGCCGGCGTCGTCGCTGGCCGATACGATCACCACCGGGATCGCCGGGTATTGCGCACGCAAATAGATCAAGCCGGAAAATCCCGAGATCCCCGGCATGGTGAGATCGAGCAGGATCAGGTCGACGTCGGAATCCCGTTCGAGCAGCGCGGTGAGATCGTCGAACGATCCGGCCTCGCTGATGGTGGCCGATGCCACGACGCTCGCGACCGCCTGCCGCAACGCGTCGCGGAACAGCGGATGGTCATCGGCGATGACGAGGTGTGTATTGGCAGCGGCAGTCATTTACTTCTTGCGAAAAGCGTTGCGACAGGCCGGTGACGGCTTTCCGTAGGCCTGCCAAGCGGTTTTGCAATTGTCCCCTGCCCGGCTGTTGCATGCAAGCGCGCAATCCTTTCACGCGGTAAAGCAGTTAATTGCCAGATTTGTGCACCGCAACAAGCTTCTGCATTCGCAATCAATCCTTGAACAGGAGATCGCGGGTCAATTCATCGATAGCGGTCACGGCCTGAAGCGCCGCGCGCAATCGATCGCGGTTGCGAGGCGACAATCGCTTGACCGAGACCGCGTTGGTGGTCGGCGTCCCCGTGGCGATATCCTCAATCTGCTGCGACAGGATGAGATCAAGGAACACGCCCTCCGCCTCGACCAGCGCATCGAGATCAGTCTCGCTCACGTGAACGAGCGCCTTCACGCCAGCGAGCCGCGCCGGCGTCGATCGGTCCATCACGTGGTAGCGGATCGCCATGGCCCGCGCCGCGGCGACAATGCCGAACAACCCGGCCGCCTTGAGGTCGATGCGGCCGCCCTCGGTGCGAATACCGCCGAAAAGTTTCAGGCTCGCGGGGATGCCGATGCCTTCGACCAAAAGCTTGGCGAACGCAACCTGGCCTTCGGCCGCAGCGAAGGCGGCCTGCCTCACCGCGACGGCAAGACTGCCATCGCCGTGGACGGCTCGCAGGTCGAAAAAGATGTCGACGGACAGCAGATCCGCAGGATCGGAGCGTGTGATCCAGTGGTCGATCCGATCCCGCCACGTTGCGACCGAACCACGCCAAGGCGCGTTCTTCGCCATCACGCCACCCCTACAATAGGGCACGCCGACTTCATGCAGGATATCCGCGACAAGCGTCCCGAGCGCGGCGAACCAGCGATCCTCTTCGCCGTCCGGTTCGCCGCGCTCGAAGATCACCGCATTGTCCTGGTCCATCGCCAGCAGGCTTTCGCCGCGGCCGGCCGAGCCGAGCACGATCATGGCATAACCGCATGGGGGATCGCCCTGGCCACGCTGCCGCATGATCCGTTCGGCGATCACGGCGGCCTGCCCGGTGAGCGCGCCGAGCTCACGGGAAATCACTTCCGCGATGTCGCGGCCGGACAGCCCTTCCGCCATCAGCGATTCCGCGACGCGCGGCAGCTTGGCCCAGGCAAACGCCAAGGCGTGCGCGTCCGCGGCATCGTCGATCTCCTCGCCGAGCGAAATGGCCTCCCCGGCGCGCAGCCGCAGCAGGTCTCGCGCGGACAATGCCCCGATCACGCGGCCGGCTTCATCGGTGACGCCGAGATGGCGGGTCTTGAGACGGTTCATGCGGCCGATGGCGCGATAGACAAAAGCGTCCGCGGAAACCGCCGCGAGCGGCCGGCTCATGATCTCGCTGACCGGCAAATCGAGTGCGGCGGCGCCGAAGCGGGCGATCGCGCGCAGCACGTCGCGTTCCGTGACGATGCCTGCCTCCGCGGCCTTCACGTCGCCCGAGGCAGCGTTTGGCGCCACATACACCGCCGACGTTCTCTCGCTCGCCAGCCGCGCGAGGGCGTCGTGGACCGAAATGCCCGATGCTACAAAGACCGGAGGCATCCGCATGATGTCACGATTGCGGTGCCGATAGGCGTAGCTGTCGAAACGTTTCAGCGTTCGCTCCGCATCGGCATGTTCCGGAGCTTCGACGGCCTGGATCCAGCCGCTCCGCGCCTCATCATCGAGGACAGAGGTAAGGGCGAGGCAGGCCCGTTCGGCCTCGGCAATGGTACGGATGCTGTGGTCGCGCAGCTTCGGCACCAGCGCCAAAAACACCCGCGCCGCCGTTATCGCGTCGCCGAGCGCGGAATGCCGGCCGACGACGTCTACGCCCAGCCAGGCGGCGAGTTCGTCCAGCGAATAGCCGGCCAGTTCAGGTGCGGCGATCTGCGCGAGTTGCCGCGTGTCAAGCGTGCGTGGCCGTATCCACGGCAGGCCGGCGAGATCGCATTCGCGCTTCAGCACCGCAAGGTCGAACCCGACCGCGTGCCCGATTACCAGCGCCTGGCCGAGAAACGAGCTGAAGCCCGGCCAGACCTCGGCAAACAACGGCGAGCCTGCGACCTTGGCGTCGTCGATGCCATGGATGCGCGTCGTCTCGGCGGGGATCGATTGATCGGCCGGCCGCAGCAATTGACGGAAGGATTCGCCGGCAACCAGCTTTCCGGCCGCGAGGCGCACCCCGGCAAGCTCGATGAGCCGCGCCTTGCGCGGATCGAGTCCGGTGGTTTCGGTATCGATGACAACGGCGTCGAGCGACAAAAGCGGAGCCCCGCCATTTGTCCTGTCCATCGACCCCTCCCTCGCCAGCGGGTTGCGCGCATGCCCATTGGAAGCCCAATGTTAGCACCGCCCGGGCGAGGTCCTACTGCCGCAGTGCGCTTGTCACGGCAGGCGCATCGATGCGGTCAACCAGTTCGTCATGGATGTTACACAGGCTGACGCGCAGGTAGTTGCGCGTCGTATCGAAATCTCGCCCGCGCAGCTTTTCGTGAATCGGCATCATCGCAAAATAGGCTTCCGCCAGCGGCTCGGGAATGTCCATCACACGCTTGGGCGCATACTCACCGAGGAGGTCGAGCCGATGCTCCAGCTCCCGCCGGGCCTCCTGCCAGGAGACCTCGCCGATCGATGGCGGTACCGAATAACGGTCGAAGACCGAAAGGACGATGGCGATGATCTGGTCGAGAAGCGCCCGGCGCTCATCCCCGGCATGCGGGCGCAACACCCCCTCGACCATCTCGCTGACCATCGAGAGACCGAGCGGAAATGCCTGCCAGCGCGAATGTTCGACCGATTTGGCGAAGCCTTCCTCGGCAAACAGCACCTTGGCGTAATGCCCTGCGCGAGCGCGCGAATACTCGTAGATGCCCTTTTGCACGATAAACGCCGATTGCGCATCGATGAAGTCCGCGAGCGCCTCCCGATCGCGAATTGGCGGACGGGGACGAAACAACTTTTCGAACAGCTTCATCGCGGTCTCATCCAGCTCGATCGCCCCGGGTCAGTCGTCAGCTTAGCTTATCTCGTCCCTGCCAAGCTCAATGTTTTCCAGGCCGCGTCGTTAGCAGTTGCGGCAATTTCCATTCTCAACGCTTCACGATTGTTCGCAATTGCAGCAATTAATACCCCCGAAAGTATAATGAAGATCTGACCTTTCGTGGTGTTAGCCTTCGTTGTCTCCAGAATCGGCGCAAGACCGATAGAGCAGCGGCAAAGGGGGGACGCCGCACTGAAGGGATTTGCATTCCCCTCGATCATTTCAGCCCGGCGCATTTTGCTGACCGGTGCCTTGAGGGAGGAATTGCAAGCCATGCCTCAATCCGCAGATCACAAGGCAAGAGAAGTCGCTCACTGGAGAAAAACCTCCAACCTGATGTGGACGCATCTCGGGGTCTGGTTCTTCTTCGGCTTCATCATCCACATGTTCGTGGAGCAGCTCAACAAGATCACGATCCCAGTCCTTGATTTCCCGCTCGGCTTCTACATGGCCGCCCAGGGTTCGCTGATCGTGTTCGTGGTCATGCTGTTTCTCTTCGCGAGACAGCAAGACAAGATCGACCGCGAGTTTGGCTTCGCCGAAGAGGATTGAGGGAGGAGCAGATCATGGCTAGCGACACCACCACCACCGGCTCTGAGGCGTTCTACAAACAGCTCGGCCGGATGTATGGCCTCTATACCGGCGGCTTCATCGGTTTCGTCATCCTGCTCGCGATCCTCGAGCAGATCGGCGTGCCGAACAAGATCCTTGGCTATTTCTTCGTGTTCTTCACACTCGCGGTCTACGCCATCATCGGTGTTGCGACGCGGACGGCGCAGCTATCCGAATATTACGTCGCGGGCCGGCGCGTTCCGGCGCTCTACAACGGCATGGCGACCGGCGCCGACTGGATGTCGGCGGCTTCCTTCGTCGGCATGGCCGGCTCGCTGTTCCTGCTCGGGTATGACGGCCTCGCCTGGGTGCTCGGCTGGACCGGCGGCTTTGTGCTGGTATCGATCCTGATCGGACCGTACCTGCGCAAGTTCGGCGCCTACACCGTGCCAGACTTCCTGTCGTTCCGGTATGGCGGCAACTTCGCTCGCTTCCTCGGAGTGATCGTGCTGGTGTGCTGCTCCTTCACCTATGTGACAGCGCAAATCTACGGCACCGGTTTAATTGCCTCGCGATTCCTCGGGATGCAGTTCGAACTTGCGGTTTTCGCCGGGCTTGTCGGCATCCTGCTGTGCGCGATGCTCGGCGGCATGCGGGCGGTGACCTGGACGCAAATCGCGCAGTATATCGTGCTGATCGTCGCCTACCTCACGCCGATCGTGATCCTGGCAACAATGCGCTACGGTATTCCGATCCCCCAACTGACCTACGGCCAGGCGATTCTGGAGATCACCGCCCGCGAGCAGCAATTGGTGAAGGATGGACTGGCGATCCTGTGCACGAAAGACGCCTGTCCGCCAGGGACGCTGCGGCCGCACATTGAGCCCTTCATGAACTACACGCCGCTGAACTTCTTCGGCATCATCTTCTGCATGATGGTGGGCACGGCGTCGCTGCCGCACATCCTGATGCGTTACTTCACCACACCTTCGGTAAAGGAAGCACGGGATTCGGTGGCGTGGTCGCTGCTGTTCATCTTCCTGCTCTACTTCTCTGCGCCGGCCTATGCGGCGTTCTCGAAGCTGGAGGTTTACACCAACATCATCGGCAGGGACCTTACTGCCATCCGCCCATGGTTGTTCAATTGGGGTGAGCTCGGGTTGATCCAGATTTGCGGTAAGAATGCAGTCAATATCGACGCGGTCATCGCCGCCTGTAAGACGATCGCCGGTCATCCCGGCGTACTCCGTTTCCAGGATTTCGTCATCAATACGGACGTGATCGTGCTCTCCACGCCGGAGATCGCGGGCCTGCCGTATGTGATCTCAGGTCTTGTTGCCGCCGGCGGTCTTGCCGCCGCGCTCTCCACCGCCGACGGGCTCCTGCTCGCCATCGCCAACGCGCTTAGCCACGATATCTATTACAAGATGCTCGACCCGAGCGCGCCGACGATCCGCCGGCTCACGGTGGCCCGAGTGCTTTTGTTCTTCGTCGCTGTGGGCTCTGCGGCGCTTGCCGCAACCAAGCCGTCGGACATTCTCGCCATGGTGGGCTGGGCGTTCTCGCTCGCCATGGCCGGTAACTTCCCGGCGCTGGTCATGGGCATCTGGTGGAAGCGCGCTACCACGGCCGGTGCGATCTGCGGCATCATTGCCGGATGGGGCATCTGCCTGTTCTACCTCGTGGTTACGAGGTATTATCCACAGGCCGGCGTAACCTACTTCGGCATGACCTCGCTGCTGAACCCGGAGACGGGTAAGGCGCTGATCAATGTCAGCCAGCTCATGGCCGATCCAAAATGGCTCGCCGACGTGCCGGCGAGTGCGGCGAACCCGATGGCCTCGAAGGTGGGCTGGTTCGACCTCAACAACATCAACTGCGGATTGCTGGGGATGCCGCTCGGCTTCCTGGTGATCTACGTCGTCAGCCTCTTTACCAAGCAGCCGTCGGCGGAGATGCAAGCCTTCATCGACGAGATCCGCAGACCGCGCGGCGAGACCGTGCTCAAGGAAAAAACCACCTAGCGCAATCTTGCAAATCTCAAGAAACGGGGCCCTACGGGGCCCCGTTTTGCTTCCGCGCGATGATCTTGCTCTTGCTGTGAAAATGGACCGTAGTCATTCTCGGACGAGGCTCTTGGCGAAAGCTGTTCGGGAACGCAAAGTTTTTGTCGTAGACTGCTTGAGTGCGGTGTTATCGCAGAGTCGGCGTGTGCTTATGCGCGATGCACTTCGGGGAACATATCCGTGAACTTAGCGACATCTCTTGCCAGCCACTGGTACTTTCACATTCCCAACTTCATTCTGGCCGCACTGATGTACACAATGCTTGGCCGCGTCCTGCTCGGCCTGATGGTGGATGCGGACTCGCCGAACTACATCTGGCGATTTTTCTGCCGGATCACCGATCCCGTCGTAGCCGCCGTCGCGATCGTGACTCCCAAGGTTACCCCGCCGGTCCTGACTTGGCTGTTCGGCTTCGTCTGGCTGTTCTGGCTGCGCGTCGCGCTTCACTACACATTGCTGCTGTTCAATCTCGCGCCCCGGGTTGGGGGAGTTGCACCATGAACCGCAATTTCTATTTCATCGGAATCGCATTCTTCGGCATGATCAACGGAATCTTCAATCAGCTCGCGCTGATTTTCACGCTGCTGTACGTCCAGTTGCTCGCCGGTCCGCTGCTGTTCGGCAGCTTGTCCCTGACGCTGATGTTCGCATCGCTGATGGTTTCGACCGCGACCGTCATCCTGGGCGGGATTCCGGCTGCGATCTACGAGCGGATCACCGGAGCCTCGGAATCGAGTGACGCATCGCTCTGGATATGGCTTGCGGGGACCGCCCTGTTGGCGCTGCCCGCCGCCGGTAACTTTCTCAAGATCGGCCTTTAACGCGCGATTCGCGGTGTTGAGCACGGGCCGCGCTGCCGCTATCCTGCGGCCGGCTTTTCAACCGGTATGCTTCCTTGATTGACGGGGTGGCGGATCGTGGAAGAGATGCGCCGTATCGCCTATGAAACCGTGCTTCGCGCCTGCGGCTTCGCCTCGCTCGCCATCTTCTGCGTCATGATCGGATTGTCATTCCTGCCACGCTCCGCCTTCCAGGCGGGCGGCTTTCTCAGCATCCTGATGACACTGGTTCTGGTGTTGAAAGCCCGGGAAGCCCGGACCAAGGATCACCGCCGGACCGAGATGTGGCTTTATCTTCCCAAGGAGAACCGTCCGCCCCTGGCCTCCGCGCAACGGACGGTTTCGATGGTCATGCGCGAAACCTATCTGCTGTTCGCGAGCTGGACCGCAATGATCTCCATCGTGATGTGGAGCATTGCGCTCGTCTTCTCGGTCATTGGACTTTAGTCCGAAGCCGCGCCGATAAACAGCGGATCAACGACAAAACGGCGGGAAACGCCGCCAGTTCCACCGAAAGTACTATTGGGCCAAGCTTCGCAAACATGTAGTGAGCCCTATTCATAATGCGTGATCTGACGCAACGCACATCTTTGCGATCATAAAAGGGGAGCGATTCGGAAATGTCCACTATCACTGCCACGTCCGGCAAGGCCGGGGGAATGACAAAGGACGAACGTTTCGTCATTGTCGCTTCCTCGCTCGGCACCGTCTTCGAATGGTATGACTTCTACCTCTACGGATCGCTCGCCAGCATCATCGGCGCGCAGTTCTTCTCGGCCTATCCGCCGGCCACCCGAGACATTTTCGCGCTGCTCGCCTTCGCCGCCGGGTTCCTGGTCCGTCCATTCGGTGCCATCGTGTTCGGACGTGTCGGCGACATCGTCGGACGCAAATATACCTTCCTCGTCACCATTCTGATCATGGGCCTGTCGACCTTTATCGTCGGCCTGCTGCCCAATGCGGCGACCATCGGCATCGCGGCCCCGATCATCCTGATCGCGCTGCGCTTGCTGCAGGGTCTCGCGCTCGGCGGCGAGTACGGCGGTGCGGCAACTTACGTTGCCGAGCATGCGCCGATGGGCAAACGCGGTTACTACACCTCGTTCATTCAGACCACCGCGACGCTCGGCCTGTTCCTGTCGCTCTTGGTCATCCTGTTCACCCGAACCATCCTGGGCGAACCTGAGTTCGCGGCCTGGGGCTGGCGCATTCCGTTCCTGCTTTCAGTCGTGCTGCTCGGCATCTCGGTCTGGATCCGGCTGCGGCTGAATGAATCGCCGGTCTTCCAGAAGATGAAGGAAGAGGGCAAGGGATCGAAGGCGCCCTTGACCGAAGCTTTCGCCAACTGGAGCAACGCCAAGCTCGTCATCATCGCCCTGATCGGCGGCGTGATGGGCCAGGGCGTGGTCTGGTACACCGGTCAGTTCTACGCGCTGTTCTTCCTGCAATCGATCCTTCAGGTCGACGGCTACACCGCCAACCTCTTGATTGCCTGGTCGCTCCTGCTCGGCACCGGCTTCTTCATCGTGTTCGGCGCACTGTCCGACAAGATCGGCCGCAAGCCGATCATCCTGGCAGGCTGCCTGATCGCGGCGCTGACCTTCATTCCGATCTTCAAGATGATCTCCTCCAACGCCAACCCGACGCTGGAAAAGGCCATCGAAACGGTGAAGGTGCAGGTCGTGGCCGACCCGAAGGGCTGCGGCGACCTGTTCAACCCGGTCGGCACCCGCGTATTCTCTTCGCCTTGCGATCTGGCCCGCGACTTCCTCGCGAAGTCCTCAGTGAAGTACGAAACCGTCGGAGGCGCGGCCGGCTCGCCCGTGCTGATCCGCATCAACGGCAAGGACGTGCCCTACACCAAGCCGGCGGACTCCAACGCCGGTGCGTCGGCCGCCCTGCAGGAGGCTGGCTATCCGAAGCGCGGCGCCAACCCGACGCTCGTGAAGATGAACCACCCGTTTGACATCTTCAAACCGCAGGTCGCCGCCATCATCGGACTGCTGTTCATCCTGGTGATCTACGTCACCATGGTGTACGGGCCGATCGCGGCGATGCTGGTCGAACTGTTCCCGACCAAGATCCGCTACACCTCGATGTCGCTGCCCTATCACATCGGCAACGGCTGGTTCGGCGGATTGCTGCCGGCGACCTCGTTCGCGATCGTGGCCTCCACCGGCGATATCTATGCGGGCCTGTGGTACCCGATCATCTTCGCTTCGATCACCGCAGTGTTCGGCTTCTTCTTCCTGCCGGAAACCAAGGACGTCGACATCACGAAGTAACCGGCTCACGTTCATCAATCACGGACCGGCCGCGGAGCAATCCGCGGCCGGTTTGCTTTTGGGGGTTTTCAGTCCGTCGCGCCAGCGAACTGCAGCACGATCTCGCGGCGGTGCGGCCGCGCACGGTGCTCGACCAGATAGATCGCCTGCCATGTGCCGAGCGCGAGCGCGCCCTGCAGCACCGGGACGTGCAGCGAGGTCGCGGTCAGCATGGTCTTGATGTGCGCGGGCATGTCGTCAGGCCCCTCGGTGTCATGACGCCAGCCGGCGTTTTCCGGCGCGAGCCGGTTCAGCGCCGTCGTCAGATCGACGAGCACGGTCGGATCGGCATTTTCCTGGATCGTCAGCGACGCCGAGGTGTGACGGATGAACAGCGTCACCGCGCCTTCGCGCGCTCGCGCCTCCGCCACGAATTTTGCGACTTCGGCGGTGAGGTCGGTGAAGCCTGTGCCCGACGTCTGCACCGTCAGCAGCGAGGACACGATGGTGTTGGCGGTGACGGCGGAGGGGGACGTGCGGGAGAAGGACTTTGGTGCGGCCATCACTGCGATCTTCGTAGATTCCATGGGGCGGTGAGCGTGCCCTCTCCGGTAGGTTTGGGTTTCCACACTCGAACCATCGGAGAGTCAGATGCAAGCATCGACCGTAGACACGCCCACCGCCGCACAGTTTGGCACGAT
>NZ_JBWBWM010000018.1:0-184763 GCF_056174665.1 Bradyrhizobium sp. WYCCWR15520
ATCGTGCCAAACTGTGCGGCGGTGGGCGTGTCTACGGTCGATGCTTGCATCTGACTCTCCGATGGTTCGAGTGTGGAAACCCAAACCTACCGGAGAGGGCACGCTCACCGCCCCATGGAATCTACGAGCTACAAACTAACCATTCTCCACCAGGAACTCGACGCGCTCGGCCGCAAAGCGCGAGCGCTTGGTCGTCAGCGGCTGGCCCGCGGCATCGACGTCGGTGCTGTCAACCATGAGCACGGGACGGCCGAGCGCGAGGTCCAGCCGCGCGGCGTCGGTTGCGTCGACGATGCCCGCAGTGATCCGGGTGGACGTGCGACGAAAATCCCGGATCCCGTAATGCGCAACCAGCTTGGTCATCGAGCGGACATTGGCGAACACCTTCCCGGCATCAGGGAAGCGCTCGGCCGAAAGCCAGGTGGTGCTGACGCAGATCGGTACGCGGTCGGCGAGCCGCACCGATTCGATCCGGACCAGGGGCGCACCGGTCTTTAGTCCTAGTTCTCGCGCGAGTTCACGCGTGGCTGCTTCCTCCGCCGCATCGATGAACTGCCCGCGCGGCTCCCGACCCCCGGCCCCGACGATTTCGGAAAACCGCGTCCGGGAGCGCAGGGGATAGGCGATGCGTCCCGTCTCGACATAGGTACCGCTGCCGCGCTCGGCGCGCACCAGGCCGCGTTCAGCAAGCGTGGCGAGCGCCCGGCGCACGGTGTGGCGGTTGACGCGATAGGTTTCGGCGATCTCGATCTCGCCCGGCAGCTTTTCGCCGGCAGCAAAGCGGCCGTCGGCAATGCCGCGCTCGATGCCGTCGGCGACCTGCCGCCACAACGCAACGCCGGAGGGCGTATCCTGGATGCTCATGGAACGAAACCGGGCATCGGAGAAAAATCACCTCATAGTCACGAAACTGTCATGGCGCTTCGTTATCAAGTTGTCTAGTATCATAGACAACTTGATTCAGGCAAGGTCGATATGATGGCGGGTGACGAAAGTCTGGCAGACGAAGACGGTGGGCAGGCGCGACGCAAGGCCGCGATGGCGGTGCTGGCCCACTCCGAGGTCGTCGACATTGCCGGTCATCTCGAGGCGATTGCGTTGCCCGCGCATGAGGACCTGCGCGTATCAGAGAACGGCCTGGTCATGGTACGCGGCCGGATCGGCGGCGATGGCGCCCCCTTTAATCTCGGAGAGGCCACGGTTTCGCGCGCGGCGGTGCGGCTTTCGACCGGAGAAATCGGCTTCGGCTACACGCTCGGCCGCGACCATCGCAAGGCGAAGCTGATCGCGCTGTGCGACGCCATGGTGCAGTCGGATGAGTTCGCGGCCGCGGTTGAAGCCGAGGTGATTGCGCCGCTGCGTACGGTGATGATGGAGCAGCGTAACCGCAAGGCTGCGGAGACGGCGGCAACACGGGTCGATTTCTACACTCTGGTGCGGGGTGAGGGCTGATATGACGACCGTTGCCGAATTGCCCGCAGGATTTGCCGACAAGGTGTTGTCGGCGCAATCGACCTTCCGGTCCGTGATGGATGCCATGGCGCGCCCCGGCAGCATTCAGCGCATCGCGTCACTGGCCGGTGCACCTGACGCGATGATGTGCGGCACGGCCGCCATCGCGCTGACGCTGTTCGATCACGATACGCCGGTGTGGCTCGACGGGCGGATGTCGGCGACGGCTGATGTCGCCAAATGGCTCAAGTTTCACACCAGCGCACCGATCGTTTCGGATTCGTCGACTGCCGGTTTCGCGCTGGTAGGCGATCCGCACGGCCTGCCGTCGCTCGATCGCTTCGCGTTCGGCAGCAACGAATATCCGGATCGTTCAACGACGCTGATCCTGCAGGTCGAAAGCCTGTCGGATGGTCCCGCGATCGAGTTGCGGGGGCCCGGAATCGACGGAACCGTGACGCTGCGCGCTTCAATCCAGCCGCAGGATCTGTTCGAGCGGCTAGCCGTGAACGCCGCGCTGTTTCCGCGCGGCATCGATGTCGTGCTGGTTCATGACGATGCCATTGTTGCGATACCGCGCACGACGCGGCTGGTGAGGGGAGGCTGACGATGTATGTTGCCGTCAAGGGAGGCGAGCGCGCCATCGAGAACGCCCACCGCCTGCTGGCGCATGAGCGGCGCGGCGACCGCGAGGTTCCCGAACTGTCGTTGGCCCAGATCTCCGAGCAGCTGTCGCTCGGTGTCGACCGCGTCATGACCGAAGGCTCGCTGTACGACCGCGAACTGGCGGCACTGGCCATCAAGCAGGCGCGGGGCGACCTGATCGAAGCGATCTTCCTGGTGCGTGCCTTCCGCGCCACGCTGCCGCGCTTTGGTGCGACGGAGCCGGTCGACACCGGCGCGATGCAGGTGCGACGGCGAATTTCCTCGACGTTCAAGGATATTCCGGGCGGGCAGATTCTGGGGCCCACTTTCGACTATACCCATCGTCTGCTGGACCCGCAGCTTGCGGACGGATGTTCGCCGGATGCGCCCGCGACTGGCGAAGCATCCGCCGCGGCGACGCCGCGTGTGACCGATATTCTCGGCCGCGACGGGCTGATTGAGCCTTCGCCGGCTGCCGACGCTGATGCTCCGGTCGGAGACCTGACGCGCGAGCCGCTGAATTTCCCGGCTGATCGTGACTTGCGCCTGCAAAATCTGGCGCGCGCCGACGAGGGATTTCTGCTGGCGCTCGGCTACTCCTCGCAGCGCGGCTATGGGCGGAACCATCCGTTTGCGGGTGAGATTCGCTTCGGCGAAGTGGAGGTCGAGTTCATGGCCGAGGATGCCGGCTTTGCCGTTCCGCTCGGCTCGATCGCGCTAACCGAGTGCCAGATGGTCAACCAGTTCAAGGGCTCGGCTACGGAAGCGCCGTGTTTTACGCGCGGCTATGGGCTGGCCTTCGGACAGAGCGAGCGCAAGACCATGTCGATGGCGCTGGTCGATCGCAGCCTGCGCGCCCGCGAGCTCGGCGAAGAAGTAATCGCGCCCGGTCAGGACGAGGAATTCGTGATGTCGCACTCGGACAATGTGCAGGCGACCGGCTTCGTCGAGCATCTCAAGCTGCCGCACTATGTCGACTTCCAGTCCGAGCTCGGCCTGTTACGCAAATTGCGCCAGGAGTTTGCCGAGGCGAACGAGGCCCCGCAAATGCAGGAGGCCGCGGAATGAACGCGCCGGCTTACAATTTCGCCTATCTCGACGAACAGACCAAGCGGATGATCCGCCGTGCGATCCTGAAGGCGATTGCGATCCCCGGCTATCAGGTGCCGTTCGCCAGCCGCGAGATGCCGATGCCCTATGGCTGGGGCACCGGCGGCGTGCAGGTCACTGCGGCGATCCTCGGGCCCGATGACGTGCTGAAGGTGATCGACCAGGGTTCCGACGACACCACCAACGCGATTTCGATCCGGAAATTCTTCGGCAAGACGGCGGGCGTTGCAACGACCACCGCCACGGCGGATGCTACCGTGATCCAGACCCGGCACCGGATTCCCGAGGCGCCGCTGCATGCCGGGCAGGTGCTGGTCTATCAGGTGCCGATCCCCGAGCCGCTGCGCTTCCTGGAGCCGCGTGAGACCGAGACGCGGCGCATGCATGCGCTCGGCGAATACGGCCTGATGCACGTCAAGCTTTACGAGGATATCGCGCGCTTCGGCCATATCGCGACCTCCTATGCGTATCCGGTGAAGGTGAACGCGCGTTATGTGATGGACCCGTCGCCGACGCCGAAGTTCGACAATCCGAAGATGGACAATTGCCCGGCGTTGCAATTGTTCGGCGCCGGGCGCGAGAAGCGCATCTATGCGATCCCGCCGCATACCACTGTGGTATCGCTCGACTTCGAGGATCATCCGTTTACGCGCTACCGGTTCGACGCGCCCTGTGCGCTGTGCGGCGCCGGCGATTCCTATCTCGACGAAATCGTCACCGACGACAAGGGCGGGCGGATGTTTGTCTGCTCCGACACCGATTATTGCGAGTCTCGCCAGTCGGCCGGCCATCGCGGCAGCGAGAGCGCCGCGCCGCACAAGGAGAGGGCGCATGTCTGAGCCGCAAGACGTCACGCCGGACGACCAGCCGTTGCTGGTCGCCGAACATCTCGGCAAGAATTACGGCCGGCTCACCGCCTGCTGCGACGTATCGTTTGCGCTCTATGCCGGCGAGGTGCTGGCCATCGTCGGCGAGTCCGGGTCGGGTAAGTCGACGCTGCTGCAACTGCTCTCAGCGCAGCTCGCGCCGAGCGCCGGTCGGGTATCATATCGGATGCGGGACGGTGTGCTGCGCGATCTGGCCGCGTTAGGTGAGGCCGAGCGCCGCTTTCTGTTCCGGACCGACTGGGGCTACGTGCACCAGGACCCCGCGCAGGGCCTGCGGATGGCGGTCTCGGCCGGCGCCAATGTCGGCGAGCGGCTGATGGCGGTGGGCTGGAATCATTACGGCCGCATCCGCGATACCGCCTCGTCCTGGCTGGAGCGGGTCGAGATCGATACCGCGCGCATCGACGACGCGCCGCGGACTTATTCCGGTGGCATGCGGCAGCGGTTGCAGATCGCGCGCAACCTCGTCACCGAGCCGCGACTGGTGTTCATGGACGAGCCGACCGGCGGGCTCGACGTATCGGTGCAGGCGCGGCTGCTGGATCTGATGCGCAATCTCGTCAGCGAGCTCGGCCTGGCCGCGATCGTCGTCACCCATGATCTCGCAGTAGCGCGGCTGTTGTCGCACCGCGTGATGGTGATGAAGGGTGGGCGCGTCATCGAAACCGGCCTGACCGACCAGGTGCTCGACGATCCCCGCGAGCCCTACACCCAACTGCTTGTTTCCTCGATCCTGCCGGCATGAGCGCACCAATGACAGCGATGATCGACATTTCGAACGCCGAAAAGACCTTCACCATGCACCTGCAGGGTGGCGTCGAGCTGCCCGTGGTGCGCGGCGTCACGTTCCATGTCGAGCCGGGTGAATGCGTGGTGCTGTCGGGCCCTTCAGGCGCCGGCAAATCCTCGATCCTGAAAATGATCTTTGGCAATTACCGCTGCGACGGCGGCCGGATCGGCATCCGGCATCAGGGCAGGGTGATTGATCTCGCCACGGCGGAACCGCGGCAGGTGCTCAGCGTGCGCCGCTCGACCATCGGATATGTCAGCCAGTTCTTGCGGGCAGTGCCGCGGGTGGCCACGATTGATGTCGTCGCCGAGCCCTTGATCGCGAACGGGACAGCCCGTGCGGAAGCACGCGATAAAGCCGGTGCGCTGCTGCGCCGCCTCAACATTCCTGAGCGGCTGTGGGCGCTGCCGCCATCGACGTTCTCCGGCGGCGAACAGCAGCGGGTCAATATCGCGCGCGGATTCATTTCCGACCTGCCGGTCTTGCTGCTGGACGAACCCACCGCATCGCTCGACGCGGCCAATCGCGCCGTCGTCGTCGAATTGATTGAAGAGAAGAAACGACGGGGTGTCGCGATGGTGGCGATCGTCCATGATGACGAAATTCGTCATCTGATCGCTGACCGGATCGTTGATGTGACGTCATTTGCCGCCGCGGCTTGAAGGAAGAGATGTGAGATGACCTCGAAGCACGAAACCATTCTTGGCAACGCCCGCATCGTGCTGGCCGACCGCGTGATCGAGCACGGCTGGGTCGCCTTTGTCGACGGCCGTATCGCCGAGTACGGCGAGGGCAGCGCTCCGGCCGGCAGCGAGGACGCCGGCGGCGACCTGATCATGCCCGGCCTGATCGAGTTGCACACCGACCACCTCGAAATGCACTATGTGCCCCGGCCGAAAGTATTCTGGGATCCGATCGCGGCGGTGGTCTCCTACGACGGCCAGTTGGCCACCTCGGGCATCACCACCGTGCTGGATTCGCTGCGGGTCTGGCGCGAGGATGGCGCCGAGGAGGTTGACGGCAGGGCAGGCGTCCTGGCGGAAGCGATCACATCCGCGCGCGATGCGAACCTGCTGCGTGCCGATCACTTCCTGCACTTGCGCTGCGAAATCCCGATGCCGAGCGTGGTCGAGGAAGCCAAGGAGCTGGTCGACCGGCCGGACGTGCGGCTGATGTCGCTGATGGACCACACGCCGGGGCAGCGCCAGTTCCGCGACGAGGTCAAGCTGCGCGACTATTATCGCGGCAAGGGTGGCGGGAAGACCGACGCCGAGCTCGATGCGCTGTTCGAGAAGCGCTTCGCCTACCAGAAGGCCTATGCCGCGACCAACATGCGCCAGATTGTGGCCCTTGCGCATCAACATGAAATTCCGCTCGCCAGCCATGACGACACGACCGAGGAGAACGTCGCCGATGCGATCAAGGATCGGGTTTCAGTGGCCGAGTTTCCGACCACGATGGAAGCGGCGCGCGGGCTGCATCGGGCGGGCATCGGCATCCTGATGGGGGCGCCGAACGTGGTGCGCGGCGGTTCGCATTCCGGCAACATCGCCGCCGTCGATCTCGCCCGCGAAGGGCTGCTGGATATCCTGTCGTCCGACTACATCCCATCGAGCCTGTTGATGGCCGCACTGCAATTGCCGAAGCACGTTCCCGCGATCGATTTGGCATCCGCTATTCGTACGGTGACAAAAACGCCGGCCGAAGCCGTTGGCCTTGCTGATCGCGGCGAGATCGCGCCCGGCAAGCGCGCCGATCTGATCCGGGTACATGTCGCCCGCGACATTCCGGTGGTGCGCAGCGTCTGGCGGGAAGGGCGGCGGGTCGCATGACGGAGACGCTGACAACCACACCGACAGATCAGGCAGTTGCAATCGGGCCGGGCCGGCTGGTGCTCGTGGTCGGCCCAAGCGGCGCGGGCAAGGATACGCTGCTGGGCCTCGCCAGGGCAGCCTGTGCCGACGATGGCGATATCGTATTTCCCCGCCGCGTGATTACGCGCGAAGCCTCGGCATCGGAGGAAAACGAAGAGGTCAGCCTCGGCACGTTTCAGGAGGCGCTGGCGCGCCGCGAATACGCCATGCATTGGGAGGCCCACGGCCACTGCTACGCCCTGTCGCGCGCGATCGACGACGAAATCCGTGCCGGACGAACCATCGTTGCCAACGTATCGCGCACCGTGATCGGCGCCATGCGCCGCGCCTATGCCGACGTGGTGGTGGTTTCGATCACGGCCCCGCCGGACGTTCTGGCCGAACGGATTGCGATGCGCCGGCGAAGCAGCGACGGCAAGCTCGACGCTCGCCTCGGTCGCACGGTGGAGGATGGAGCCGCCGCGCCTGATGTCACCATCGTCAACACCGGCAGCGCCGAATACCATGCCCGCCAGCTCGTTCGCGTTATCAGGAACGAGAAATGGCACGAGTGAGAGGAAACAGGAAATGACGGTTGTCGCGACCATCGAGCAACTCGAGGCCATCTACGGCTTTCCCAACGATGCCTCGACGGTAAAGGTCGCTGACCGCGTCACGCCAGCCTATCGCGCCTTGATGGACAAATCGCCGTTCGCGGCGCTGGCGACCTGTGGGCCGGAGGGGCTGGACTGCTCGCCCCGCGGCGACCTGCCGGGCTTTGTTCGCATCCACGACGAGAAGACGCTGATGATGCCGGATCGTCGCGGCAACAACCGCTGTGATTCCTTGCGCAACATTGTGCGCGATCCCCGGGTGGCGCTTCTGTTTCTAATCCCTGGCTCCGGCAGCACGCTGCGCATCAACGGTCATGCGCATGTCTCGGCGGATCCGGACCTGCTTGCCTCATTCAAGATGGAAGGCAAGGCGCCGCGCACCGTCATCGTTATGACGGTCGAAGAAGTTTACTTCCAGTGCGCGCGCGCCATCGTGCGTTCCGATCTCTGGAATCCCGACAAGCGAGTCGATCCCAAAAGCTTGCCGTCGCCCGGCCAGATCCTCGCCGAGATGAGCGACAACACCGTCGGCGGCGAGAAATACGACCGCGAATGGCCGGAGCGCGCGCGGCAGACCATGTGGTGATGGGCGCTGATATCGCATCGCGATCTGGCAACCGATGATGTCAGGCGGAGCGGATCACCTTTTCCGCGCATTTGAGAAAATTCCGGACCAGCGGATTGAGAGAATCCCTGCGCCAGCAAACCGCGACGTCGATGGCGTCGTCGGCGTCGAGGAAGGGCCTGAACACGACGCCGGTCGGGCATCCGAGCTGGGCGCAGGCGGGGAGGATCGCCATGCCTTCGCCGGCAAGCACCAGGCTGAGCGCGGAGTGCACCGTCTCGACCCGGTTCGCGATGGGCATGCTGACCTGATGCCGCCGCAGGAGTGACGTCACGACTGACGTCGCCGGATCCTCGGCGGGCACGGGCAGGCTTATCAGCGGGCGGCCCTGCAGCTTTTTCACCGGCACCGCCGCCGAGCGTGCGAGCTGCGAACCGGCCGGCATGGCCAGCATCAACCGCTGCTTTCCGATCGTGGAGGCTTCAATCTCGCTGTGGCGAATGGCGGGCATGCACAGCGCGACGGTGACGGTGTGATCCAGCAGCCGCGCCTCGCGCGTCGATGCGCTCAGCTCAATGAACTCCAGATCGACCTTGGGGAGCGATCTTCGCAGTTCAGGCACGAGCCTCGGCAACACGGCGTGGGTCAACGCGAACATGTAGCCGACCGACAGTCTCCCCCGGCGCCCCGCTGCCACCGCGCGGGCCGCCTCAAAACCTTCAGCCGTCAGGGCCAGCGCTTCCCGCGCGCGAGAAAGCAAGGCGCGGCCAGCCGCGGTCAGCTCCATTCCCCGCGTGCCTCGGCGAAACAGCGGCGTTCCCACTTCCGATTCCAGTTTGCGGATTTGCACCGATAGCGGCGGCTGCGCCATGCGCAGGCGGACGGCCGCCCGGCCGACGCTGCGTTCTTCGGCTACGGCAACGAAATAGCGGAGACGCCGGAGGTCCATTTTTGCTATACCGAAATCGTATGGGTCAGTTGTGCGATGGTATTGGACGGAATGTCAATCTGAATGTCATCTTTGCGTCATTCGACCCTTAAGGACTTTGGCGCGATGAGTGACGAACTGTGCTTCCTGTCTGCGACCGACCTGCGCGCGCGGATCGTCCGTAAGGATGTCTCACCGGTCGAACTTACGCGTGCCGTGCTGGCGCGCGCCGAGCGGCTGCAGCCCGAATTGAACTGCTTCATCACGCTGTGCGGCGATGAGGCCATGGCCGAGGCGCGGAAGGCGGAGCGTGCAGTCATCGCCGGAGAGCCGCTCGGCCTTCTTCACGGCATTCCCTACACCGCGAAAGATCTCGTCAACACCAAGGGAGTGCGCACGACCTTCGGCGCGGTGCCTTTCAAGGACAACGTTCCTGACCATGATGCGGTCGCTGTGGCGCGAATGCGGGCAGAGGGTGCCATCCTCGTGGGCAAAACCACGACGCCGGAGTTCGGCACCAAGTGCCTGACGGACTCGCCGTTGTTCGGCCGCACGCGCAATGCCTGGAGCGCCGCGCGCTCGAGCGGCGGCTCAAGCGGGGGTGCAGCGGTTGCGGTTGCCAGCGGCATCGCGCCTCTTGCGATTGCGACGGACGGCGGCGGTTCGACGCGGATTCCGGCAGCCTGCAACGGCGTCGTCGGGCTGAAGCAAAGCAACGGCGTCATCCCCCACAGCCAGGTACAGGATGCGTTCGGCAACCAGACCTATGTGACCCCGATGACGCGCACCGTCGCGGACACCGCCTTGATGATGCAGGCGATGTCGGGCGAAGACGCGTCCGATCCGTGGTCGATCGGATTTCCGCAGTGGAATTTTGTCGACGATGCGGCGCCGAACGGCGATCTGCGCGGACGCAAGATTGCATTCTGCCTCGCGCCGCTCGGCCGGCCGGTTGCAGCCGCTGTCGCCGCCGCATTCAAGGTCGCGTTGGCGAGGCTGGAGGCCCTCGGGGCCGAGGTCGAGGAAATGCCCGGTGAGGGGTTTGAGGTGGAGCCGATCTGGCGCGCCATCAATCACACCGCCTGGCGCGCGCGGTTCGAAAAGCTCGCGGCCGATCATGGCGAGGTGCTGAGCGAGACCTTCATGAAGCAACTGGCGCTGGCCACGAAGGTCAGCGGTGTTGACTATCAGCGGGCGATGTTTGACCGTACGGCGCTGTTCCGGCGGATCCAGACCTTGATGCAACGGGCCGATATTCTCGCGATGCCGACCATCACCCGAACCGCGCTTCCGATCGACCAGGACCTGTTCGGCACGATCGAAATCGACAGGCGGGTATTCAGCGACGTGCGGCCGAGCTGGTTTCCCTGGACTATGCCGTTCAACATGACCGGGCACCCCGCCGTCAGTCTGCCCTGCGGCTTCGATGCGGACGGCCTGCCGATCGGCATCCAGTTGGTCGGGCAATTCCGTGGAGACATCGAATTGCTGCGCGTCAGCGCGTTGTTTGAGGCTTCGCAAGATCTGCTCGGCCGGTGGCCGAGCCTGGCAGGATAAGTGACAAATGCGGCTGCCGTGATACTGGCCGCTAACAGGGGAATAGGGACTTGAGCGTCTTCATTTTCCGCCGCTTTCTGACGCTGATCGTGACGCTGCTAGGCGCATCGCTGATCATCTTCCTTGTTCTGGATGCCTTGCCCGGCAATGCCGCGCAGATGCTGATGGGCGCGGATGCCTCGCCCGATGCGGTGCGGGCGCTGACGATCAAGCTCGGGCTGGATCAGCCGCTGCACTATCGCTACGTCCGTTGGATCATGGGGCTGCTGACGGGCGATCTCGGCAATAGCTATGTCTATGGCACGCCTGTTGCAGGATTGATCGCGGAGCGTCTCACGCTCACCATTCCATTGGCGATCATGTCCATGTCCATGACGGTGGTGCTGGCGCTCTCTGCCGGCATCTATACGGCGGCGAATCACAACAAGCTCGGCGATGTCGGCGTGATGTCGATGACGCAGTTCGGCATAGCGCTGCCCAATTTCTGGTTCGCCATCCTGCTCATTCTGTTGTTCTCGGTGAAACTGCAATGGCTCTCAGCCGGCGGATTTGCAGGCTGGGACGAAAGCATATTGGCCGGCATCAAGTCGCTGCTGCTGCCTGCGATCTCGCTCTCGGTGGTGCAGGCGGCGATCCTGGCGCGGGTCACGCGCTCGGCCGTGCTTGAGGTGCTGCGCGAGGATTTCGTGCGCACCGCGCGCGCCAAGGGCCTGAGCAAGCGCGACGTCTTGTGGCGGCATGTGCTGCGCAACGCGATGATCCCGGTGATGACGATAATGGGGCTTCAGTTCGCCAATCTAATGGCGGGCACGATCGTGATCGAGAACGTGTTCTATCTGCCGGGTCTCGGCCGGCTGATCTTCCAGTCGATTGCCAATCGCGACCTGATCGTCGTGCGCAACTGTGTGATGCTGCTGGCGGGAGTGGTCGTCATCGTCAACTTCGTGGTCGATGTGCTCTATGCCTTCATCGATCCGCGCATCAAGGTGCATAACCTATGAGCACGCCGATGAGCGCTTCGGTTGAAGTTGGGGCCGCCACCGCGCGACCCGCGACCGGCTTCTGGCGCCGCGCGCTGCGCCATCGCAGCTTTGTCACCGGCGGCACGCTCAGCCTGATCGTGCTCTGTGCTGCCGTGCTGTCGCTGGTGTGGACGCCGTATTCAGCCTATGAAATCGACGTGGCATCCAAGCTGCGGCCGCCATCCGCCGCGCATTGGCTCGGCACCGATGTGCTCGGCCGCGACATCGTCTCCCTGCTGCTGGTTGGCGCCCGCTCCACCATTATGGTCGGCATCATCGCCGTCGGGATCGGCCTCACCTTCGGAGTGTGCCTTGGGCTGCTCGCCGCGGCGCGCAAGGGCTGGACCGAGGAGCTCATCATGCGGCTGAGCGACTTCACCTTCGCCTTTCCCGCCGTGCTCTCGGCGATCATGCTGGCTGCCGTCGCCGGTCCGGGCATGGTGACCTCGATCACCGCGATCGGTATCTTTCAGATTCCAACGCTGGTGCGGGTGACCCGTGGATCGGCCAATGCGATCTGGGCGCGGGAGTTCGTGCTGGCCGCGCGCGCCTCGGGCAAGGGCGGTTTCCGCATCACCATCGAGCACGTGCTGCCGAACGTCCTGCCGATCCTGATCGTGCAGGCGACGATCCAGTTCGCACTGGCGATCCTGGCCGAAGCGGCGCTGTCCTATCTCGGGCTCGGCACGCAGCCGCCGCAACCGTCCTGGGGCCGCATGCTGAACGACGCGCAGACGCTGCTGTTCCAGTCGCCGATGCTCGCGGTCTATCCGGGCGCTGCGATCGCGGTCGCCGTGCTTGGTCTCAATCTGCTCGGCGACGGGTTGCGCGATCTGCTCGATCCCCGGCTGGCACGGGAGCGTTGATCATGTACGGTTCCGCCAACACGCCTCTGATCGAAGTCAAGGATCTCGGTATCAGGCTCAACACCAGCCGCGGTTCCGCACAGGCTGTTCGCGGCGTCAGTTTCTCGCTGAAGCGAGGCGAGACGTTGGGCCTCGTCGGCGAATCCGGATGCGGCAAATCCGTCACCGCGCTGGCGCTGATGGGCCTCTTGCCCGACAGCGCCGTCATCAGCGGCAGCATCCGCCTCGACGGCACCGAGTTGGTGGGCCTGTCGGATGCGAATTACTGCAAGCTGCGCGGCAATCGGATCAGCATGATCTTCCAGGAGCCGATGACCGCGCTCAATCCGATGCATACGATCGGGCGCCAGGTGGCCGAGCCGCTGCGCCGCCATACCAATTGCTCGGCGGCAGAGGCACGCAAGGAGGCTATCGCCTTGCTCGATCGCGTCGGGCTCCCCGATGCGGCGAAACGCGTCGATGCCTATCCGCACCAGTTTTCCGGCGGCCAGCGGCAGCGCGTCACCATTGCCATGGCGCTGGCCTGCCAGCCCGACGTGCTGATCGCCGATGAGCCGACCACGGCGCTCGACGTCACCATCCAGGGGCAGATCCTCGATCTGATCGCGGACCTCGTAGCCGAGCGGGGCATGTCGATGATCCTGATCTCGCACGATCTTGGCGTCATCGCCGAGAATGTCCAGCGCATGATGGTGATGTATGGCGGCACCGTGGTCGAAAGCGGCGCAACGAATGCCGTGTTCACGCGCATGGGGCACCCGTATACGCAGGGCCTGTTCCGCGCGCGTCCGCGCCTTGGCGCGCGCAAGGGCACTCGGCTGAAGACCATCGCCGGCACCGTGCCAGAACTTGCCGATCTGCCCGCGGGCTGCACCTTTGCCGATCGTTGTATGATCGTCGAGGATCGCTGTCGCGTGGCGCTGCCGGCTGTGGTGGACGTCAGCGCCGGCCATGGCGTGCGCTGCATCAGGACGGATGTTTCAATGGCCGAGGCGGTCGGAGCAGTGGGCGCATGACCATGCTGGAGCAGACGCTGCGCCTCGCCGAGCCACCGCTGCTCGATGTCAGGGATCTGGTGCAGCGTTACGCGCTGCCGCGTGAAAGCATGTTCAAGCCAGCAGGGCAGGTGCATGCGCTCAACGGCGTTACTGCGCAGGTGATGGCCGGCCGGAGCCTCGGCGTGGTCGGCGAATCCGGATCAGGCAAGTCGACCTTCGCGCGGCTGGTGATGGCGCTGGAGCAGCCGTCATCGGGGGCGGTGTCGCTGATGGGCCGCGACCTCAACCGGATGCCGGCCGACGAATTGCGCCGCGCCCGCCGCGATTTCCAGATGGTGTTTCAGGATCCCTATGGCTCGCTGGATCCGCGACAGACCATCGCGCGCATCGTCGCCGAGCCTTTGACCGCGCTCGGACGGATGGATCGCGGTACGCTACGTGAGCGTGTTGCCGGCGTGCTGCGGCAAGTCGGGCTGCGCGACGCCGACATGGACAAGTTCCCGCATGAATTCTCCGGCGGCCAGCGGCAACGCATCGCGATTGCGCGCGCGCTGATCACCCAGCCGAAACTGATCGTCGCTGATGAACCCGTCAGCGCGCTCGACGTCTCCGTGCAGGCGCAGGTGCTCAATCTGCTGCAAGACCTGCAGGATCAGTTTGGCTTGAGTTACATCCTGATCAGCCACGATCTCGCAGTCGTCGATTATCTCTGCGACGAGATTGCGGTGATGTATCTCGGCCGGATCGTCGAGCAGGGCAGCCCCGAGGATCTGTTCGCGCATTGCGCGCACCCATATACGCGGGCGTTGCTCGAGGCCGTGCCGCGCGCAAGTGGCGGCGGGGTACGCCGCCGTCGCGGCGCCCAGGTGATCGCGTCCCAGTCGACCGGCGCGACCGGATGCGCTTACGCGTCGCGCTGTCCGCTGGCCGACCAGCATTGCCGCGACACCGCGCCGGCGCTACGCAACGTCAGCACGGCGCACCTTGCCGCCTGTCACCACGCCGAGGCCGTGATGGCGTTGCCGCCAGCAGCCGGGGGTTAGCCTTTTGAGCGAGAGTGCACTAGGTTGTCTGAATAGGTCCGGGGGAGAAGATATGCTGAAAAAACTGACCATTTTCGCGGTGGCCGCAGCGTTCGCCGCAACGCCGCTGCCGAGTCTGGCGCAGAGCAAGAAGGACAGCGTCGTCATGGCGATGACGCTGGAGCCGCCGGGGCTCGATCCCACCAACGCCGCGGCTGCGGCGATCGCCGAGGTCACGCTCTATAACCTCTATGAGACGCTGACCAAGATCAATGAAGATGGTTCGGTATCTCCGCTCCTCGCCGAGAGCTGGCAGGCGTCGGCCGACCTGAAGACCTATACGTTCAAGCTCCGCAAGGGCGTCAAATTCCACAATGGCGAGCCGTTCGATTCCGCGGCGGTGAAGTTCTCCTACGACCGCAACGCGGCGCCGACCTCTACCAACAAGGACAAGAGCCTGTACCAGGCTTTTGAATCGGTCACCGCGCCCGATGCGGAAACCATCGTCGTCGTCGTGAAATATTCCGAACCGAACCTGCCGTTCCTGCTCGGTCAGGCAGGTGGCTCGATCGTCGAGCCGAAGAGCGCGCCGACCAATGCGACGCAGCCGGTCGGCACCGGACCCTACACGCTCGGCGCTTGGGCCAAGGGGTCGTCGATCACGCTGAACAAATGGCCGGATTATCGCAACGCCGCCGCGATCAAGCTTTCCAAGGTCACCATCCGCTTCGTCCCCGATCCCGCCGCGCAGGTCGCCGCGCTGCTTTCCGGGGATGTCGACGCGATTCCACGCGCCCCAGTGCAGCGCAGCGTGGCGCAGTTCAAGGCCGATCCGCGCTTCAATGTGTTGATCGGTGGCTCCAGGGCCAAGACGATAGTCGGCATCAACGCACGAAGAAAACCGCTCGACGATGTGCGCGTTCGCCGCGCCATCCTTGCCGCCATCGATCGCAAGGCGATGATCGACGGCGCAGTCGACGGCTTCGGTACGCCGATCGGCAGCTTCTATACGCCGGCATCGCTGGGCTATATCGATACCACCGGCATCAATCCCTATGACCCTGAAAAAGCCAAGAAGCTGCTCGCGGAGGCCGGCGTGAAGACGCCGCTTGAGCTCAGCCTCAAGCTGCCGCCGCCGCCTTACGCGCGGCAGGGCGGCGAAGTCCTCGCGGCCCAGCTCGCCAAGGTCGGCATCATCGCCAAGATCGAGAACGTCGAATGGGCGCAGTGGCTGTCGCAGGTGTTTGCCGGTAACGGTCCGCACAATTTCGATCTCACCATCGTCTCGCATGTCGAGCCGTTCGACCTCGTGAAGATTACTGAGCCCGACTACTATCTCGGCTACAACAACGAAGCCTTCAACGCGCTCTACAAGCAGATCACAGCGACGCCGGCCGAGGCCGAACGCGCCAAGCTGCTCGGCGATGCACAGCGCATGCTGGCAACCGACGCGGTCGCCGGCTTCCTGTTCCAGCCGCAATGGATCACCATTGCGAACAAGAAGCTGAAGGGCGTGTGGAAGGAAGTCCCGCAATTCGAGAACGACTTCTCCGCCTGGTCCTGGGAATAGCCGCGGCGGGCCCGACAAGGCGGTCCGGATTCGCTGCGTTGGACACGATCGCACGGCTGTGCCGTGCGCTGAGCCGGCGCTGCATTTGGTCGGTGTCGTCGTGCCGTGCACATGGGCGATGGTACTGGACCAAATTGGCGCGGCCACGACGTTGCACCTCGTCGCCGATCATCGCGACGGAGACTGCGGGCAATTGCTCGGCCGCGGCTTGCTGCCGCGCTTGTCGGCCGGCACGTTGCAATTGTCGATCCGCTGCTCGTCCATCCACTTTTTTCCCATGCGCTCTTTTCCGGTCAGCGATGGCCCGTCAGCGGGCAGGGTGGCCGCTGCATTCGGAGCGGTTTGGTCAGGTTGCCTGTCCTGCGCGAGGGCGCCCGATGCAAGGCAGAGTACGAGAAGAAAACTGATCAACGCTGGGTGATTCGGTTCCATCGGATGCCCTCACCGAGCTCGGAAACCTCAGATTAAACCTGCCGATATTCACGTCGCCACCCGGAACCTGCAGACAATGGGTCGGTTGCCTCTCATCACGTCGTGCACGCTTCACGTGAAGAGGAGAGACAGATGAAAATGAAGCATCTTATTCTTGCCGGTTGCTCCGCCCTGGTCTTGAGCACCGGCGCAGCGCTGGCAGGCCCTTGTGATACGGGCCGCGCCGCTAACCTGAAGGACGCGGGCTCCGGACCTGCCCAGACGGGCGACAGCCAGACGACAGGCATGGCCGCCAACACCAGTCAACATCCGCCGACCGGTACGATGAATCGATCGGCCGGAGACGTTGCTGCATCGTCGCAGGATACGCAGCGCCAGATGCAGGGCGAACCGACGGCTGCACAGCAGGCCGAAGGCGCCAAGGCTGACAAGCAAACCGCCGCAGACAAGGATTGCTAGGGTGCGGAGCTGACGCGGTGACAGACGTCGCCGCCTCAGTGGGTTCTCAGCGGCAGATAAGCGAACGAGCACGGGGATCGATGCGACGCTGCGTCGATCCGCCGCTTTACCTGCCTTGTCCAAGAGCGAAATAGCCTTGTCCAAGAGTGAAGTGTCCGGCGCCTCAAGTGTGCGGATTCATCGACGCTCGATGTTCCGAGCTTGCGCTACGTTCGAGGGCAACCTAGTTTCGATGACGGCACGAGGTCGTGCCAACCTGCTTGGGAGGACCCTGATGAGTTGGAAGACTCCGAAGATCGTGGAAGTGCCGGTGGGCATGGAAATCAACATGTACGCCTGCGCGGCGCGTAAATAAAAACGCGTCGAAACGGTCTGCCCGGCTCCGGCAACACCTGTTGCTGCGGGCCGGGCAAGCTGTACGGAAAATTTTCCGCTGCCTGCAGAAGGCGCAAATCCCGCCAAACTGGACAGGAATTCCTCAGGTGGCCGCCGATATTGAAGGCGCCCGTCGGATTGTACGTTTTTTCGCCCACATTCCAGATGTTCCGATGGCTCGCCGATGATCACTGCATCATGCTAGGGTCGGCCAACGACGGATTCTGGCCACTTAAACCCGATGACCCGCTGAATGCGACTGTCTATGCGCGCAAAGACCTTCCAGGCGGCGGTCGTGTCTCTTGCTGCGCTGCTGCCGGCTTACACGCACGCCGAAGGCATCGATACCGAGCACATATTCGGCTTCATGATCGGAACTGATGTCGGCAGTGTCGGCGAACGGGAATTTCAAACCGAGACGACCGGCCGCTTTGGCAGGAGCGGCGGCACCTACCGGGCTCTCGGCCAGGAATTTGAGCTGGAGTTCGTTCCGGTCAGGAATTTTCGAGTCGAGGTCGGTAGTACGTTTGCATCGCATCTGATCAGCGGCGCGCCGGGGCTTGACGATCAGCGCCGGCTATCGTGGCAGGGCGCGTCGGTCGATTTTCGCTACCGTTTTCTCGATCGGGAGACGGCGCCGTTCGGGCTCACCTTCGCGACAGAAATGCACGCGCATCGTGTCGATGAAACGACGGCTGAATCGATCAGGAGTTTCGGGACGGAATTCAGGCTGGCATTCGATCGGGAGCTCGTGCCGGATCGTGTCATTGCGGCGTTCAATCTGATCTACGAACCGGAGTGGACGCGCGTTGTCGCCGGTCGCACCATGGAGCACGATTCCACTGCAGGTGCAGCGCTTGGGGTGTTGGCGCAAGTGCGGCCGGGTTTTCTGCTGGGCGGCGAGGCGCGGTACTTGCGCAAGTATGAGGGGATCGGCCTGGAGGAGCTAGCGGGGCAGGCGTTGTTCATTGGTCCGACAGCGTATTTCCAATTGTCGAAGCGCTCGCGGCTAACCGCGAGCTGGAGCGTTCAGGCGTGGGGACGCCCGGCGGGGTCAGCCGCCAGCCTTGATCTCGTCAATTTCGACCGCCACGAGGCACGGCTGGTATTCGGCGTTAACTTCTAGCGGGAGGCGCTGGGTTCCGGCTTTCACGGTGGTGTGAAACCTTGCTTCGCCCATTGCCGTATCTCTTTGCGTTATCATCCGGGAACAACCCAAGGGATCTCCAGGCATGACTCCGATAGATTTGATCGTGACCGTTTGTGCGGTGCTCTCGCCGGCCACCTGCGAGGAAACCCATCTCGTCTTTTCCTCGAATGTTTCGTTGCGGCAATGCGCTATGGCAGCGCCTCCCTACATCGCGAAATGGGTGGGCGAGCATCCAAAATGGACGGCGGTCAAATGGCGCTGCGAATATCCCGGCAGCAACCGGAAGGCTTCGGGAGAAGTCGTGTGGTCTGCAGGCTGATATCGCCGGAAGTGGCTGCTACTTGTTGCAATCCTTGAGATCCTTGTCCTCGACTGAAAACACGGCGTCAGCCTTGATTTCGATGTCTCGGACGAAGCAGTGCTTCGCGCCGCGATAGCCGACCTTGGCGTCATAGCGCCCCGGCTCCACGCCCGTGATGCGAAGGCGCTCGTCGTGATCGACTTCCTTGTCCTTGTCGTTCAGGGTCTGGTTGGCCCCCCAGTCGTTCTTGCCGACCGGTGAAAGCTGAAACTCGGAAATGGTCGCGGTCGTCAGATTCCACAATCGGACGCCTTTTCCCTTTCCCTGCGCGGCCACTTCATTGGCGCTCGCTGACAACAGTGCCGCCAAAGCCAGTATCCATCGCATCGGGCAGTCCTTTCATCGTGGAACGGGTGGAGCTGTCATTGGCTGGTCAGACGATCGCGATTCTTGGCCTTGTCGAAATTTTTTGCCCGGTCGAGGCCAATGGGAGCGATCAACCGGACCGAAGCGAGATCGGCACCATCGAAATCGGTATCGATGACGGTGACACCGGTCAAGTCGGCGCCTCCAAGCTGAGCTCCCGTGAGAGAAGCGCCCGTGAGATCGCCGCCCTTCAGCACGGCAAATTCGAGATCGACCCGCGACAGGTCGGCACCGCGCGCGTTCAGTCGTTCCAGATTGGCGGATTTCAACACCGCGCGCATCAGGCCCATGGACTGGTTGCGCATGTCGGCGCCCAGATTTGCGTCCGCGATCGAGGCGCCGACGAGGCTTGCGCCGGTGAGGTCGGCAGCGACGCGTGCGCCCGAGAGATCGGCGCCGTCGAGGCGGGCGCGCGCCATCTGCGAAGCGAACAGATTTGCGCCCCTCAGGCTTGCGCCGGTCAGGTCGGCCTCGAGCAGCCACGCCTGGTCGAGGATGGCACGGTCTAATTTGGCGCCGGCGAGCTTTGTCTTGTTGAGCTTGGCTGCGCGGAAAATGGCGCCGGACAGGTTGAGTCCCGACAGATCGAGGCCTGATAGTCGCTTTCCCGTGAAATCGGCGGGCGCTGTGGTGGTCGCCGCCGTGAGCGCGGCCTCCACCTCGGCGCGGGTCAATTCGGCCGTGACCATATCGGGCGAGGACAGGTCGACATGACGCATCATGTCCTGCGCCGTTGCCGTCATAGCCACAAGAGCAAGGCCGAGCGCGGCAATTCCAATCGAGCGCTTCATCGTCAACTCCGCCTGTGGCGCATCTTAGCACCGGCCTCAAGCACTGCCTATGAGGCATCGCGCTCGGCGGAATGGCCATTGATGCGCCGCATGATGTCCAACTTGATGGCGGCGATCTCGGCGTCTCCTCGCGCGCCTCGCGGTGTGCGGATGGGCAGGTCGGCGAGGATCCGGGCGGGGCGCGGGGACAGCAGGATCACGCGATCGCCGAGGCGAACCGCGTCGTCGACGTCATGGGTGACCAACAGCGCTATCATGGATCGGCCGTCCATCAACATGGCAATCTCATCGCGCAGACGGGCGGCGAGGGCGACATCGAGCGAGGCTAGCGGTTCGTCGAGAATGAGCAACTCCGGCTCGACGGCGAAGGCACGGGCGAGCGCAACGCGTCGGGCGAGGCCGAGCGACAATTCGCCGGGATAATGGTTGCGATGCGCTTTCAGCTCCAGAATTTCGAAGAGTGCTGAAAGCTTCGCTTCATCAGCCAGAGGCGCAACAAGTCGCACATTTTCTTCGACCGACCGCCAGGGCAACAGCCGCGGTTCCTGAAACACGAAGCCGATCCGCGCGCCGGCGGGACGCGAGACGCGCCCTTGAAAGTCGGGGTCGAGGCCGGTGAGAATCCTGAGCATCGTGCTCTTGCCGCAGCCGGATGGACCGACCAATACACCGACCTCTCCGGCATCAAGCGCAAAGGAGACGCCAGCGATCACGTCGTGCTGTTCACCCGCCGCGCTCTTGAACGTCTTGCTGGCGATATCGACCTCAAGCCGCACGGGGACGCCACCGGGTTAACCGGGCCTCAAACGGCTGCACCAACAAGGTTTCAATGAGAAGCACGATCGCCGCGAAGCTCAGCGAGTAGGCAAGCAATAGCGGAATGTCGAATAGCTGGAATGCCACGCCGATTTCGAAACCAACGCCGTTCGGGCGGCCAAGCAATTCCGCAACCAGAACGATCTTCCAGACCAGGGACAGTCCTGATCGAGCTGCCGCTGCGATATAAGGCGACAGCTGCGGCAGAACGACATGCCGGAACTTGCTCCAGCGCGACAACGCAAACACCGTCGCCATTTCGTCAAGCGCAGCGTCCAGGGCACGCGCTCCCTCGCGTAGCGTAACGACAGCGGTCGGGAGCTTGTTGATGGCGATTGCCGCGATGGCGGCGACTTCAGTCAATCCAGCCCAGATGTAGGCGAGCACAATGACCACGAGCGCCGGCAGATTGAGCAGCAGGATCAGCCAGGGGTCGCCGAGCCGATCGGCAAGCCGTACCCGGCCCATCAGGTAGCCGATGGCCGCACCCAGCGCCATCGCCAGCGTGAAGGCGAGCGTCACGCGCGCCAATGTCGCGCCGAGGTGGAAGAACAAGTCACCTGACCGTGCTTCCGCAATCATGACCGCGAGCACGGCGGGAGGAGGCGGCAGCTTCGCATCACCGGCAAACAGCGCGGCAATCCACCAGATCGCGAAGAACATGGCGAATGACAGCAGGCGCGGCACCTCAATCTCCCGGGATCGCGTGATAGAATGTTCCGGAAGCAAGTTCAGGCGCCGGCCCGACAAGTTCGTGACCGCCGATTCCGGCCAGCACGCGATAGAGAATGCGCGCGTCGGCTTCTTCATCGGCGATCGGGCGACGCGGAATTCCCTCCCGATAGCGATCGCGATAGGCGCGCAAGGTTGCAGCGTCCGGAGCGCCGGTCAGCGGCGCAATTTTTTCCCACTCCGCATCCGAGGTCGACAGGATCTCTTTCGCCGCGCGGGTCATGGCGATGAAGCGGGCAATCTTGTCATGGTTTGCGTTCGCCCATTTTTCGTCGAAGACATAGCCGATCATCGCGGTGCGGCCTTTGGCGCCCAGTTTCGGCAGCAGATCCTCGATGCCGGCGACGCGGCGGAAGCCCTTCGCTTCCAGCACCGCGCAGAAATTCCAGTAATTCAAGGTCGCATCCATTTCGCCGCTCAGCGTCTTCGCAGCCAGCAGCGGTGGCGCGCCGTAGGCGATTGTCGCATCCGATTTCAGGTCGATGCCGCTCTGCTTCAACCATGCCAGCAACAGCAGCCAGTTCTTGTCGATCGGCCCGCCCGCGATGGCGAGCTTGCGGCCCCTGAGATCGGCCAGGGTCTGGATCGGCGATGAAGCAGGGACCATCACGGCGCCGAGCGCGCTCGAATAGGGATAGAATGTCAGTTTGGCGCCAAGGGTGCGCTCGCGCGACACCCAAAGCCAGTCGGTGACCACGATGTCGGCATTCCCGGCGCGAAGCGCAATCTTGCCTGCCTCGGGGCTCGCCAATTCGAGAACCTTGACCGAAAGGTTGGCCTGCTTGTCGAGGCCGTGCTCCCGGATCACCGCAAGTTCCCAGGCGAGTGTGCCGGTCTTCTGCACCGCAACGCGCAAAGCCTCGGCGCTGCAGCAGGTGCCGAGGGAAACCAAAACGATCGTAGCAAACAGCAGGCGAACAAAATGTGTCATGGTGCTTTGCGTGATTTCCTCGAACGTCGGCTTTTCAGCGAACCAGTCATAGCATAGCTTGCACCGTTAGCAGCGGGAGGAAGACGATGACGCCTATCGGATCGCTACGACGTATTGTCGCCGCGTTGATGGCGCTGATGACGATGGTCGTGATTGCGCGCGCCCAGGATTTCAACGATTACCCGACGTCAGCGCGCGTCGAGTACGTTTTCGGTTGCCTGAAGGCGAATGGCGAGACGCGGCAGGCAATCGAGCAATGCTCCTGTTCGATCGATGTCGTGGCTTCGCTCCTGCCTTATGATCGCTATATCACCGCCGAAACCGTGCTCAGCATGTCGCAGGTCCGCGGCGATATGGGGAGCCCGTTCCGCACCTCCGAGCAGGCGGCGGGTGCGCTCAACGAGCTGAGGCGCGCCCAGGCCGAAGCGGAAGTGCGCTGCTTCTGAGCGTCATACGTGCTCCAGCGTCAAATCCCGGAATCGTCGGCCTTCCATTCTCGTTGGAAGACGTGTCCATTGGTATCCTTTGCCTCGGCGCGGAAGCGTTTGGCGCCATTCGACACGTAGGTGAACCTGATATTGGGATCTTCCGAAATTGAAATGCCGCCTTCCATCGTCAAAACCAGGCCGTCGTCCTGCCAAAGCCGCAGTTCATTGATGAAGAAAGCCGGGACGTAGAGGTGCGTGACCTGGTCCATCTGCAGACCGGAATGGTTGGGATGCCCAATCATGATCTGGGCCTCGCGGACGCCGCTGGCCGGGCCTTCGCCGGCCTTTGCGAATTGTCGGTAGCGCATCTGGCCGAGCCGGCTCTTGGCCTCGTCGGCGTTCTTGGCGGCCGGCGCTGAACAGCCGCCGGACGCCTTCACATAGGTTTTGGCCATGTAGAGCTTGCCGTCGCTGAGTTCGGCCACGGCATGAACGTCGGTGTAATCGTTGACGCGGACACGGGTGGAGATTTCCGACACCCTGGCGTCGGGTCCGAGCTGGAATTTTGCCGCCATCGGCGCAGGGTTCTGGTCGATGACCAGCGTAATACTTAGCACCTGACGGCTGTCATCAGGCGAAAGCTTGGTTCGCAAGGTCACCGGAACGATTGCCGCATCCTCAGCCCGGGCCGGCATCTCGATGCCGATCACGTCGCTGCCATCGTTCATCGGACGATTGTTGAAGATATCCTGGACCAGGCCGGGCCAGGAGTCATTTGTCTCGGCCGCGAGCGCCAGCGGCGCGCCAAACAGTAGCAAGGCAGCAACACCGAGCAGGCGGACGAGATATCCAAACATGGTCACCACCTTCACGCGATGGAAGCAACGGACGCAATATAGGGCAATGCGAATCCTATTCCCATTCAATTTCCGAGAATGCTGCGGTTGCGTTGCGGGCGTTGAAGTCGTCGAACAATTGCCATCGGGATCTCTCAGTCCCCGCTGCCGTGCCCGCTGCCGCGATCGGCTCGCCGCGGGCGACCAGCCCGCGTACATCTGAGGCCAACGTCTCGAGATAACGGCGTTCGTCGGCGAGGGCGGCAGGCCATTCGCTCACGGGGCCGTGACCGGGAACCACCCGCTGCGCGGGCAGGGCGCCAAGTTCGCCGATCGTGCGCAGCCAGCCGCGGAGGCTGCCATCCAGCACGGGCGTGTGAGCAAGAAACACGAGGTCGCCCGCGAACAGGGTTGCGGTCTTTTCATCAAGCACCGTGAGGTCGCAATCGCTGTGCGCGGCGGGCCACGCCCGCAAGACGAGCGTCCGTCCGCCGAGATCGAGATTGAGGGTGCCGTCGACGAGCAGCGTCGGCGGTACGATGCGGACCTCGCCGATCAGTTGATCGCCCATCGTGCGGCGAAAGGCGTCGAGATAGAATTGTCCGCGCGCGGCCAGCGCTCGCGGCAGGTTAGCATGGCCGACAAAGCTCGTTCCGTCCTGCACGAGGGCGCCGTTACCGAAAACGTGATCGGGGTGGCCGTGGGTATTGATGACGTAGCGGATCGGCTTGTTGGTCCGGGCACGAATGGCCGCCAGCAATTGCCGTCCCTCGTGGAGGCTGCCGCCCGCATCGATCACTGCAACCGCATCGTCGCCAACGACGAATCCGACATTGGCGATCGCGCCGTGATTCTCGCGCGTCATCTGCGCAGTCTGGCCGGTGTGCACGAATACGCCATCCGCAATGGAGTCGACGGGCAACTCCGGTTGCTGCGCGAACGAGGATGACGCCGTAGCGAACATCGCGAGCGCGGCAAGGATCAATGCGGGGTGAGCCATATTTCGGCCTCCGTCTCACCACGAAGCGCTGCGGCATTTCCATGCGTCATCGCGGCGATAGTTTGCGTCGCAGCACAGGCAGCGAGTCCGCCACGAAGATTATTCCTGTTGCAGGCCCCAATTGACAAGCATAGCATTTTGCTTGTCTGCGGCTTCAACGGAACTTTGTTCGTCGAGGTCGCTGATGTTATTCCGAAGTTGGCAACCATGGCGGGCCGGAAGTGCAGCAGCTTTCGATGACATATGCCGGACAAAAGCGCTGGCTGGTGATTTCCATAGCGGCGATCTTCGCCGTGCTGTTCGGGCGCGATGTCGCGTACGCGCAGATCAAGGAAGGCGGCGATCTGTCGATTGAACTCGTCGATCCCAAGGTGCTGCGCGTTTGCGCCGACCCGCACAATTTGCCATTTTCCAACGACAAGGGCGAGGGGTTCGAGAACAAGCTCGCTGAGCTGTTCGCCGAGAAGCTGAACAAGAAACTGGACTACATGTACTTCCCGCAGGCGACGGGCTTCGTCCGGATGACGCTCGGCGCCCATCGTTGCGACGTCATCATGGGCTTCCCGCAGGGAGACGACCTGGTTCAGGGCAGCAATCCCTATTACCGCACCGCCTATGCGCTGGTCGTCAAGAAGGGCAGCGGCCTCGAGGAAGTGACGACGCTGGAAGACGAGCGTCTCAAAGCCAAGCATATCGGCATCGTGGCCGGAACACCGCCTGCCACGAATATGGCGGTCAACGGCCTGATGGCGAATGCCAAGCCATATCACTTGATGGTCGATACCCGTTTGGAGTCGTCAGCGGAGGTGATGATAGCCGACCTGACGTCCGGCAAGATCGACGCCGGCATTCTCTGGGGACCGATGGCGGGCTTCTATGCGAAGAAGGCGAACCCGCCGCTCCAGGTCACGCCGCTCGTGAAAGAAAAGGCCGGCCCGCGATTGGCGTTTCGTATCGGCATGGGGGTGCGGGCGGCCGACCAGAACTGGAAGCGGCAGCTTAATCGCCTGATCCAGGAAAACCAGTCCGCCATCAACAAGATACTGCTCGACTTCGGCGTTCCCCTGCTCGACGAGAATGACCGACCAATCGGCGCGGAGACGGCAACGAAAGCGCCATGAGAGCTACGCTCGCAGGCCTGATCCTTGCGGCATTCCCATTCATCGTCTCACCCCTCGCGCAGGAAAGACCTCCCGAACCCGACGATTACCGCATGGAGGATTACCGCGCGCCGGTTCCTGCAACGCTTGCCGGCGCACGCGTTCTTGTTACCGCGGAGGCGGAATCGATCTGGCAAACGAAGACGGGCGTGTTCATCGACGTCATGCCCCGCGCGCCGAAACCGCCAAATCTTCCCGAAGGCACGATCTGGCGTGACAAGCCACGACTCAATATTCCCGGCAGCATATGGCTGCCGGACACCGGCTACGGGAAGCTTGCGGCTGTGACGGAAGACTATCTGCGGCGCGGCTTGGTTCGCGCGACGGCCGGCAACATGGCCGCGCTGATCGTGGTTTACTGCCAGGCCGATTGCTGGATGTCCTGGAACGCGGCGAAGCGAATTCTGTCGTATGGCTATACCAACGTGGCCTGGTATCCGGAAGGAACTGACAGTTGGGAGCAGGCCGGCTTGCCGCTGACTGAATCGCGGCCGGAGCCGCGGGCAGATGAGGGGATCGCATCGCCGCGTTAGCGGCTATTCGATCTCCTGCTGAATCGTTCGTCCGAGCGCGAACAGCCGTTGGTCGATTGCCGTCGGAACCTCGCAGACGAACTTGATGACATTCCGTCGGTCCTCGAAGATGCGCGTCTGCCAGACGAGCTGATTGCCGAGCTCGTCGACCTTGGTCTGGTCGCGCGGCGTTTCACCCTGCAGCGCCTGCAAGGCCAGCGTGTCGGCGCGGATCTTGTCCGCCGCCTCGCGTTGCTTGCGGGTGACGCGCTCCAGCCCGTTCATCACCTGGGAGCGTTGGGCATTAAGCGATTCGAACAGGCCGGAAAACAGCAGTTTTCCGCTGGCAGTCTTGTCGGCTGCACCGTTCAGATATTCCGTGATCGCCTTTTGCGCTTCCTCGAGCGGGATCCGCCTTGCCGCGAGCCGCGCGACCAGTGTGCTGACGTTGGGATTGTCCTTCCATTTGCCGGCGACGTCGTCGAGCGGCGGGCCTGCCCACACCGCGGCCAGCGAAATCTCGGGCACCTTGGCCTGGGTGCACGGCCAGTCCGGGTAACGGGGATCGGCGGCATGGCAGAAGCCGGTCGTCACCGTAACGGCGAGCAATGCCGCGATCGCGATTCGATGTTTCATGTCTCGCCTCCGGCCGGCCCACGGCGGATCAGGCCGCGCGAGGGATCGTAGGCCAGGATCGCACCGACCATGAAGACGATCGTGCAGCCTCCGACGACCGCGAGCGCGATCCAGTTGATCTGTCCGTATAGCGCAAAACGTATCAGCTCCACGGCATGCGTGAACGGATTGAACAGGCAGACATAGTAGAGCATCGGGCTGCTTTCGAGGATGCGCCACAGCGGATAGAGCGCTGACGAAGCGAAGAACATCGGAAAGATCACAAAGTTCATCACGCCTGCAAAGTTCTCGAGCTGCTTGATGCCGGAAGAGATCAGCATCCCCAGCGCGCCGAGCATCAGGCCGGACAGGACCAGCGCCGGCAGCACCGTGAGATAGCCGGCCGGCGGCGGCGCAATGTCCCAGAACCAGGCAATCAGCAGGAAGGCATAGACCTGAAGCAGCGAGACCGCGGTTCCCGCCAGAAGCTTGCAGGACAAGAGAAACCAGCGCGGCAGCGGGCTCACCAGCAAGGTCCGCATATTGCCCATCTCGCGGTCGTAGACCATCGAGAGCGAGGACTGCATGCCGTTGAAGAGCTGGATCATCGCCATCAGGCCGGGCGCGATGTAGACCTCATACAGGATGTAGGTTTCGTAGGGCGGGATGATGGAGAGGCCGAGCACCTGGCGGAAGCCGGCGGCGAAGATGAACAGCCACACCAGCGGCCGCACCAGAGCCGAGATGAAGCGTTCGCGCTGATGCAGGAAGCGAAGCGCCTCGCGCCACACAATGCCGTTCAGGCAGGTGAGATATTCGGCGAGCGAGAAGCCGCTCCGGCTTGGCGTGATGGTTGTCGCGGTCATGACGGAGCGTCTCCGCTCGGTCCGGCGGAGCCGGTCAATCGCATGAACGCCGTGTTGATGTCGCTGCCGCCGGCCTCGGCGATCACGCGCGGTGCCTTGCCTTTGGCCAATACCCGGCCCTGATGCACGACGACGAGATCATCGTTTGCACCGATCTCGTCGAACAGATGCGTCGCCCACAGCACGCTTATTCCCTGTTCGGCAACGAGCTGGCGGACGTGGTTGAGAATGTCGGCGCGCGCCTTGACGTCGAGGCCGACGGTTGCCTCGTCGAGCAGGAGCAGGCGCGGCCGGTGCAATAGCGCCCGCGCGATTTCCAATCGCCGCATCTGGCCGCCGGAGAGATCGCGCACCTTGCTACCGGCGCGGTCAGCAAGGCCGATGCGCGTCAGCACCTCGTGGCTGCGCGCACGGGCGTCGCGCCTGCCGATGCCGTGCAGGGCGGCGTGATAGAGCAGGTTCTGCGTCACCGAGAGGTCGAGATCGAGGGTGCGGGGCTGAAACACCACACCGAGCAGCCGCAATGCTTCGCCGGGGGTGCGTGCGATGTCATGGCCGAAAATTCCGATTCGTCCGTGCTGGATTCCGAACAGGCGCGTGATCAGTGAGAACAGCGTGCTCTTGCCGGCGCCGTTCAGGCCGAGCAACGCCGTGAAACTTGCCGGTGCGACAGAAAAGCCGATGTCGATCAGCGCGCGCCGAGCGCCATAGGAATGGCTGACGCCGTCGATCGACAATGCCGGCGTCTCCATGGCGTCGGGCCGGGAAGGGATGTCCCGCGTACCCTGACCGGACGAATATGCGTCAGTGGCCGTCATGGTTGTGCAATCGTGATACCCCAGGGTAATTCGCCGACCTGGATCGTCTTGATGACCTTTTGCGCGGCGACATCGATCACAGAGACGTCGTTCGATACGCCATTGGTGGTCAGCAGATATTTCTCATCGGGTGTGAACGCCATGTGCCAGACACGCTGTCCCACCAGCAGATATTTCGTGACCTTGTGGCTGGCGACATCGACCACCGCGACGCGGTTGGCGGGGCCGAGCGCGACGAAGGCGGTCTTGCCGTCCTTGGTCATGCCGATGCCGACCGGCTGGATGGCTTCGCTCCGAAGCCCGGGAATCTCGAATGTGATCTTCTTGGTCACCTCCCGCTTGACCGGATCGATCACCGAAACGGTGCCGCCGATCTCCGACGATACCCATACTTCGGAGTTGTCACGCTTGAACTCGGCGTAGCGTGGGCGCGCATCGACCAGCACATTGGCGACGATCTGGCGCGTCGCGGTGTCGATGAAATGCGCCATGTTGGTGGTCTCGGACGTATTGATCAGGATCTTGCCGTCCGGGCTGATGGCCATGCCTTCCGGCTCGACGCCGACCTGGATGTCGCCGAGACGGGAGCGCTTCTCGACGTCGATGATGGTCACCGTATTGTCGTTCTCGTTGGCGACGTAAAGGATCTTGCCGTCCGCATCGAGAGCGAACAGTTCGGGATCTGGTCCAGAGGGCAGGGTATCGACGACCTCCTGCTTCGCCACGTCGATGACCTGAATGCTGTCGTCGTCGCCGACGGCGACGAACACGAACTTGCCGTCCCTGGTGAACTCGATGCCGCGCGGCCGCTGGCCGACCTTGATGGTCTTGATGACGGACCAGTTGTTCGTATCGATCACCGATACGGTGTTGCTCTTCTCGTTGGAGACATAGGCGATGAAGGCCGATGCGGGGCTCGCCGCCGCGAGCCAGAGGGCCATTCCGGAAATCAGGCAGTGACGCCACATGCGCAATCTCTTTCTCCTCAACGCAATTTGCATTTCGTTTCCGGCCGATCGGCGCCAAGCGTGTCGAGCTCCGACACCTGATGCAGGAATCCCTCTTGCGGCGAAACCGAGACCACCATGCGTCCATCGACCAGCAGGATCGGCTGGCGAAGCTGCAGGTTCCAGTCCCGCAATGTCAACCGACGGCCCTTGAACGCCGCAATGGAAAAATCGGGCCCCTTGTGGAAATTCGATATCGCCTTGGGATCGCCGGACTTCGTGCGCGACGTCGCTTCACCGATCATGCGCGCTGCCGTCCACGCTTGCATGTCCAATGCGGTCATGTGTCGCGAGTTCAACTTTACAAACCGATTTTGAATCTGGATCGCGCCCCATTGATCCTGCGCGGCATGCCAGCTGGTCGGAACCAGGCCTGCGGAGCCTGCGACCGGCCGCGGGTCCCAGGTGCGGTAGGGCAGGTAGGACGCGAACACCTCGCTCTCGTCAGCGGCAACGAGGACGTCATAGGCCGGCGCCTGCTGGGTGAAGGTCGGCATTTGCCGCTGGATCAGGGTGACGCCGCTGTCGGTGCGGCGGGCGCCGCCGGTGTCCTCAAAAGTTCGTTCCTGAACGATCTTGGCGCCGAAGCGCGTGGCGGCGCGGCGCAAGGCGTCGGCAAAGAGCTTGTCCTGATCATGCGAGCCGACGACGAACAGCCAGCGCTTCCACTGCTTCCACACCAGATACTGGGCGAGCGCATCCGCTAGCATCGAGCGTGTCGGCGCGACATGGATGACGTTGGCGCGGCAATCCTGCTCGCGCAACCGATCGTCGATGGCGCCGGCGTTCAACAGCAGCGTTCCGCGATCGCGAAGCGCGTCAGCGGCCTTCAGCAGATCGTCCGCCGGGAGGTCGGCAATGATGAAGCCGGTGCGCTCGGCAAGCGTCGCCGCGGCTTTCGCGACGTCTTCGTTGTCCTTGAGCCGGACCTCTTCGAGCGTGAAGCGCTGGTTGAGGAATTTGCCCGTGGTGTTGTTGTCCTCGACGGCAAGACGGGCGCCGGCCACGCCATCGTTTTCGGCCGGCAGCTCGACGAGCGACAATTTCGCTTTCACGCCGGCGCGGCCGAGATAGCCGATGCCGATCTCGATGGGGTCGGCCGCGAGCACGGGGGCAGCCGCGACGCTCAAGCCGATCGCAGCGACCAACCATCGGATCATGGCTTCTCCCTAAAAGGTCTTCTCGACTTCGCGCTATGGAAGACCGTTAGCTTGAACCATGACCGAATTGTTTCGGCTTGCAACTCAATTCTGTTGCGCGGGCATCAGCCTTTCAGGCGTGCGGCATGCCAACGCAGATGATCGCCCATGAACGTGGAGATGAAGTAGTAGCTGTGGTCGTAGCCGGGCTGCCGGCGCAAGGTAAGGGGTATCTTGGCCTTCTCGCATGCGCTTTGCAGCAGCTCGGGACGGAGCTGTTCCGTCAAAAACTGATCGGCATCGCCGTAGTCGACCAGTAGATCCGGCAGCCTGGCACCGTCCTCGATCAAGGCTACCGCATCGTGCTTGCGCCATGCTTGCCGGTCGGTGCCAAGATAACCGCCGAGCGCCTTGATGCCCCATGGCACCTGCGAGGGAGCGACGATCGGCGCAAATGCGCTGGCCGCGCGATAGCGGCCCGGATGGCGCAACGCGACTGTCAGTGCACCGTGGCCGCCCATGGAATGACCGAAAATGGATTGCCGGTCAGGATCGACGGGAAACTTGTCAGCGACCAGCTTCGGCAGTTCTTCCGTCACGTAGCTCCACATGCGGTAATTGCGGGCGAACGGCTCTTGTGTCGCATCGACATAGAAGCCGGCGCCAAGCCCGAAGTCATAGGCATTGGCGGGATCGCCGGGCACGCCTTCGCCGCGCGGGCTGGTATCGGGCGCAACGAAGATCAATCCAAGTTCGGCGCAGGCGCTGCGGAATTCGCCTTTCTCCGTCACGTTGGCATGGGTGCAGGTCAGGCCGGAAAGATACCAGACCACCGGCAGCCTGGCGCCGGCGGCGTGCGGAGGGATATAGACCGAGAAGGTCATGTCGGTGCATGTTTCGCCGCTGGCATGTCGATAGACACCCTGCGTTCCGCCATATGAGGTGTTGAGCGAAACGGTCTGCATGCTCATGATCTTGCTACTCCGGCGCCGTGCGGCACGGTTACGCCGATGCCGCTTTCGATCGCCAGCCGCACCAATTCGGCGGAAGTTCGCACGCCAAGTTTCTGGCGCATGATCGACGATGTGTTGGCAACGGTCTTGTACGAGGAATGAACCAGCCACGCGATCTCGGAAAGGCTCTTGCCCGCGCTGAGCAGGCGGAGGATTTCCATCTCTCGCGACGTGAGTTTGGAAAGCGGGCTGCGGGCGAATGCAGGTCCGGCGAAGGCGATGCTTCGCGCGATCGCAGACGGCAGATAGACGCCGCCCTTGCCGACTTCACGAATCGCCTCGACCAGATCCTGCGGATCGCCCGTTTTCGCGACATAGCCCTTGGCGCCGATGTCGATGGCGCGCGCGGCGAAGACCGGATCGTCGTTCATGCTGAACATGATGATTCGTGCGGAAGCGGCGCGTGCAAGAATGCGCCGCGCCAGCTCGAATCCGGACACGGTCGGCAGGTTGATGTCGATCACGCAGATGTCGGGTCGTTCAGCGATGAACACCCGTTCACCGCTCTCCGCGTCGGCAGCCTCCAGCAGCACGACCTCCGGATCGTCGGCAAATACCGTGCGGCAGCCCGAAGCGACAATGGGATGGTCATCGACGATCAGTACACGCATTACATCGATCCCCGAGCTGCTTCGGCCGCGTTGTTGCATCGCATCACGTTACGCAGACGTCGGCGCGAGGCCGATCATGCAACGCCGACGCGATTGCTGTACGCTTCAATCTGATCGTCGGTTTTTCGACTGTCAACGGTCCTCTCGTCGGGGAACTGATTGCGACGCGATTGGGGCAAACGTCATGTGGCAGAAATTATCGTTGCGTTCCCGGATCAATTTGCTGCTGGCGGTAGGGCTCACGCTAGGTTTAGCGATCAACATCGCGCGGCTGGTGGTAGAGGCGGCGCCCCGTGTTCGCGCCGAAGATCAGAGCGTCATCCGGCTGGCGCGCGAGTTCGTCGAGACGATCGTGCCAAGCCTGAACGAGGCGCCGGACCCGGATGCGCGGCTGAACCAGATCGCGTCTGACCTCAGCCGGCTCCGTCATGTCAGCATCACACGGCAGGGCGACGCCGCCACGGGTGCACACCCCGGCAACAGCGACGGGGAGCGGTCGCCGCCGGCGTGGTTCATCGCGCTCGTGCATCCGGAAACCACAACCGTGAGCGTACCGATCACGATCCACGGCAAGCCGCAATCGCTGCTGATCACCTCGCATCCGAACGACGAGGTGGCCGAGATCTGGGACGGAATCGTGACCCAGCTCGCGGTCGGCTCCGCGCTCGCCATCGCGCTCTTTCTGGTTACGATGGTAGTGATTGGCCGCGCGCTGGCGCCGCTGCAGGCGCTTTCGCAGACCATGGCGAACATTGAGGCTGGACAGTACGCATCGCGCGTCGAGCCCGGCGGCGCGCCCGAGCTGGCGGTAATCTGTGCCAAGCTGAACCACCTTGCAGGCGCCCTCGGCGAGGCCGTCGAGGACAAGCGCCGGCTCGCCGAACGCACGGTCTCGCTGCAGGATATGGAGCGCAAGGAGATTGCGCGCGAACTTCATGACGAGTTCGGGCCGTATCTCTTTACGCTGCGCGCCCACGCCGGCGCGCTGACGCGGCTTTCCGAGGATGGGCGTGCGCCGAGCGCCGATGCGTTGCGCAAGCATGCCACCGCCATCATGGAGCAGACCAATGCGCTTCAGCAATTCAACCGCAGGATATTGGAAAAGCTGCGGCCTGTCGGGCTGGCGGAGCTTGGACTAGCCGAGGCGCTCGGCGTGCTGCTGCGCTTGTGGCGTGAGTCTCGACCCGATGTTGCCATTGAGGCGAACATTGCATGCGCGCCAGGCGAGGGCGGAGAAGTCGCTGATCTGACGATCTACCGCACCGTCCAGGAAGCCTTGACGAACGCTTTCCGCCACGCCGACGCGACGTCCGTCAGCGTCACGGTCGAACAGGCCGAAGGCATCCATGGAAGTCGCGGCTGCGCCCTGGTGCGCGTGAGCGACAACGGCCGCGGCTTGGCGCCGGATCACAAGTCCGGCTTCGGCCTGGTCGGGATGCGCGAGAGAATACTGGCGCTGGGCGGGACGCTGAATGTCATCTCCGACAATGGGGGCGTAACGGTCGAGGCGGTCGTCCCCCACGGGTCGCATCCTTGATCGATTGCGAGTTGCTGTCCGGGAATTTGTCCCGGTCCTCGTCGGGAGGAATGCAAGGTGAGGAACCAGACCTTTTGCGGCTAGCGCGTGTCGTTGTCTTCTCACTAGTATCGTCGACATCGAACCGGCAGGGGACAAGCCGGTATGTGTTGGGGTGGGAATATGGGTGCACGCGTACGGGTGGTCGGGACGATCTCGATCTGTCTGGTTCCCGGGCTGGACTGTGCTCAGGCCCAAACCGCACCCGCAGCTAGCGACGTTTTGCCGGCCATCGAGGTCGTCGCGCCGGCGACGAGCGCCAAACCAGCGCGCGCCCGAGGGGCAACTCGGGCGCCCGCAAGGAATGTTCGCAGGGTCTTTGTTTACCCGACCGCGCCTACGCCGACGGTCGGCTCGGGAATGGATGTCGATAAGGTGGCCGCAGCGGTCAATGCCGTCGGTGCCGGGCAGATTGCGCGCACCGGCTCGCTGAACATCGCGGATGCGCTGCAGCAACAGGTGCCGGGTATTGTCATCAGCGATACGACCGGCAACCCGTTCATGCCGGACATACAATTTCGAGGTTTCGTTGCATCTCCCGTCTCGGGCACACCCCAGGGACTGGCGGTTTACCAGAACGGGGTGCGCGTCAACGAAGCGTTCGGCGACACTGTCAATTGGGATTTGATCCCGACCGCCGCAATCAGGTCGGTTACCGTCGTAACCAACAATCCCGCGTTTGGTCTCAATGCCTTGGGCGGTGCCGTCAACGTGCAGATGAAGGACGGCTTCAACTATCAGGGCGGCGAAATCAACACGATGGGCGGCTCGTTCGGCCGCATCCAGAGTTCGGCGCAGTATGGCAAGCAGATCGGCAATTTCTCGGTCTATGGCGCGCTCGAAGGCGTGCGTGACAACGGCTATCGCAATTTTTCGGAATCGGCGATCCGGCGCTTCTATGGTGATGTCGGCTACCGGACCGATAGCAGCGAATTTCACCTCAATGTGGGCGTCGCCAAGAACAATTTCGGCGCAGCGGCGACGGTGCCGGTCGAACTGCTGCAGAAGTATTGGGGCGCAACCTATACGACGCCGCAGACCACCGACAACCGCGTTGCCTACGCCAATCTGACTGGAAAGGTCGAGATCACGCCGACCTGGACGATCGAAGGCTCGGCGCGAGTCCGCGCGTTCCGGCAGAAGACAGTCGATGGTAACCCGACCGAGACGGAGCCGTGTGGCGCCGATCCGACACGGCTTTGTTTCAACGAAGATACCACGCCGGGAGCGCCGGCGAACGGGCTCAACGGAGTCCAGCTCGCAAATCCGTTCCCCACCGACGCGGTGCTGGGCCAGATCGATCGGACAACCACCCGTTCGACCACGACGGGGGCGACGCTGCAGGCAACCAACACCGACCAGTTGTTCGGGCACAACAACCAGTTCATGGTCGGTACCAGCTTCGATTCCGGCGTCACCCGGTTCGGGGCGAGCGCGGAACTGGGCACGATCGGTTCAAATTACGTTGTCAGCGGCAGCGGCATCTTCCTCGGACCATCAGGCATCCCGATTTCAATCGGCCCGGTCTCGCTTCGCGCCACCAACCGCTACACCGGCCTCTATGCACTCGACACGTTCGACGTGACGGACCGGTTCTCAATCTCGGGCGGCGGCCGGTTCAACTATGCAAACATCGTCCTGCAGGATCTGATCGGTACCGATCTCAACGGCAATCATACGTTCAGCCGCTTCAATCCGATGATTGGCGGCACCTACAAGATTACGCCTGAAGTGACGGCCTATGCCGGGTATTCCGAAGCCAATCGCGCGCCAACCCCGCTGGAACTCGCATGCGCCGATCCTGCGCGCCCCTGCATCGTCGCGGCAATCCTGATCGCGGATCCGCCACTGAAACAGGTCGTATCCCGTACCATTGAGGCCGGTTTCCGCGGCACCAAGGAGCTGAATATCGGGACGCTCGGGTGGAAGGTCGGCGCGTTCCGCGCGACCAATGCCGATGACATCCTGGCGATTCCCAGTCAGTTGCAGGGCTTTGGCTACTTCCAGAACGTGGGCAGGACGCGGCGCCAGGGCATCGAGGCCCAGGTCAATCTCACGTCGAAGACGCTGCAACTCTATGCCAGCTATGCCCTCGTGGATGCACGCTTCCTCGACGCCTTGGAGCTCAACTCTCACAGCCCGTTCGCCGATCCCGCCACTGGCCTTATCCAGGTCCTGCCGGGCAACCGAATCCCCGCGATCCCGCGCAACCGGGTCAAGCTAGGCATCGACTATTCGGTCACCGATGCTTTCAAGGTCGGCGGCGATGCATTGTTCGTCGGCAGCCAGTATTTTGTTGGCGATGAATCCAATCAGGCGGCGAGGCTGCCTGGGTACTCGGTTTTCAACCTGCACGCCTCGTATCAGATCGACAAGACGTTCCAGATCTACGGCCGCGTCGACAATATCTTCGACAACCGCTATGCGACCTACGGGACGTTCTTCGATAAAGGAGATCTTCCCAATTTCGCCAATGGCGGGGCGGATTTTACCGACCCTCGCTCTGTCAGCCCGGCGCGGCCGCGTGCCTTCTATGCAGGGCTGAGGGCGACCTTCTAGGCCGGCGAAGCGGCGCAGCCATCATGGCCGGCAGTGCGGGAGAGCGCAAAACGATTTCAAGCTATCGACGACGGTACGGCAACAGGTGGTCGCCGCACAACGGGGACGTTCGCCTCAGGAAGCATCCAGCGCCGGATCGACGCAATGCGCCTTGTGAATGGTAGAGGGCGCGAAGCCAAAATGCTTCCGGAACACGCGGCTGAAGTGCGACGAGCTGGAAAAGCCCCAGGAAAACGCGACGTCCGTGATCGTCTTTCCATGCTGGGTCTCCAGCTCCTGCCGGCAGTGCAGCAGCCGCGCCCGCCAGATGTAATCGCTGACGGTCATGCCCTTGTCGCTGAACAGCATGTGCAGATAGCGCTTGGTGCAGCCCAGCGCCGCCGAGATCTGGTCGATGCAAAGCTCCGGGTCGCGCAAATGTTCCCGGATGAAAGCCTGGGCGCGGATGTACATTGCTTCGGGACCGACGCGATCGAACATCGTGTCGGCCTCGCGCAACGGCAACAGCAGCAAATCGATCAGCGAATCGGCGACGCCGATGGCGTTGTAGGGCGATAGCCGGTTCGCTTCATCAAACGCGGTGTGCACGAAGTCGTAGGCAATACGGCCGGTGCCGTTACGTGCGGAAAGCTTGCACGGCAACATCTTCGACGTGCGGAAGCCGCGTTCGTGAAGCAGTTCCTTCGGCACGATCACGACCTCGTGCCGGGTCAGCGAGGGGCTGACGATCGTGTGCGGGCAGGAGACGTCATAGGCGAGACAATCGCCGGGCATGATGTCCATGCGCCGGCCGGCCTGTTCGAAATGCGAGATGCCGTAGGTCTGGAACAGTATCTTGACGTAGGGGTGTTCGCTCAGCTTGGTGCCCGAGACCGTGTGCGCGATACGATGCTGGCTTGCCTCGATCTGGCACAGCTTCAACTGCGAGACGGTCGTGTAGTTTATCCGCCCCTCCAGCGAGGAACCTTCCAGCGGATCGACGTCGAACTGACCGCACAGATCCGTCAGCGCATCTGACCAAGTTTGCAGCTGCTTCTTCGGCGCCAACCCGGAAGTGCTGAGTGAGCGGACTGTATCGGACATGGTCGAAGCACCGATTCGAGAACAGGCCACGACCTCGGCAAAAGCTTCGGTCACAGGACGCTACATTTGCCTCGACTTAAGGCGGTCGTGGGGAAGTCGCGCAGATTCTTCCCAATATCCCTTTGACAATCCTCCAACTTAGTTTCGGCTGCGTCAAGGGGAACCTCAGCCTCGGGACGCGCGGGTGCTTGTGGGAACGAGCCCACGATTGATGCTTCGCAGCATGAGAGGGACGGCTCTCGACGTTCCCAAAATTAAAAAGTTTATTGTGTTTCGCTTCTGAGCAAACGCGCTTCGCTCTTGGGCAAGTTTCCCATTTCCGAACGGGATAGGAATAGGGACCAAGAATGGAAAATGGGCCGTCTCGACGGAAACCCTAAACCCTCAATCTGGGAGGAACCACTATGCGCAAAGTGCTATCCGCTGCCTGTCTCGGCGCCGTGGCGGCATTCGCTGCCGGCGTTGCGTATGCCAATGACGAACTGATCAAGATGTCGCAGAACCCAAAGGATTGGGTGATGCCGACGGGCGACTACGCCAATACGCGCTACTCGAAGCTCAACCAGATTACTGCAGCCAACGCCGGCAAGTTGCAGGTCGCATGGTCGTTCTCGACCGGCGTGCTGCGCGGCCACGAGGGCGGACCGCTCATTATCGGCAACATGATGTACGTCCACACACCGTTCCCGAACAAAGTCTATGCTCTTGACCTATCCCAGGAGCAGAAGATCGTTTGGGTATATGAACCCAAACAGGATCCGAACGTCATCCCGGTGATGTGCTGCGACACGGTGAATCGTGGCGTGGCCTACGGCGATGGAAAAATCTTTTTGCACCAGGCCGACACGACCCTTGTCGCCCTCGATGCCAAGACCGGGAAGCTGGTCTGGTCGGTGAAGAACGGAGATCCCAGCAAAGGTGAGACCGGGACGTCGGCACCGATGGTTTTTAAAGACAAGGTCCTCACCGGCATCTCGGGCGGCGAATTCGGCGTTCGTGGTTCGGTGACTGCCTACAGCATCAAGGACGGCAAGCGGGTCTGGCGCGGCTATTCGATGGGACCCGACAGCGACACGCTGATGGATCCGGTGAAGACCACGCATCTAGGTAAGCCGGTCGGTAAGGACTCCGGCATCGATACTTGGCAGGGCGACCAGTGGAAGATCGGCGGCGGACCGACGTGGGGCTGGTATTCTTATGATCCCGAGCTGAACCTGATATATTACGGAACCGGCAACCCCTCGACCTGGAATCCAAAGCAGCGGCCGGGAGACAATCGCTGGTCGATGACCATCTTTGCGCGGGACGCCGACACCGGCATGGCCCGCTGGGTCTATCAGATGACCCCGCACGACGAGTGGGACTACGACGGCGTCAACGAAGTGATCCTCAGCGATCAACAGATCGGCGGTCAAGCGCGTAAGCTACTGACCCATTTCGACCGCAACGGGCTCGCCTATACGATGGACCGCACCAACGGCGAATTGCTGGTGGCGGAGAAGTACGATCCGAAGGTCAACTGGACCAGCGGCGTCGACATGAACAAGAGCTCGCCCACCTATGGTCGACCGAAGGTCGTCGACCAATATTCGACCGACAAGCAGGGCGAGGACGTCAACGTCAAGGGTATCTGCCCGGCCGCGCTCGGTACCAAGGACCAGCAGCCGGCGGCGTATTCGCCGGACACGCAACTGTTCTACGTGCCGACCAACCACGTTTGCATGGACTACGAGCCGTTCAAGGTGAACTACACTGCGGGCCAACCCTATGTCGGGGCGACGCTCTCGATGTATCCGCCTCCTGGCGAAACCCACATGGGCAACTTCATCGCGTGGGACAACAAGACCGGCAAGATCGTGTGGTCGAACAAGGAAATGTTCTCGGTGTGGTCCGGTGCGCTCGCTACCGCCGGCGGCGTGGTGTTCTACGGAACGCTCGAAGGCTACCTGAAGGCGGTCGATGCCAAGACTGGCAAGGAGCTCTACAAGTTCAAGACCCCGTCCGGCATTATCGGGAACGTCACGACCTACGAACAGGGCGGCCGGCAATACGTGGCCGTGCTTTCCGGCGTGGGCGGCTGGGCCGGCATCGGCTTGGCGGCCGGGCTGATGAGCCCGGAGGGTGCCGCTGAATGGCAGGGCGCTGCGGGCCGTGCAGCGGCGGGCCGGGCATTGGAATCGGCCGCGAGGAACGTGGACACCGCCGGCCTCGGCGCCGTCGGCGGTTACGCTGCCCTTAGCAACTACACCGCGCTCGGCGGAACTCTGACCGTATTCGCTCTGCCGCAGTAAGCTGAGCCAACCAACTTCGTTCCGGCGCATGGAGTTGCTCCATGCGCCGGTTCGCCTACCACCGAATCTCGAGGACAAGCTCTTGCGTAAAATCTGGTTTGTGGGTGCTGCGATGATCTTCGTGGTATCAGGAGGAATTTCCTTCGCCGAAAACGCGGTCGACCCGGCTGCCGTCAAATCCGAGGACGGAAAGTACCTCGACAAGGAAGGCAATCCGACTTTCAAGGTTGGGGCCGACGGAACGGTGGATTGGTACACCTACTCCGGTTACCGGCGCTATCACTCGGAATGCCACGTCTGCCATGGCCCCGACGGGATGGGATCGACCTACGCCCCTGGCCTCACGAATTCACTCAAGACCATGAACTACGGCGACTTCGTCGGAGTTGTCGCGAGTGGCCGCAAGAACGGCAACTCCGTCATGCCGGCGCTCGGCGATAATCCGAATGTCGCCTGCTACATGGACGACCTTTATGTGTATCTGCGTGCCCGTGCCCATGACGCCGTCGGGCGCGTCCGGCCCGCCAAGAAGGAAGACAAGCCCGACGCGTACACCGATACAGAAAAGTCCTGCATGGGAGGCAAGTGATCATGCCAAACATGCGAGGCATATGTCCCGATACTCCGTGCAGCGACCTGAAGAACAAATGTGGAGTTTAGAATGAAGACCCGCGCTGCTGTCGCATTCGAAGCCAAGAAGCCGCTTGAAATCGTCGAGGTCGACCTGGAAGGCCCGAAGGCCGGTGAGGTTCTCGTCGAGATCAAGGCGACCGGAATCTGCCACACCGATGCCTATACGCTCGACGGATTCGACAGCGAAGGAATCTTTCCTTCGATCCTCGGTCATGAGGGCGCGGGCATCGTCCGCGAAGTCGGCCCGGGCGTGACGTCGGTCAAGGCCGGCGATCACGTGATTCCGCTGTACACGCCGGAATGTCGCCAGTGCAAAAGCTGCCTGAGCGGCAAGACCAATCTATGCACCGCCATCCGCGCCACCCAGGGCAAGGGGCTGATGCCGGACGGCACCTCGCGCTTCAGCCATAAGGGCAAGCCGATCTTCCATTACATGGGCTGCTCGACGTTCTCGAACTTTATCGTGCTGCCGGAAATCGCGGTGGCGAAGATTCGCGAGGACGCGCCCTTCGACAAGAGCTGCTACATCGGTTGCGGGGTGACGACGGGCGTTGGCGCCGTGGTGAATACCGCCAAGGTGACACCTGGCGCCAACGTCGTCGTTTTCGGTCTCGGCGGCATCGGGCTCAACGTCATCCAGGGCGCGAAGATGGTGGGCGCCGACAAGATCGTCGGCGTCGACATCAACGATGCCAAGGAGGATTGGGGCCGCCGCTTCGGCATGACGCATTTCGTCAATCCGACCAAGGTCAGTGACATCATCCAGCATCTGGTCGGGCTCACCGACGGCGGCGCCGACTACACCTTCGACTGCACCGGCAATACCACCGTGATGCGGCAGGCACTCGAAGCGTGCCATCGCGGCTGGGGCGTCTCCGTCGTGATCGGGGTTGCTGAGTCGGGCAAGGAAATCGCTACCCGGCCGTTCCAGCTCGTGACCGGCCGCGTCTGGAAGGGAACGGCTTTTGGCGGCGCGCGTGGCCGTACGGACGTGCCGAAGATTGTCGACTGGTACATGAACGGAAAGATCGAGATCGATCCGATGATCACGCATGTGCTCAAGCTGGAGGAGATCAATCAGGGATTCGATCTCATGCACCAGGGCAAGTCGATCCGTTCGGTTGTCGTGTTCTGAATAGGGGAACTTCAAACACAAGGAGGAGAGGCCCATGACTGTTCACATCCACCCATCGGTTGACAGCGGCGTAAAACAGGGGACCGGCAGCTTCGCCGGCGGCACCTTGGTCTGCAAGTGCTCGGACAGGCCGGTCAAGGTCGCCATCAAGGGCGACGTTGCCCACAATCACGCTTGCGGCTGCACCAAATGCTGGAAGCCCGAAGGCGCGATCTTCTCCGTTGTCGCCGTCGTTCCGCGCGACAATGTGAAAGTGATCGAGAACGGCGACAAGCTGCAGATCGTCGACCAGGCGGCCACGATCCAGCGCTATGCCTGCAAGGCCTGCGGCACGCATATGTACGGCCGGATCGAGAACACGGGACATCCGTTCTATGGCCTCGATTTCATCCATCCCGAGCTGTTCCAGGAAGGCGGCTCGGCGGCTCCGGGGTTTGCGGCGTTTGTGTCGTCCGTTTTGGAGTCCGGCGTCCAACCAGGGGAGATGGCTGGAATCAGGGCTCGGCTGAAGGAGCTCGGACTGGAGCCCTATGACTGCCTGTCGCCGCCATTGATGGATGCGATCTCGAGCCACGTCGCCAAGTCCAAGGCCAAGGCGGCCTAGACAAGGCGAAGCGGGCACTGGCCCGATCTAGCGAGATACCGAACTTGCGCTGATGGGGATCGCCGTCAGCGCAGAAGCAGCGCCACCATGTGGTGCCCCTTCTTGGTTGAGCGCCGGCCGGAGAGGTCGCGCAGCCATCACAGGCCCCGCGGCATTCCGGCGGGATTGTGCCGCATGTAGTTCCCGGACATCGAATCTCATGGCGGTCTTTGTTCGACCGCCATGCGCCAGACCAGATTGCCTGCGCGTGTAATCGGTCGCATTTGACCAATCGTCTGATTTTGCATGCTGCGGCGCGATGAACCTGTACCGGCGGCCGCGGTGCCGACGTGGGCCCCTCCCTGAAGGTGTTGACCCGTCCATCGGTTTCCCTTCTATGGACGGTGCTGCCCTGACCGCACAGACGCCCCCTCGCGAGGACTCCCACGATGCCGATCGTCACCGACGCTGCTTTCATCCTGCCCGACGATTTCGCCGGCGCCGCGCTGATGGGGCGGATCTGGCGTCCCGACCTTGCCGGGCCGTCGGTGGTCGCGATTCGTCAGGATGGCGTGTTCGACGTCACCAACGAATTTCCCACCGCCAGCCAGCTTGCCGCCGTTGCCGATCCGGCCGCGGCGCTGCGCGCTGCGCGTGGCGAGCGGGTCGGCGCGCTGCAGGATCTCCTGAACAATACGCCGCCCGACACCCGCAACCCGGCCAGGCCATGGTTGCTGGCCCCGATCGACCTGCAGGTGATCAAGGCCGCCGGCGTCACCTTCGCCGTCTCGATGCTTGAGCGGGTGATCGAGGAGCGAGCGCGCGGCAATCCGGATTCGGCTGAGGCGATCCGGGCCGAGGTGACGCGGATCGTCGGCACCGACCTGTCGCAATTGAAGCCGGGCTCGGCCGAAGCGCAGCATGTCAAGGACGTGCTGGTTTCGCAGAACGCCTGGAGCCAGTATCTCGAAGTCGGCATCGGGCCGGATGCCGAGGTGTTCACCAAGGCTCCCGTGCTGTCGGCGGTCGGCACCTGCGTGGATGCGGGCCTGCATCCGAAATCGACCTGGAATAATCCAGAGCCCGAGGTGGTGCTGGTGGTAGCCAGCGATGGCCGCACCGTCGGCGCCACGCTCGGCAACGATGTCAATCTCCGCGACTTCGAGGGGCGCTCGGCGCTGTTGTTATCCAAGGCGAAGGACAACAACGCGTCCTGCGCTATCGGCCCGTTCGTGCGATTCTTCGACGCGAGCTTCACGCTCGACGACGTCAGGAAGATGGATATCTCGCTGGAAGTGAAGGGACCGGAGGGTTTCGTCCTGCACGGCGCATCCTCGTTGACAAAGATCAGCCGCGATCCGGCCGACATCGTCGGGCAGACGATCAACGAGAACCATCAGTATCCCGACGGCTTCGTGTTGTTCCTCGGCACGATGTTCGCGCCGATCCAGGACCGTTTCGCGAAGGGGCAGGGGTTCACTCACGTGGAAGGCGATCTGGTGACGGTCGCCACGCCGAAACTCGGCCGGCTGACCAACCGCATGCGTCACAGCGGCGATTGCGAACCCTGGCGGTTCGGCCTGACCGAGCTCTTCGCCGCGTTGATGCGCCGTAAGGCCGGCCGAAGCAGCAATTAGCGCCCCGAACCACGCCAGCAATTCGGTCTTGGTCGACGAGGGAGGCATTCCGCAGATGGCGAAAATCAGGATCGGGCTGGCCGGGTGCGGCTTCGTGTCCGAACTGCACATGCATGCCTACCGCCGCGTCTACGGCGTAAATGTCGAAGTCCGCGCTGTTGCGGCGAGAGGCGATCATGTCGTCGAGTTTGCCGGCCGCCACCGGATTCCGACGGTCTATCGCAGCTTTCGCGACCTCATCGCCGATGCTGATCTCGACGTCATCGATATCTGCACGCCGCCCAATCTGCACACCTCGATGATCGTCGAGGCGATGCAGGCCGGCAAACACGTCATCTGCGAAAAGCCGTTCGCCGGCTATTTCGGCCGGGATGGCGACACGGCGCCGATCGGCAAGCATGTGCCGAAGGCATTGATGTATGAGCGCGTGCTGGAGGAAATGGAGAAGACCTGCGCGGCAATCGGCAACACCGGCAAGCTCTTCATGTATGCCGAGGACTGGATCTACGCGCCGGCGGTGACCAAGACCGTGGAGATCCTCAAGGCCACCAGGGACAAGATCCTGTTCATGAAGGGGGAGGAGAGCCACTCCGGCTCGCATGCCGCGCACGCCGCGCAGTGGGCGATGACCGGCGGCGGCTCGTTGATCCGGATGGGATGCCATCCATTGTCGGCGGTGCTCTATCTCAAGCAGGTCGAGGCGAAGGCGCGCGGCGAGACGATCGGTGTTGCCAGCGTGACGTGTGACGTCGGCAATGTGACCGCGTGCCTGCGCCCTGACGAACGGGCCGTGCTCAAGGCCAATCCCGTGGATGTCGAGGATTGGGGCGTGCTCACGGCCACCTTCTCGGACGGCACCAAGGCCACGGTGTTTTCCGGCGACATGATCCTTGGTGGCGTCCGCAACCTGATCGAAACCTATACCAGCAGCGGCTCGCTGTTCGCCAATATCACGCCGAACACGCACATGATGAGCTATCAGACCAGCGAGGAGAAGCTGACCAACGTCTACATTACTGAAAAAGTCGACCGGAAGACCGGCTGGCAATACATCTGCCTCGAAGAGGAATGGACGCGCGGCTACACGCAGGAAATCCAGGATTTCATGGAATGCGTGGCCACCGGCCGCCAGCCGCTCTCGGATCTGGCGCTGGCCTTTGAGACGATCAAGGTCAACTACGCCGGCTATTGGGCGGCGGAGGAGGGGCGGCGAGTCACGCTTTAACGGCAATCTCCCTTCTCCCCTTGTGGGAGAAGGTGGCACGCGCAGCGTGCCGGATGAGGGGTTCTGTCCGCGGACTCAATTGCGAGAGGTTCATTCGCGGAGAGAGATCCGTCGCTCTTCGATGCGAAGCATCGAAGCCACCCTCTCCCACAGCAAGCACAGCAAGGGGAGAGGGTGAAAGATCGACCTACGCCGCATACACCGACGATTTCGGCAGCGGGAATACCGGGTCCTGCGTCCTGATATTGGTCGGCCAGACCACCGAGATATGCTCGCCGGCATTCTGCATCACGACAGGGGTCGAGCGCTCGTTCTGGCCGGAGAGCGGCGTGCCGGGCCGATAGAATTTCACGCCATAGCCCTGGATGGTGCCGCCCGGCGGGATATCGACGTCGAGCGCCGCCTTGCGAATGGCTTCGGGATCGAAGCCGCCATATTTCTCCTTGGCCACCGGCAGCACGCTGTTGAGCAGGATCCAGGTCTGATTGAAGCCCATCGAGCAGTGCGGCGGAATATCGGTCGCGTTGGTCTTCTCCTTGTAGCGCGCGATCATCACCTTGGTGAGATCGCCGATCCCTGGCGCGAGCTTCGAGGCATCGAGTAATTGCGCCGGCACCGGATCGATATTGCAGAAATTGTCGATGTCCGCGCCGAAGGTCGCACGCAATTTGTCGAGCTGGCTGTAGCCCGCGCCGGCGCCGAACAGCATCTTGAACTTGAGGCCGTTCTCGCGCGCCTGGCGCAGGAACAAGGTGATATCAGGGTTGTATCCCGCGTGCGAGATGACGTCGGCCCTGGCGCGCTTGATCTTGGTTACCAGCACTGAGAGGTCGGGGGCGGATGCAGAATAGCCTTCCTTGAGCACGACCTGCAGGCCGGCCTCCTTCGCATAGGCCTCATCGGCGGCGGCGACACCGACCCCATAAGGACCGTCCTCGTGAATCAGCGCGACCTTGACGTCCTTGGGCTCCATGCCGAGCTTCGCCTTGGCGTGCTCAGTGATGAAGCTCGCAAAGGCCTGGCCATATTGGTCGGAATGAATCTGCGCGCGGAAGACGTATTGCAGGTTCTTGTCCTTGAACACGGCGGTCGAAACCGCGGTCGTGATCCAGAGGATCTTCTTCTGCTGCTCGACCTTGGCCGCGAGCGGGACCGCATGCGAACTCGCGTAGACGCCGTTGATGATGTCGATCTTCTCCTGGTCGATCAGGCGATTGGCCTCGTTGATCGCGACATCGGGCTTGCTCTGGGAATCCGCGGCGATGGCGGCAACCTTGTACTTGCCGCCGACGCCACCCTTTTCGTTGACGAGGTCGATGGCGATCTGCGCGCCGATCGAGGAGGCGACCGAGCCACCCGCGGCAAAGGGACCGGTCAGATCGTAAATCAGACCGATGCGTACTGTTTCGGCTTGCGCCTGCGCGCGGGTCCAATCGAAGGTGAATGCAGCGGCGGCAGCCGCAGAAGTCTTCAGCAGTGTTCTGCGTGAAGTCGGCATCGTGTCCTCCCTTTTTTATCTGTTTTATCTGTCGCCGGGACAGCTTGTTCGCGCTTTTTGCCAAGTATTTGGAGAAGAGGGCAGGATGTCAACCTGTCGGCGACTGCTGCTTGATTTGGTCCGGTGGCGTGCCGGGAGGGAGGTACTCAGACTTTCGTCTCATCACTCGGAATGCGTCGCACCATCCATGGCCGATGATCGGCATTCCGCAGTCTTTATTGGCTGCTCGGGCAACGTCACCGCCGCTTGCCGCGCGCCGACGTCCGGGTGAGCCTGATCCTGCCCTGGGTTCTCGGCAGGAATTGCGCGCCGCGGGCGCTGAGGAATTCAAGCATGGCGCGCGCCGGGGGCAGAAGGATCTTGTCCTTTCGGGAGAGCGCGAACCATTGCCTGACAATGGGAAGGCCGACCACATCCAGCGTGGCCAGCCGTCGCTCGTCGAGTTCGGTGGCGACCGTATGCGCGGAAATAAACGCAATGCCGAGTCCGGCGATCACGGCCTGCTTGATCGTCTCATTGCTGCTCATCGCCATGCCGATGTTCGGGCGAATCCCTGCCGTCTCGAACAGTTGCTCCATCAGGCCGCGCGTCCCCGAGCCAGGCTCGCGCATCAGGAACGTCTCGTTGGCGAGGTCGCTCAGCGCAATGCGCGACTTTCGCGCCAGGCGATGGCTGGTCGGCGCGATAATGACATGCGGATGATCGCCGATCGGATGGACGTCCATCTCGATGTCGGCCGGGGGGCGGCCCATGATCGCGAAGTCGAGATCGTAGCCGCGTAGTGCGGTGCCGATCTCCTGGCGGTTTCCGATCGAGAGGGTAACATCGATATTCGGATGCCGTTTCGAGAATCCCGAGATCATGAACGGCACGAAATATTTCGCGGTGCTGACCGCGCCGATCGAGATGCGCCCTGCCGTTTTGCCTGCGATCATCTCCAGCGAGGTTTCGCAGTCTGCAATCGCCGCTTCGATGCGCTCCGAAAGCGTCAGCACCTCGCGCCCGGCGTCGGTCAGCAGCATGCCGTCATTGGTGCGCTGGATCAGCGGCACACCCGCAATCTCCTGCAGATTGCGGATCTGCAACGTGACCGCCGGCTGCGTCAGATGCAGTCGCTTCGCGGCCGCGGTAACCGACCGATCGCTGTGAACGGCTGCCAGCGCGCGCAACTGGCGAATGGTCAATTCTCGCCGAAACCTGTTTGCCATGGGCCTGTCCAATATAAGAAAAACTTTGGCAAAGCCAAAGATAAGAAAATTTCACTAATTTTGCAAACTGGGTTGTTGTTAGGCGCGGAGTGCGGATGGGCACGACGCTTTGCAATCGCCCCGAAAGCGGGCGCCAAACGGGGAACGGCCATGGGCGCACGCGTGACCTTGTGCTCGCATCTTGATCAAACGGGGTCGGAGACACCGGTCGGGCCGGCCGTGTCCACCGTGATTGAGGCGATCGCTGCTGCGGCGATCGGCCTTGCCGATCTCATTGCCGACGGACCGTTGGCGGGCATTACCGGGAAAACCGATAGCGTCAATTCCGACGGCGATTTTCAGAGAGACATCGATCTCGCCGCCGACGGAATGATGCGCGCAGCGTTGCGCAAGTCGCCGGTCGCCGCCGTTCTATCAGAGGAATCGGAACTGCCGGAAGTGTTCGATGCCGGGGCATCGCTCTGCGTCGCGATCGATCCGCTCGACGGGTCCGCCAACCTCGAAAACAACATTTCCGTCGGAACCATCTTTTCGATCCGCTCGCGCGGCAACGACATCGTCTCCACTTTCTTCGAGCCCGGCACGGCGCAGTGCGCGGCAGGCTTCGTGGTCTATGGCCCGCAAACCACGCTGGTGCTGGCGTTCGACGAGCGCGTCGACATCTTCATTCTGGACCGGCGCGCGAGGGAATTCCTGCTGATCGCGCGCCGCGTCAGGATCGCGCCCGACACGCCCGAATTCGCCATCAATGCCTCGAACCGCCGGCACTGGCACGGACCGGTGCGGACCTATATCGACGAGTGCCTGGCCGGCACCAACGGCGGCAGCGCGGCCGATTTCAACATGCGCTGGATCGGCTCGCTGGTTGCGGAGTCGCTTCGCATTCTCGTTCGCGGCGGGGTGTTCCTGTATCCGGCGGATGCGCGACCGGCCTACCGCGAGGGACGTCTTCGCCTGCTTTACGAGGCGCATCCGATGGCACTGGTGATGGAGTGGGCGGGCGGTGCCGCGACCACCGGCCGCCGCCGCATCCTCGAATTGTCGGCGAAAACGCCGCACCAGCGGGTGCCGCTGATCATGGGGTCGATGCGCGGCGTTCGCGACGTCACCGCCATTCATGAAGGCACCCAGCCGATGTTCGACAACAGCGACGCGCCGCTATTCGCGCGGCGTGGCCTGTTTCGCTGACAGGGAAGAGCGCAGATGTCACGCAGCTACCCCATCATATCGATTACGGGCTCATCGGGCGCTGGCACGACGTCGGTGAAGAAGACGTTCGAAAACATCTTCCGCCGCGAGAACGTCGCCGCTGCCTATGTCGAGGGCGACGCCTTCCATCGCTACAACCGCTTTGAGATGCGCACGAAAATGGCCGAGGAAGCCGAGCGTGGCAACAAGCATTTCAGCCATTTCAGCCCGGAAACCAACCTGTTCGAAGAACTGGAGAAGCTGTTCCGCGACTACGGCGAGTCCGGGACCGGCACGACCAGGCACTATGTGCACGATGAGGAGGAAGCAAGACTGTACGGCGCAAAGCCGGGCACATTCACCGAATGGGCGCCGCTGCCGGAAAATTCCGATCTGTTGTTCTATGAGGGACTGCATGGCGCTGTCGTGACCGACAAGGTCAACATCGCGCAACATGCCGACCTCAAGATCGGCGTCGTTCCCGTCATCAATCTGGAATGGATCCAAAAGCTGCATCGCGATCGCCGCGACCGCGGCTACACCGCAGAAGCGGTGACCGACACCATCCTGCGGCGGATGCCTGACTACGTGAACTACATCTGTCCGCAGTTCACCGAGACTGACATCAATTTCCAGCGGGTGCCGACTGTCGACACGTCGAACCCCTTCATCGCGCGCTGGATACCGACGCCGGACGAATCGATGGTGGTGATCCGCCTGAAGAATCCGCGCGGCATCGACTTTCCCTATCTGCTGTCGATGATCCCGAACAGCTTCATGTCGCGCGCCAACTCGATCGTGATCCATGGCTCGAAGCTCGACCTCGCCATGCAGCTCATCCTCACCCCGCTGATCCTGCAACTGATGGAACGTAAGAGGCGCATGATATGACCGATCTAGCTCTATCCCGCGTTGCCAATGATTCGACCGTTTCGCATGCGGAAATGGCAAACGCGATCCGCTTCCTGGCCATCGACGCCGTCGAGAAGGCGAAGTCCGGTCATCCCGGCATGCCGATGGGCATGGCCGACGTCGCCACCGTGCTGTTCTCGCGTTTCCTCAAATTCGATGCCGCCGATCCGGCGTGGCCGGATCGCGACCGGTTCGTACTCTCGGCCGGTCACGGCTCGATGCTGCTGTATGCGCTGCTGTATCTGACCGGCTACGAGGGCATGACGGCCAATGAACTGAGGGCATTCCGGCAGTGGGGATCGAAGACCCCGGGCCATCCGGAGTATGGACATACGCCCGGCGTCGAAACCACCACGGGCCCGCTGGGCCAGGGCATTGCCACGGCGGTCGGCATGGCGCTGGCGGAGCGCCTGATGAACGCACGCTTCGGCGACGACCTCGTCGATCACTATACTTATGTGATCGCCGGCGACGGCTGTCTGATGGAGGGTCTCAGCCACGAAGCGATTTCGCTGGCGGGACATCTCAGGCTCAGCCGGTTGATCGTGCTCTATGATGACAACGAGATTTCGATCGACGGTTCCACGTCGTTGTCATGCTCGGATGACCAGCTTGCGCGCTTCAAGGCGTCCGGCTGGTCAGCGGTCCGGATCGATGGCCATGACCCCGAAGCGATTGCGGCAGCGATCCGTCGCGCCCGGCAGAGCGACCGGCCATCGCTGATTGCTTGCCGTACGGTGATCGGTTTCGGTGCGCCGAATCGGCAGGGCACCGAAAAAGCGCATGGCGCGCCGCTCGGAGCCGATGAAGTCGGGAAAACGCGCGGCGCGTTGAACTGGCCGCATGCGCCATTTGAGATTCCGGAAGCCGTCATGGATGCCTGGCGCGAAATCGGTGCGCAGGGACATACCTCCCGGCGCGCCTGGGTCGAGCGGAGCAGGCGGGTCAATTCGGCGGGACGTTCGCCGTTTCACGATGCGCTGAACCGGAATTTGCCCTGCGGATATGCTGACGTCATGGCGCAACTGCGGGTCCGGTTCGGCAGCGAGCGGCCGCAGGTCGCCACCCGGCAGGCGTCGCAAATGGTGATCGACGTGATCGCCGAAGCGCTGCCGAATCTCCTCGGTGGTTCGGCTGATCTCACCCATTCGAATCTGACGCGCGCCAAGACGCAGCAACCGGTGCGGGCCGATAGGCTCGAAGGCAGCTATATTCATTACGGTGTCCGCGAGCATGCGATGGCCGCCGCGATGAACGGCATCGCACTGCATGGCGGCTTCATTCCCTATGGCGGCACGTTTCTCAGCTTCGCTGATTACAGCCGCCCGGCGATCAGGCTGGCGGCGCTGATGGGCATCCGCGTCATCCACGTCATGACGCATGACTCGATCGGCCTGGGCGAGGACGGTCCGACGCATCAGCCCGTCGAGCATCTGGCATCGCTGCGGGCCATCCCGAACTTGCTGGTATTTCGTCCTGGCGACGCTGTCGAGACCGCGGAGGCGTGGGATTGCGCGCTGCGGCAGATGAGCGCTCCGTCCGTGCTGTGCCTGTCGCGGCAGGCGGTCCCGACGTTCCGTGACGTCACTGACCAAACCAATCTGGTCGCGTTCGGCGCTTACGTCGTCGTTGAACCGGAGGCCGGCCGCGACGTCACTCTGATCGCAACGGGCTCCGAAGTATCGATCGCGCTCGAGGCGGCAAGATTGCTCGAGAAGGACAACGTCCGCGCCGCGGTGGTCTCGGCGCCGTGCTTCGATCTGTTTCGCCAGCAATCCCGCGAATATCGGACCGCCGTTCTTGGTCGCGTTCCAAGGGTAGGCGTTGAGGCCGCGGTCGAAGGCGACTGGGCCCACTGGCTTGGCGATCGCGGCGAATTCGTCGGCATGACCGGCTTTGGGGCATCCGCGCCGGCCGAGACGCTCTACCGCGAGTTCGGCATTACGCCGCAGGCGGTTGCGACCGCCGCCATGCGTTGCCTGGCCCGAACCAGAATGACGACGACCTACGCATGACGCTGAACGTAACGCCGAACCAGAAGAAGGCGCCGATGGCCAGAATCACATTGAGGCAATTGCTGGATCATGCCGCCGAGCACGGCTACGGCGTGCCGGCATTCAACATCAATAATATGGAGCAGGGGCTCGCGATCATGGAAGCGGCGGCGGCTGCGGATGCGCCCGTGATCATCCAGGCCTCGCGGGGAGCGCGCTCTTACGCCAATGACATCATGCTGTCGAAGATGATCGACGCGCTGGAGGAGATGTATCCGCAGATTCCGATCTGCCTGCATCAGGACCATGGCAACGAAGAGTCGACCTGCGCCACCGCGCTTCAGCATGGGTTCACCTCCGTGATGATGGACGGCTCGCTGAAGGCGGACGCCAAGACCGCGGCGGATTACGACTACAACGTCGACATTACCCGCCGCGTCGTCGAGCTGGCGCATTGGATCGGCGCGTCGGTGGAGGGTGAACTCGGCGTGCTCGGCTCGCTCGAACATGGCGGCGGCGAACAGGAGGACGGTCACGGTGTCGAAGGCGAGGTCAGCCACGATCAATTGCTGACCGATCCCAACCAGGCCGTCGACTTCGTTCGCGCCACCAAGGTCGATGCGCTGGCGATCGCGATGGGAACCTCGCACGGCGCCTATAAATTCTCGCGCAAGCCGGACGGCGACATCCTTGCCATGAGGGTGGTGGAGGAAATCCATCGCCGGCTGCCCAATACGCATCTGGTGATGCACGGTTCGTCCTCGGTGCCGCAGCCATTGCAGGACGCCTTCAATGCATTCGGCGGCGAGATGCCGCAGACCTGGGGCGTGCCGGTCGAGGAGATCGTCCGCGGCATCAGGCATGGCGTGCGCAAGGTCAATATCGATACCGACTGCCGGCTGGCGATGACGGCGGCGTTCCGCAAGGTCGCAACGCAAAGCAAAAGCGAATTCGATCCGCGAAAATTCCTCAAGCCGGCGATGGATGCGCTGCGCGACCTTTGCCGTGAACGGTTCGAGCAATTCGGCACGGCGGGCCATGCCTCGCAAATCAAGGTCATTCCATTGGCCGAGATGGCCCGGCGCTATCGCTCCGGCGCGCTCGATCCAAGGATGGGAGGGATGGCCGATGCCGCAGAATGACCTGACGACGCGTTCGATCCCGACCAGTCGCCGCACACCAGCCAAGGAGGCCGATATGAACATGCACTCGATGACTATCCGCGGCAAGGATCGCTACAAATCCGGCGTCCTCGAATACAAGAAGATGGGATATTGGGAGCCTGACTACCAGCCCAAGGACACCGATATCATCGCGCTGTTCCGCGTCACGCCGCAGGACGGGGTCGATCCGATCGAGGCGTCGGCGGCGGTCGCCGGCGAATCCTCGACCGCGACCTGGACCGTGGTGTGGACCGACCGGCTGACGGCAGCGGAGAAATATCGCGCAAAATGCTACCGCGTTGACCCCGTGCCGAATGCGCCGGGGCAGTATTTTGCCTACATCGCCTACGATCTCGACCTGTTCGAGCCCGGATCGATCGCCAATTTGTCGGCCTCGATCATCGGCAACGTGTTCGGCTTCAAGCCGCTAAAGGCGCTGCGGCTGGAGGACATGCGGCTACCGGTGGCCTACGTCAAGACATTCCAGGGGCCGGCGACCGGCATCGTCGTGGAGCGCGAGCGCATGGATAAGTTCGGCCGTCCGCTGCTGGGCGCCACCGTGAAGCCGAAACTTGGCCTCTCGGGGCGCAACTATGGACGCGTGGTCTACGAGGCGCTGAAAGGCGGTCTCGACTTCACCAAGGACGACGAGAACATCAACTCACAGCCATTCATGCACTGGCGCGAGCGGTTTCTGTACTGCATGGAGGCCGTCAACAAGGCGCAGGCAGCATCCGGCGAGATCAAGGGCACCTATCTCAACGTCACCGCCGGCACCATGGAGGACATGTACGAGCGCGCCGAGTTCGCCAAGGAGCTCGGATCGGTCATTATCATGATCGACCTGGTGATCGGCTACACCGCGATCCAGTCGATGGCCAAGTGGGCGCGGCGCAACGATATGATCCTGCATCTGCACCGGGCAGGGCATTCCACCTATACGAGGCAGCGCAGCCACGGTGTCTCGTTCCGTGTTATCGCGAAATGGATGCGGCTCGCGGGTGTCGATCACATTCATGCCGGCACGGTGGTCGGCAAGCTGGAAGGAGATCCCGCGACCACCCGCGGCTATTACGACATCTGCCGCGAGGACTATAACCCAGCGCGGCTCGAACATGGCGTGTTCTTCGACCAGCATTGGGCGAGCCTCAACAAGATGATGCCGGTGGCGTCGGGGGGCATTCATGCTGGCCAGATGCACCAGTTGCTGGACCATCTCGGCGAGGACGTGGTGCTGCAGTTCGGCGGCGGCACCATCGGTCATCCGATGGGCATCCAGGCCGGCGCCACCGCCAACCGGGTGGCGCTGGAAGCGATGATCCTCGCGCGCAACGAGGGCCGCGACTACCTGCACGAGGGACCCGAGATTCTCGCCAAGGCAGCGGCGACCTGTACGCCGCTAAAGGCCGCGCTCGAAGTCTGGAAGGACGTCACTTTCAACTACGAATCAACAGACATGCCGGACTATGTGCCGACCGCCAGCGTCGCGATGTAAGGAGAGAAGATCATGCGTATCACTCAGGGATGTTTTTCGTTTCTGCCTGATCTTACCGATGAGCAGATCACCCGGCAGGTGCAGTATTGCCTTGGCAAGGGATGGGCGGTGAACATCGAATTCACCGACGACCCGCACCCGCGCAATAATTTTTGGGAGATGTGGGGCCTGCCGATGTTCGACCTGCCGGATGCCGCGGGCGTGCTGATGGAACTCAACGAGTGCCGCAAGGTCTATGGCGATCGCTACATCAGGATGTCGGCCTACGATTCCAGCCATGGCTGGGAGTCGCTGCGGCTGTCGTTCATCGTCAACCGGCCGAAGGATGAGCCCGGCTTCCGCCTCGAACGCCACGAGATGGCCGGCCGCAACATCCGGTACACGACGACATCCTATGCCGCCGACCGCCCGGAGGGCCGGCGCTACGGGTAAACAACTCCTCGGGCCGGCGGACGAGTTCTCCCTGATCGTTGCTGCGTTCGCCGGAACTGCTCCGTCGCTGTGCAAGCGGCGACGGAGGTTTTTGTTTCTCAGGAATGCGAGCTGAGGTTCGGCAGATGGATATGGATGTGCCAACAACCACGGACAGGGTAAGCCTTCGGGAGGAGCTCGAGGCCGTCGGCATCGAGGAAATCCTGACCCAGCTCGATCGCGAGCTGATCGGCTTGAAGCCGGTCAAGACGCGAATCCGCGAGATCGCGTCGCTGCTGCTGATCGAGCGCATCCGCAAGCGCATGGGACTGACGTCGGAAGCACCGACGCTGCACATGTCGTTTACGGGGAATCCCGGCACCGGAAAGACCACGGTGGCGCTACGGATCGCCGATATCCTGCACAGGCTCGGCTATATCCGTCGCGGCCAGGTGGTGTCGGTGACGCGTGACGAGCTGGTCGGACAATATATCGGTCACACCGCGCCGAAGACCAAGGAGATACTGAAGAAGGCAATGGGCGGCGTGCTGTTCATCGACGAAGCTTATTACCTGTACCGGCCGGACAACGAGCGCGACTACGGCCAGGAGGCGATCGAGATCCTGCTGCAGGTGATGGAATCGCAACGTGACGATCTGGTGGTGATCCTCGCCGGCTACGGCGACCGCATGGACAAGTTCTTCGCCAGCAATCCCGGCTTCCGTTCACGCATCGCGCACCACATCGACTTTCCCGATTATTTCGACGATGAGCTGATCGACATCGCGGAACTGATGCTGCGAGAGATGAATTACAAGTTCACGCCGGAGGCGCGGGCGGAGTTCGTTCGCTACATCGCATTGCGCAAGAACCAGCCGCTGTTCTCCAACGCGCGCTCGATCCGAAATGCCTTGGATCGTCTGCGGCTGCGCCAGGCCAATCGTCTGATCGCCGATCTCGATCATGTCCTGACGGTGGACGACATCAGGTCGATTGAAGCCTCCGACGTGCTGGCGAGCCGCGTGTTCAGGAAGGGAGAAAAATCCGCCGAAGCGAATTAGCGTTCTCTGGGCGCCGGGTAGACGACTGCGATCAACGAAGCTAACGCTGTAATGCCGTTTCAGGGATCGCCCTGCGAACCACTTCGCGCATCGCAAAGCTCGAATGGATGCGCGCGACGCCGGGCATCCGCGAAAGGTGCTGTTTGTGGATGCGCTCGAAGTCGGCAATGTCGCGCGCGATCACCTGCAGATGGTAGTCATCGCTGCCCGACATCAGGTGGCAGGACACCACGTCGGGACAGCGGGCAATCGCCGCTTCGAACGCGGCGAGATAATCCTCACTCTGTTTTTCCAGCGTAATGGTGACGACAACCGTCGTGACGAGTCCGAGCGCAGTCGGTTCGAGATCGGCCCGATAGCCGCGAATGATGCCGGCTTCCTCGAGCTGACGAATGCGACGCGCGCAAGCGGTCGGCGACAGCCCGACCTTTTCGGCCAGTTCGATCTGGCTTGCCCTCGCATCGGAGAGCAGCTCAGCCAGAATCCGAAGATCAATACGATCTAGCCCTGTCACGCCGTTATTCTCTAATTTTTATCAGCAAAGAGAAGAATATCTGCACAATGGATGCCGGCAAGCCGTAATTCGCAGAGAAGCGTTGCCCGTTCAGAGGTAGTTTTTCTGGCACAGGAAAGCAGCCTCCAATGCAGGAGCAGCGCCATGCGAATCGGTGTGCCCAGGGAAATCAAGGTCGAGGAATATCGCGTTGGGCTCACGCCGGCGTCGGTGCGGGAATATGTGGCGCATGGACACCACGTGATCGTCGAGCAGGGTGCCGGGCTCGGCATTGGCGCCAGCGACGATGTCTATCGTTCGGCCGGCGCCGCGATCGTAGACACGGCAGCCGAGATCTTCGCGACCGCCGACATGGTGGTCAAGGTCAAGGAACCGCAGCCGACGGAATGGCGCCAGCTTCGCGAGAACCAGATCCTCTTCACCTATCTGCACCTTGCGCCGGATACCGCGCAGACGAAGGGGCTTCTCGCGTCCGGCTGCACGGCGATCGCCTACGAGACGGTGACGGATGCCCATGGCGGGCTCCCGCTGCTGGCGCCGATGAGCGAGGTGGCGGGACGGCTGGCGATCGAGGCGGCAGGCGCCGCCTTGCGAAAATCGGCTGATGGCATGGGCAAGCTGATCGGCGGCGTGCCCGGCGTCGCGCCGAGCCGGATCGCCGTGATCGGCGGTGGCGTGGTTGGTACGCATGCCGCCAGGATGGCGGCAGGCCTGGGCGCCGATGTCGTCATCCTTGACCGCTCTCTGCCGCGGCTTCGCGTCCTTGACGAGATGTTCCTCGGTCGCGTTCGCACGCGCTATGCGACGCAGGAAGCGATCGAGGAGGAGAGCATCGGCGCCGACGTCGTCATTGGCGCGGTGCTGGTGCCGGGCGCCAGCGCGCCGAAACTCGTCTCTCGCGCGCATCTCGCCCGCATGAAGCGCCGCGCCGTGCTGGTCGATGTCGCGATCGACCAAGGGGGTTGCTTCGAGACGTCGCGGCCGACGACCCATCAGGCGCCGACCTATCTGGTCGACGAGATCGTGCATTATTGCGTCGCCAACATGCCCGGTGCCGTGCCGGTGACGTCGAGCCACGCGCTCAACAATGCCACGCTGCCGTTCGGCCTTGCGCTGGCCGGGAAGGGTATCCGCGCGCTGATCGAGGATCCGCATCTGCGGGCCGGGCTCAACGTGCATCGCGGGCAGATCACCAACCGTGCGGTCGCCGACAGCCAGAATTTGCCCGCGGAGACGCCCGAGAAAATTCTGGCGGCGTGAAGTCCGGCGGTCGAGCCTTGAGCACCCCGCGCGATTGTCTTTGATGAACAATCGTTTTGCGCCGACCCGGTATTGACCAGAGATGAGAAAAAAGGCGGCCAACGAATGCATGGCCGCCTCCTTATTGCTCTTCGCTACAAGTGCCGCGGCTACTTGCCTTTGGTATCGACCTTCTGCTTTTCGTCTTCGTTCATTTTCTTCACCACTGGATCGCGACTGGCTTCGCCGGTGGTCTGGGTTGTCGTGGCAGGCGGGGCTTCGTTTGGCATGGAGGTTTGCCCCGGCGGTGTCGTTGCCGGCCGCGTTGCGGTTGCGCTCGGCGGCGACGTGGTTTGAGCGGTCGCCGCCTGAGCATTCAATAGAAGCACGCCCGACAGTAGCGATACCGTGAGCGCCGTTGAGCTGGGTTTCATCGGCCTGAACTCCTCTCAGACCAAGGAAAACGGCCCGTCCGGTCTAACGTTCCCCCTACACCTCCAATTGCTTGCCGATCGGCAGCGCGCGAATGCGCTTGCCGGTCGCGGCGAAGATCGCGTTGATCAACGCAGGCGCAACGGGCGGCAGTCCTGGCTCGCCAACGCCGCTGGGCGGCGTGTCGGGGCCCGCAGGCGCGATATAGACGTTGGTCACAGCGGGGGCTTCGTCGATCCGAATTACCGGGAAATCGTCGAAATTGCCCTGTTGCACCTTGCCGTCCTTGAAAGTGATCTCGCCATATTTGGCGAAGCTCATGCCCATGATTACAGCGCCTTCCATCTGCGCCTGGATTCGCTCCGGATTGACGTGAGTTCCGCAATCGATCGCGGTATCCACCCGGGGCACGGTGAGCTTGCCCTTGTCGTCGAAAGCTACCTCGACAATGGTCGCGATGTAGCTGACGAAGCTGCGGTGCGCGGCAATGCCGAGCCCGTGGCCCTTTGGCACGGACCGTCCCCAACCGCCCTTGTCCGCGACCAGCTCGACGACCTTGCGAAGGCGCGCGGTATCGATTGGATAGCTGTCATAAGGCTCACCATAGTTCCAGAGGTCCTTCACGGAATCTAGCTTGAGGATCCGGGGAGAGCCGATCAGCTCCAGCAGCATGGCCTTTTGATCGCGGTTGGTGGCATGGGCGAGTTCGCCCACCATCGATTGCACCGCAAAGGCGCGCGGGATATTCGACACCGAGCGGAACCAGCCGATGCGGGTCCGCGCGGCCGCTTCCGGATTCTCGCATTGCACATTAGCGATCTCGAAGGGCATGTCGACAAGCCCCATGCCAAGCTCAAACGGCGCCTGATGCACCGCGCCAGCCTCAAAGGTCGAGGCGATGGTCGGCGCGACGCTGCGATGCCGCCAGGCCGTCACCTTGCCGCTCTTGTCGAGGCCGGCCTCGATGCGTTCCACCGAGACGGTGTGCAGGAAGCAGTTGCGAATGTCGTCTTCCCGCGTCCATTGCACCTTGACGGGAGCGCCGAGCTCCTTTGAAAGCAGTGCCGCCTCGAGGGCGAAATCGCACTTCGACTTGCGCCCGAACCCGCCGCCGAGCAGCGTGACGTTGACGGTGACATTCTCCTGGGGAATGCCAAGCGTCTTGGCGACGTCCTCGCGCGTTCCGCCCGCGCTTTGCACCGGTGCCCAGATCTCCGCCTTGTCGCCCTTGACGTCCGCGACCGCGACCGGCGGTTCCATGCTGGCATGGGCATGATGCGGCACGTAGTACTCTCCGACGATCACCTTGTCGGCGCCCTTCAAGGCGGCCTCCACGTCGCCCTCCTTGCGTACCACCAGGCCGGGTTTCCGTGCGGCTTGCTCCAGCTCGGCGCGGTAGGCGACCGACTCGTATTTGCCGTTGGCGCCATCGTCCCAGACGACCTTCAACGCGTTGCGGCCCTTGATTGCCGCGCCGGTGTTCCGCGCGATCACGGCAACGCCGCCGAGTGGCTGGAATTTGGATGGCCACGGCCAGCCCTTGACTTCCATGACTTTCTCGACGCCGGAAACCTTCATCGCTTCCGCCCCGTCGAACGACGCGACCTTGCCGCCGGTCACCGGCGGCCGGGCAATGACGGCGTATTTCATGCCGGGCAAACGGACGTCGGCGCCGTAACGAGCGGCGCCCACCGTGATGTCGCGACCGTCGACGATGCCGATCGCGCCCTTGCCGAGATAACGGAAGTCCTTCGGGTCCTTGAGCCTCAAGCCTTCGACACTCGGCACCGACTCCCTGGCGGCATCGGCTGCTAGCTCGCCGAAGCCAATGCGGCGTCCGCTCGCATTGTGAACGACCTCGTGATTGATCGCCTTCACTTCGGTCGCCGGCACGCCCCAACGCTTCGCCGCGGCGGCTTCCAGCATCGTGCGGGCGGAAGCGCCGATCTGGCGCATTGGCATCAGATAGTGCCGCGTGCTGCGCGATCCGTCGGTATCCTGGTTGCCAAACTTGACCTCGTCGCCAGGCGCCTGCTGGACGCGAACGCGCGACCAGTCGGCTTCCATTTCTTCGGCGACGATCATCGGCAGGCTGGTGCGGACACCCGTTCCCATCTCGGCGCGGTGCGCGACGATCGTCACTGTTCCGTCGGATGCGATAGAAACGAAAACGCGCGGGTTCACCACGGTACCGTGCGGCATCTGGTCCGCACCGGTCTGGTACGCAGCAAAGCCGGGGCGCGACATCACGGGAGCGGCGAGCACAAAACCGCCGGCCAGCCCGAGGCCCTTCAAGATACTGCGGCGTGAAACGTTGTCGACCTTGATGTGCCGTTCGAAGCCACGGAGCTTGTTGGGATTGGTTGACATATTCATGGTCACACCCCCGTCGATGCGAGATGCACAGCCTTCTCGATGCGTTGATAAGTGCCGCAACGGCAGATGTTGCCCGACATCGCTTCGCGTATCTGGTCGTGATTGGGCTTTGGATTTTCCATCAACAGGGCCGCCGCCTGCATGATCTGGCCGACCTGGCAGAAGCCGCATTGCGGAACATTGAGCTGGCGCCAGGCCTTCTGAACTGCATGATCGCCTGTGGGGTGAAGACCTTCGATCGTTGTGACCTCCCGGTCGACCACGTCGGAGACCGACGTGATGCAGGAGCGTACCGCCTGCTTGTCGACGATGACGGTACAGGCGCCGCAAAGCGCCTGGCCGCAGCCGAATTTCGTACCCGTCAGCCCGACTTCGTCGCGGAGGAACCAGAGTAGCGGAAGATCGGGATCGCCATCCCAGTTCTTTTGCTGGCCGTTAATCTTCAAAGTAATCATGATCGATCCTCGCTCTTCATAAGCTGCTGATGGTTGCTCCGACGTGCGCGATAACAGTCCTGCTGACCGCTCGACGCCGTCGCTTCGAAATTCCTTGCTGTCCGGCTGGGATTTCTGTGAGCCATCCTCCTGATCGTTATTATTGGCTGTTGTTCAGTAGGCCGCGCTTCTCGATCACTACCACAAGGCGTTCTACATTTTGCTTCCGCATGTTTGGCGAAAGCGGGGCATCGCCAAAGAATTGAATTTGGTAAGTGACGCTGACGCAGTGAGAGAACAATTGCGTCAAACTTGAACGATCCGTCAGGACAAAGTGGAAGCCGTCTCTTCAACGTCGTCCGGCCGGCAGGGACTTGCACCGTAGCGCAATGAACACGGCGTGGCGCCGCTTGCGGGCCTGTAACGAACTGCACATCGCCAAAGGCTGAGCTGTTCTGCGAAATACGCATGAGGCGTCGAGCTGCAATGGCGATCTCAGGAAATGCGAAGGGGGCTTACTGTTACGGGCGTTTGTTGCAATCGCTGACACCAGGCGGAAGAAAAGGTTGCTTAAGGCGCAATCTGTCTGTCGCCATTTTTTTGACCGACTCTCTCCTTCAGGTTGAGTGATGTGCAAATCAGATCAGGCAACAACGTCGATCACACGCACAGACACGGAGCTTGCGACAGCGATGTGTCAGGATCCAACGCGGCGCGCACTCATCCTGACGGCTCTTGCGACCGGGGCCTGCTTGGCGTCATCCAGCCCCTCCATTGCCGAGGAAGATTTGCCTGGAAGCAACGAGCGGCCCCAGAAGGGCGACGTTCTGGTTTTCGCCGAAGGGGATCGTGCGGGCGAGGTGATCAAGCCGCAGGATTTGCAGGCTGGTGGACCGCCGGTTCGGGCCTGGCCAAAGGATCCCAAGACATCGGTCGTGCGTAAGGGCTCGCGCCTGAACGAGGTGCTCGTCGTCAAACTGGAACCGGCTGAGCTGGATGAAGAAACGCGCTCACGCGCCGCCGGCGGCGTGGTGGCCTATTCGGCAATCTGCGTCCACACCGGTTGTCCGATCACTGCATGGGTAAAGGCGGCAGGCGGCGACAAGGACGTGTTCAAATGCGTTTGCCATAATTCGGAATATGACCCCCGGCAAAGCGCGCAAGTCATCTTTGGACCGGCGCCCCGGCGTCTGCCGGCGCTTCCGTTGGCGCCAGATGACGGTCCGCTGACGGTGGCCGCAACATTCATTGGAAAGGTAGGTGCGCAGCAAGCCAGATGACGGCGGGAAGCCGTCGATCCACGACAAAAACAGAATTCGTGAGAGGAAAACAAAAAGGGGAGTGCTGCGCTATGGCCTTGAAGCAATGGATCTTGTCGGGTTTGCTTGCGTCCACATGCCTCGTTTCGATCGCTGCCGCCGGCCCGATCGAGAATTACAGCCCGGTAACCACCGAACGGCTCAAGAATCCCGAACCCGGCAACTGGATGCATTATCGCCGGACTTATGACGGCCAAGGATACAGCCCGCTCGACCAGATCAACACCTCGAACGTGAAAAACCTGACGCCAGCGTGGACATTCTCGACCGGTGTGGTCGAGGGACACCAGGCGCCGCCGATCATCAACAATGGCGTGATGTTCGTCTCAACGCCGGAGGGACAGGTGATCGCGCTCAACGCCAAGACCGGCGATGAGTACTGGCGATACAAACGCCAGCTTCCCGAAGATCTCTTTCAACTGCACCCGACCAACCGCGGCGTAGGACTGTGGGAGGACAAGCTGTACCTCGCCACGACGGACGACCATCTGGTCGCGCTCGATGCCAAGACCGGCAAAGTAGTCTGGGACACCAAGGTTCAGGACTACAAGAAGGGACAGTATTTGACGCTGATGCCGCTGGTCGTCGACGGCAAGGTGATCGTCGGCGGTTCCGGCGGCGAATTCGGCATCCGCGGTTATATCGTTGCCTACGATGCCAACACAGGCAAGGAGCTTTGGCGAACCTTCACCATTCCCGGCCCGGGCGAGCCCGGCCATGACACGTGGAGCGGAGACGACTGGAAAACCGGGGGTGCACCTGCCTGGATGACAGGCACCTACGATGTGGACACCAGAACGGTCTACTGGGGCACCGGCAACGCCGCGCCCTGGCCAGGCGAAACCCACCCCGGCGACAATCTCTACTCGACATCGGTGCTCGCGCTCGATCCCGACAGCGGCAAGATGAAATCATATTTCCAGTACCATCAAAACGATTCCTGGGACTGGGACGAGGTGGACGCCCCCATGCTGATCGACCTGCAAAGGGACGGCCGCACCATCAAGAGCTTGGTTCATCCCGGACGCAACGCGATCTTCTGGGTGCTCGAGCGCAAGCCGGAGGGCATCAAATACGTCGCCGGCTGGCCTTTCGTTTATACCAACGTCTGGAAGAGTATCGATCCCAACGGCAAGCCGATTGCGGATCCCGCCCACAAGCCGGGAATTGGCAAGCGGGTTGAATTCTGCCCGTCCCTGTGGGGCGGCAAGGATTGGCCGTCGGCGGCATATAGTCAGAAGACCGGATTGGTCTACGTTCCCGCCAACGAGAATTTCTGCGGCGGCTTTACCGGCGAGAAAGTGCCGCTCGTTGCCGGCAAGCTTTGGCTCGGGACCAAGCCCGAGGATATCGGCTTGACGCCCCGTCCCGGCGCTACCCACTTTGGCGAACTGCAGGCGTGGGATCCGGCCACGGGCAAGAAGGCCTGGTCGCATAATTTCCCAAAGTCACAACTGTTCGGTTCGGTGACCGCTACCGCCGGCGACCTCGTCTTTGTCGGCGGCACCAATGACCGGATGTTCCGCGCCTTCCATGCCAAGACCGGTGAACTGCTTTGGGAGCAAAAGACCAACTCCGGGATCGTGGGCATGCCGATCGCCTATGAGGTGGACGGCACGCAATATATCGCCGTCCAGTCGGGTTGGGGTGTCGACGCGCAGCGCATTCAGGACGCATTGGTGGGCAAGGTCCCTGGCTTGGAGAATAACGTGCCGCAAGGCGGCGTCGTCTGGGTGTTCGCCGTTAAGAAGTGACGGCGAGCGGTCGCGTCGGACGTCTGGCTGCTGCGGCGGCAGTGGCGAGGCGCTGGCGCGATCCAGTCCTCTCACGCGTGCCGGACGGCTATGCCTCGTTCAAAGCCTGTGCGAGGTCTGCGATCAGGTCGGACGGGTGCTCGATGCCGATCGACAGCCGGATCGTGCAGTCGAGAACACCGATTTTCTGTCGGATGTCGGCCGGAACGCCGGAGTGGGTCATGCTTGCGGGCAGGCTGGCAAGCGATTCAGTGCCGCCCAGGCTCACCGCCAGCTTGAAGATCTGCAGCGCGTTGAGGAATTTCGAAGCGGCGGCTTGGCCGCCGACGATGTCGAACGAGAATGTGGAACCTGCGCCGCTGCATTGGCGCGCGAACAGACGGCCGGCGACGGAGTCCGGTTCGTGGTGAGCAAGGTAATGGACCTTCGCCACCTTGTTGTGTTCGCGCAGGTAATCCGCCACGAGCCGCGCGTTTCGGTCTGCTTTTTCCATTCGCAGGCTCAGCGTCTCGAGCGATCGGCCGATCATCCAGCAGGAGTGCGGATCGAGTTGGGTGCCGATGGCGCTTCGCAGTGCCTTGATATCCTTCAAGATGGCTTTTGAGCCGATCGCCGCGCCCGCGATCAGGTCGGAATGACCGCCGACATATTTGGTCAGCGAGTACACCGAAAGATCAGCGCCGTGTTCGATCGGCCGCTGAAACACCGGCCCGAGCAAGGTATTGTCGCACGCAACGATCGGCGTGTGCCGCTGGGTCTGCCCGATCATATCGGCGACGCGGCGGATCATCGCGATATCGACCAGTCCATTGGTGGGGTTTGCCGGAGTTTCGATGAAAATCATCGCAACCCGGCCTTTCTGCATGGCATCCTCCGCCGCCAGCCTGACCGCAGTTTCGTCGAGGCCGTCGGCAAAGCCCACGGCGCCGATCGAGAGACCGGCAAGCGTCTTCGCAAGCAGCGTCTCCGTTCCGCCATAGAGCGGCTGAGAGTGCAGAATGACGTCACCGGGGCGGACGAACGCAAGAATCGTGGTCGCGATCGCCGCCATGCCCGAAGAGAACAGCGCGCAATTCTCGGCGCGTTCGTAGACGGAGAGCCTGTCCTCGACAATCTCGCTGTTGGGGTGATTGAAACGCGAGTAAACCAGACCCGCGCCCATCCCCTCCGGAGGCTCGCGCCGGCCTGAGACGAAATCGAAAAAATCCTGTCCGTCTTCGGCGGTCCTGAAGACGAAGGTCGAGGTCAGGAAGACCGGTGGCTTGACGGCTCCTTCCGACAGTTGCGGATCGTAGCCGTAGTTCAGCATCAGCGTTTCCGGATGCAGCATGTGGTTGCCGATGTGGGTCTTCGACGGAAACGGTTTCACCATGGCTGTCTCCCTGTCGGGGATGCGGAGCGTCGCACTGCGTTGGAGGTTCGCAATGGCGAGGCGGTCAGGAGCGATCGATGCGGCGGCATCCAACGGCCCCAGCTAACGTCGCAAGCAGGGATCAGCGTAGCAAAATTCGGAACTGATTTCACCGCATCCGGGGCGGATTTCCGCAAGCGCGCGATCGTCAGGCGTGAACCGCAACCTTCAGTGCCTCGGCGCGGATCTCTTCCACGAGCCGTTCCTTCAGGCTGACGAATTCGGGCGTGGTCTTGATCTTGTAGGATCGCGGGTGCGGCAGATCGATCGCGATCTCCGCCTTGATGCGGCCGGGACGGGCGCTCATGACGATAACGCGGCTGCCGAGGAAGATCGCTTCCTCGATATCATGGGTGACGAACAGTACGGTCTTCTGGTCGCGTTCCCAGATGCCGAGCAACATTTCCTGCATCAGCACGCGGGTTTGATTGTCCAGTGCGCCGAACGGCTCGTCGAGCAGCAGGATTTTTGGATCGTTGGCAAGGGCCCGCGCGATCGCCGTGCGTTGCTGCATGCCGCCGGAGAGTTGCTTCGGCCAATGATTCTCGAAGCCCGACAGGCCGACGCGCTGGATGAAGCCGTCGGCGATTTTTTCGCGGTCCGCTTCCGAAATCCCGCGTTCGCGCAGGCCGAACGCGATGTTTTCGCGCACGGTCAGCCATGGAAACAGCGTGTAGGACTGAAACACCATGCCGCGATCCGCACCAGGACCCGTGACCTCCTTTCCGTCCAGAATGACGCGGCCACTGGTCGGCCGGTCGAGCCCGGCGATGATGCGCAGCAGCGTCGATTTTCCGCAGCCCGACGGGCCGAGGATGGTGACGAAGTCATTGTTGCCGACGTTGAGGTCAATCGGCTCCAGGGCACGCGTCGGCGTATGGCCCTGGCGCGCGGGGAAGGTGCGGGCGACCTGATCGATTCTGAGTTCGGTCATGCCAGTTTCCACGGGAACAGCCAGGCGTTGAAAGCCTTGAACAGAAAGTCCGACACCAGGCCGATCAGCCCGATGACGATGATGCCGAAGATGATCTGACCGGTGTTGAGCAGGGCCTGGCTGTCGGTAATCATGTGGCCGATGCCCGAGGATGATCCGATCAGCTCGGCGACGATGACATAGGTCCACGCCCAGCCGAGAACGAGTCGAAGGATCTCCGCGACCTCGGGGGCAGAGGAGGGCAGCAGCACCCGGTTGATGATGCCGCGGTCGCTGGCGCCGAGCGTGTAGGCGGCCTCAACGAGGTCGCGCCTGGTGTTGCCGACCGTCACGGTGACCATCAGGATGATCTGGAACACCGAGCCGATGAAAATGACCAGGAGCTTTTGCAGTTCGCCAATACCCGCCCACAGGATCAACAGCGGGATGAAGGCTGAGGCAGGCAAATAGCGGGCAAACGAGACGAACGGCTCCAGGAAGGCTTCGATCGGCTTGTACGCGCCCATCAGGACGCCGAGCGGAACGGCTATGATGGCCGCCAGTACGAAGCCGCCGACGACCCGCCAGATCGTCATGCCGATGTCGAACAGGAAGCCGTGCTTGGTCAGGAGTTCAAAGCCTTCCTGTAGCATGGTCAGTGGGTTCGCGAGAAACGTTTTGGATACGTAGCCGCCAAACGTTGCCCATGCCCACACGGCAACGAACAGGATGAAGAACGCCAGGCCATAGGCGGCGCGTTGCTTCGACGTCACAGGATCGAGAGGACGTATCACAGGGCATATTCCTCAAAGCGGTGCGCTGATCGCGGAACGTCCTGCTTCCACATCTGTGGAAGCAGGACCAGTGCGGCGCCGACCGAACCTACTTGATGAAGCTCGTGTCAACGAGGTCGTCGATCTTCGGAACCGATTTGATGATGCCGATCTCAAGCAACAAGTCCGCAGCCTCCTTGGTAAAGGCCTGCCACTCGCCTGCGAAGAACTTCTGGTTCGCGGCCTTGTCCTGCCAGCGCAGATACTTTGCCGAATTGCCGAACTGTTCGCCGGACTGCTTCACATCGGAGCCCATGATCTCGTAGGACTTGGCCTGATCTTTCTCGATCAAGGCGACGGCCTCGAAATAGCTGTCGGCCAGCGCCTTCGCGGCTTTCGGATTCTCGGTCAGGAATTTCGGCGTGCAGCCGAACGTGTCCATGATCATCGGGTAGTCGAGCGTGGTGGCGATGATCTTGCCCTTTTCCGGCGCGGCGCGCACGGTCGAGAGGTAAGGCTCATAGGTCATGGCTGCATCGTTCTGGCCGGACACGAATGCCTGCGCGGCGGCAGCCGGCTCCAGGTTCACCACGGTCACGTCCTTGACCGAAAGGCCGTTCTTCTTGAGCATCCAGGCCAGCGTGAAATAGGGCGCTGTGCCGGGCGCGGAAGCGGCGACCGTTTTGCCCTTCAGATCCTTGATCGCTGCGATATCGTTTCGCGTTGCCATGCCGTCGGCGCCGTAGCTCTTGTCGAGCTGGAAGATCTGCTTGGTGGCGACGCCATTGGCATTCCAGGATATCCACGTCTCGACCGTGGTCGCCGCGCACTGGATGTCGCCGGAGGCGATGGCAAGATGGCGATCCTTCTGCGGGATCTTCTTGATCGTCACATCGAGGCCGTTCTTCTTGAAGATGCCGGCCTGGTTTGCGAGCGTGAGCGGCGCAAAGCCGGTCCATCCGGAAATGCCGATGCCGACCTTTACGTCCTGAGCGGGGGCCGGTGCGGTGACTATGAGAGCGGCGGCTGCCGCGAAAAATCCAAAACTACGCATGGCTGTATCCCTTTTGCTGGTTCCTGGATGTGTCTTGGTCTGTTCACGTTTCTTGCACTGAAGCTCGTTGCGTCTAACTGCTGCATAGTCTGTGCCAGATCTTGCGTGCATCATTGTCCCCCTCAGCCGCCTTTGAAGCGAGCAACCAGTTTATGGGACTCGCCCGGATAGAGCAGGCGCACGGCGGTCAGCGGCCGGGCGCTGCGCCAGGTGTGCCGGTCGATCACGAGGCAGGGGGCGCCAATCGCGATGTCCAATGCCGCCGCAGCTTGCTCGTCAGCTACGATGGCGCTGATCGAATGCTCGGCTTCCGTCCATGGCACATGGTGAAGCAGCCACGTGCCAGGTGGCTCGGTCGCAAAATCCGCCGTGGCCGCTTCGGGCACCGCGTCGAGGTCGATCAGCCTGTCCTCGATGGCGAACGGCACGTCGTCGGCGCTGTGACGGCATGCAATCGCGATCACCTTGCCGGTTTTGCGTGCGCCGAGCCGGGCGCGGTCGGCGGCATTTGCGGCGCGTCGCGAGCACTGGATCAGCTCATAGCCGTAACTGCGGCCGAGCGCGCCGATCTCCGCACGGATGTCGGAGATCTTGAGCACCGCCGACAGAAATGTGGGCCGGCGGACAAAGCTGCCGGCCTTGCGCCGCCGCTCGATAAGATTGGCTTGCGCGAGCTCCGACAGCGCCTTGCTCACCGTCATGCGCGAGCAGCCATAGAGCGACATCAGCTCGTGCTCGAACGGGATGCGGTGACCGGGCGGCCATTCGCCGGTCAGGATGTGGCGCTCGATATCGATCCGGATCTGCTTGTACAGCGTCGGCTTGTCGGCTGCGACGGGTTTGCCGCGATCGGTGGCGAGGCTCATGGCACGAGCCTCCGGACCGTTGTGTTGAACGTGTCCCGCGCGCTCTCGCGGAGCCTGTGGCGTCCATTCTCGACGACCTTGGCGCCGCCTGCCCAGACCGTGTCGACGGCGCCCGCGCTCGTCGCAAAAATCCAGCCGTCGAGGACGGCGTCTCCGTGACGTCCGGCGAGCGAGGGATGGGTGGTATCGAGGGTCACGATGTCCGCGCGCGCACCTGCCTGAAGCCCGGCGGTTGGCTGCGCGAGCGCCTGGGCGCCGCCGGTGAGAGCTGCTTCGAACAGCGCGCGGCCGGTCGACAGGCCGGGACCGCTGGACAGCATATTGCGTTCGCCGTGCTTCAAGCGCTGGCCATATTCAAGCTGACGCAGTTCGTCGGTGACGCCGACCAGCACGTTGGAGTCCGTACCGATGCCGAACCGGCCGCCGGCCCCGAGGAATTCGCGGGCCGGAAAAATGCCGTCGCCAAGGCTGCCTTCGGTGACCGGGCAGAGTCCGGCGACCGCGCCGCTTCGTGCGAGCGCGATGGTTTCCGCCTCCGTCATATGGGTCGCATGGATGAGACACCAGCGCTGATCGACGGGTGCATGTTCGAGCAGCCACTCAACCGGCCGCCGGCCCGACCAGGCGATACAGTCCTCAACTTCTTTTGTCTGTTCAGCGGCATGGATATGCACCGGTCCGCCTTCTGCCAGTGGCGCCACGGCCGCCAATTCGTCCGGCGTCACGGCGCGCAGGCTGTGCGGCGCAATGCCGACATTGGCTCCGGGCAACGCACGAATGGCGATGCGCGTCGCGTCGATCAGCTTCGTAAACTGGTCAACCGAGCAGATGAATCGGCGCTGGCCGGCATGGGGCGCAGCCCCGCCGAATGAGCCGTGTGCGTAAAAACTCGGCAGCAGCGTCAATCCGATGCCGGCGATTTCGGCCGCCCGCGCAATCCGCATCGCCATCTCGACGAGGTTGGCGTAAGGCGCGCCATCGTGGTCGTGATGCAGGTAATGGAACTCGCCGACGCGCGTAAAGCCTTGCTCGAGCATCTCGACATAGAGCAGCGTTGCGACAGCTTCGGTATCTTCCGGCGTCATCTTGAGCGCGAAGCGATACATGGTCTCGCGCCAAGTCCAGAACGTATCTGCGGAATCGCCGCGCATTTCGGCGAGCCCCGCCATGCCGCGCTGGAACGCGTGACTGTGCAGGCTCGCTATCCCCGGAATGGCCAGCCTGTGGCGTTCGTCGTGCGGTCCCGGCGGAACGCCGGCCGTAACCTTCGTGATGGTCTGTTCCGTCACCACCACCTGCACGTCATCGGCCCACCCGGAGGGGAGCAGCGCTGATGCGAAATGCAGTGTCGACATGTTTCGAAACCGGCTGGACAGAACACCCGCACGATTTTATGTATAGACATATCGATACGTCAAGCTCCTGCCGCGGAGGAGAACTGCATGGCCGAGCGCTTCGATCGAATCTGGCTCAACGCCCGGCTCGCCACGGTCCGGGAGGATCTGCCCGGGCTCGGTGTCATCGAGGACGGCGTGGTCGCCGCGCGCGGCGGCCGCATCGCCTTCGCAGGCAATCGTTCCGACCTTGCATTGGACGTCGACGCGATTGAACGGATTGATTGCGCCGGGCGCTGGATCACGCCGGGACTGGTGGATTGTCACACCCACCTGGTGTTTGGCGGAAACCGTGCGCATGAGTTCGAGTTGCGACTCCAGGGTGCAAGCTACGAAGAGATCGCGCGTGCCGGAGGCGGCATTGTCTCGACGGTCGCGGCAACGCGGGCGTCCAGCGAGGCCGAACTTGTTGCCGGTGCGCTGCCAAGGCTCGACGCTTTGATCGGCGAGGGCGTGACGACGCTGGAGATCAAATCCGGCTATGGCCTCAATACGGAAACCGAGATGCGCCAACTGTCGGCAGCGCGCGCACTGAGAGACAAGCGGCCGGTCGCCATCAAGACATCGTTTCTTGGCGCGCACGCGCTGCCGCCGGAAGCCGACGGCGACAAGGACCGATACATCGACCTTGTCTGCCGCGAGATGTTGCCGGCAGTGGCGCAGGCCGGATTGGCCGACGCGGTTGATGCCTTCATGGAAGGCATTGCGTTCTCGGGAGAGCAAACGACGCGGGTGTTCCGCGCGGCCAAGGCGCTCGGATTGCCGGTCAAGCTGCACGCGGATCAACTGTCGAACCTCGGGGGAGCCGCGCTTGCCGCGGAATTTTCCGCTTTATCCGCCGATCATCTGGAGCACACGGACGAGGCCGGCGTTGCCGCCATGGCGCGGGCAGGGACGGTGGCCGTCCTGCTGCCGGGCGCATTCTATTTCATTCGCGAGACGAAAAAGCCGCCGGTCCAACTGTTCCGCACCCACGGCGTGAAGATGGCGCTTGCCACCGACTGCAATCCCGGCAGCTCGCCGCTGACATCGCTGCTGCTGGCCATGAATATGGCCGCGACCCTGTTCCGAATGACCGTTGCCGAATGCCTCACCGGCGTAACGCGGGAAGGTGCGCGCGCGCTCGGCATTCTCGGCGAGACCGGTACACTCCAGGCCGGCAAATGGTGCGATCTCGCGATCTGGGATATCGAGCGGCCGGCCGAGCTCATTTACCGGATGGGTTTCAATCCGTTGCACAGCCGCGTGTGGAGGGGACAGTGAGCCACCCCGACTCCTCCATTGTGGTTTCGCCTGGAAGGGTCAGCCTCGACGATCTGGCGCAGGTCCTTGCCGGTGCGCCGGTCGTGCTCGATCCGTCCTTCTGGCCGCGCGTTGAAGCTGCATCTTCGATCGTTGCCGCGGCCGCACGCGCGGAAGCACCCGTCTACGGCATTAATACCGGATTCGGAAAACTGGCGTCGAAACGGATCGCGGCCGACCAGACGGCGCTGCTGCAGCACAATCTCATTGTGTCGCATTGCTGCGGGGTAGGGCCGCCGACGCCCGAGCCGATCGTCCGGTTGATGATGGCGCTCAAGGTCGTCTCGTTGGGGCGAGGCGCTTCAGGCGTGCGCCGCGAAATCATCGAGCAGCTTCAGGCCATGCTGGCGCGAGGCATTTGTCCGCTGGTGCCGCAGCAGGGATCGGTCGGAGCGTCCGGCGATCTGGCGCCGCTCGCACATATGACGGCCGTCATGATCGGCGAGGGGCAGGCGCTGATCGGCGGAAGCGTTGTGCCGGCCCGTGATGCACTGGCCGCCGCCAATCTCACGCCGATCACGCTCGGGCCGAAGGAAGGCCTTGCTCTGATCAATGGCACGCAGTTTTCCACCGCCTATGCCATTTCCGGATTGCTGCGCGCCCATGGCCTGGCTTGCGCGGCGCTTGTGACAGGCGCCTTGTCGGTCGATGCGGCAATGGCTTCGACGGCGCCGTTTCGCCCGGAAATCCAGCAACTGCGGGAGCATGCCGGACAAATCGCGGCAGCCGCCACTCTGATGGCATTGCTTGAAGGCAGTGATATCCGCATGTCGCACCTCGAAGGCGATGAGCGCGTGCAGGATCCCTATTGCCTGCGCTGCCAACCCCAAGTGGCCGGCGCCGCGCTTGATCTGCTCACGCAAGCCGCTCGCACGTTGGCGATCGAAGCCAACGCCGTCACGGATAATCCGCTGGTCCTGGTCGACACCGGAGAGATCGTCTCGGGCGGCAATTTTCACGCGGAGCCGGTCGCGTTTGCCGCAGATCAGATCGCATTGGCGCTGTCCGAGATCGGCGCGATCAGCGAGCGGCGCATCGCGACCCTCGTCGATCCCGCGCTCAATTTCGGCCTGCCGCCGTTCCTCACTCCCGATCCCGGCCTCAACTCCGGCTTCATGATCGCCGAAGTGACGGCGGCCGCGCTCTACGCCGAGAACAAGCAACGCGCCGCCGCCTGCTCGATCGATTCGACGCCGACCAGCGCCAACCAGGAAGACCATGTGTCAATGGCCGCGCACGCCGCGCGCCGCTTGTCCGACATGGCGGACAATCTTGCCACTATCCTCGGCATCGAACTGCTGGTTGCAGCGCAGGGCATCACCCTGCGCGCACCGCATTCGACCAGTCCCGCCCTTGCGGCTGTCATTGCAGCGTTGCGCGAACAGGTGCCGGCGCTGGGTAGCGATCGCTACATGGCCGACGATCTCGCCAAGGCAACGGCGCTGGTTGCATCCGGTGCATTGCCGATGGCCGCGATGTCGGTCCTCGAACAGAACCCGTTTCCCATCCTTGCCGAGAGAGGCCATTTGCCATGAACCGCCGACTGGACAACGACCGCACGATCCGGGCGCCCCACGGCTCTGAGATCAGCGCCAAGAGCTGGCTGACGGAAGCGCCGCTCAGAATGTTGATGAACAATCTCGATCCCGACGTGGCCGAACGTCCGAGCGAGCTCGTCGTCTATGGCGGGATCGGGCGTGCCGCCCGCGACTGGGAAAGTTTCGACCGCATCGTTGCCTCGCTGCGCAAGCTCGAAGGCGACCAGACGCTGGTGGTCCAATCAGGCAAGCCGGTCGGAATTTTCCGCACCCATGCCGATGCGCCGCGTGTGTTGATCGCGAACTCGAATCTGGTGCCGCACTGGGCGACGCTCGATCACTTCAATGAGCTCGACAAGGCCGGGCTGATGATGTTCGGCCAGATGACGGCCGGCTCGTGGATCTACATCGGCAGCCAGGGCATCGTGCAGGGGACGTATGAAACCTTTGTCGAGGTCGGGCGACGTCACTACGGCGGCAACCTCGCGGGCAAGTGGATATTGACGGCAGGTCTCGGCGGGATGGGCGGCGCCCAGCCGCTTGCCGCGACCATGGCCGGGGCGTCGATGCTCGCGATCGAATGCCAGCCAAGCCGCATCGAGATGCGCTTGCGCACGGGTTACCTCGACCGGCAGGCAAGTTCGCTCGACGAGGCGCTCACGATCATGGCGGAAGCGGCGCAAAGCAAGAACGCGGTCTCTGTCGGCCTGCTCGGCAATGCAGCCGATATTTTTCCCGAACTGGTGCGCCGCGGCGTCAGACCGGACATCGTCACCGATCAAACCAGCGCGCACGATCCGATCAACGGCTATCTGCCGAAGGGATGGACGCTCGCCGAGTGGGAGGCGAAACGCAGCGACGATCCGAAAGCGGTTGAAGCGGCGGCCAAGACCTCCATGGTCGGCCACGTCCAGGCCATGCTGGATTTCCACGCGCAGGGCATTCCCACGCTCGACTATGGCAACAACATTCGCCAGATGGCGAAGGACATGGGACTGAAAAACGCGTTCGATTTCCCCGGCTTCGTTCCGGCCTACATCCGTCCGCTGTTCTGCCGCGGCGTCGGGCCGTTCCGGTGGGCGGCACTCTCGGGCGATCCCGAGGATATCTTCCGCACTGATGCCAAGGTGAAGGAGCTGATGCCTGACGACAAGCATCTGCACAATTGGCTCGACATGGCGAAAGCGCGGATCAAGTTTCAGGGGCTGCCGGCGCGGATCTGCTGGGTCGGCCTTGGTGATCGCCATCGGCTCGGCATGGCGATCAACGAAATGGTGGCGCGCGGCGAACTGAAGGCGCCGATCGTCATCGGTCGCGATCATCTCGATAGCGGCTCGGTTGCAAGCCCGAACCGTGAAACCGAGGCGATGCGCGACGGCTCGGATGCCGTGTCCGACTGGCCGCTGCTCAACGCACTGCTCAACTGTGCGAGCGGAGCCACCTGGGTTTCGCTGCATCATGGCGGAGGCGTCGGGATCGGTTATTCGCAGCACGCCGGCATGGTCATCGTCGCCGACGGAACGCCCGAGGCTGCGCGCCGTCTCGAACGTGTGTTGTGGAACGATCCGGCGACAGGCGTCATGCGCCATGCCGACGCGGGCTATGAAAGTGCTGTCGAATGTGCCCGCGCCAACGGGCTCGATCTGCCGAGCCTGACATTGTAGCGCACCGGATTGGCACGCAATTCGGCGGCACCGCTGGTTACATTAAAAGTGATTCAAGCGTTGATACGGGTGATTTACCCTTAGGGCGGTCGGGGCCATGCATCCGGACCCACCGGCGGCGCTCGTCCGACGGCAGGATTTACCTCTCTTGATTGTTGTGTATTCGCGCAACTTACCTATATAATGCAGCATGGGTCAGTGACCCGCGCAAATTTAGTTGGTTCTCCGGTCAGGCCCGTCATTCAGGCGGGCCGTTGCCGTTTTGGGACTACCGAAAGATGAGCCAGTCCAATCGTACCGACCATATCCGCCTGACATCGCATCCGGTGCCCGGTGCGACGCATGAATTCCCGATCGTGTGGGGCGCGCCGACCGCGCGCGAACGTGGTCCGATCATCGGGACGGTATCGCGTCCGCAGGATCGTAACGTGATTGGCACCCATGGCGGTTCCTATGCGGTTTACCGCGCGCTTGCCGTATCTTCCGGCACGCTGGACCCGATCCGTCGCCCCGATCTGACCAACACACACCCGGCCGCGACCGTTGGGCCGTTCTCGCAATGGATAGATCCGGAGCGCATTGTTGCCCTTGACCCATGGGGACATCTCGTCGCCGAGAACTTCCGCTCCGAAATCGCTGAGGGCATCGATATCAGGCCGAGCATCGCGATCACGCGCGCCCGTCTTGATTTGCCCGAAATTCAGGCGGCTCTGGCGGCCAAGCGCTTGGAGCCCGATGGCGAGTTCGTTCACGCCAGCGGTTCGGTCTCCGTCGTCAAGATCGCGATCGATCCGGTATGGTATCTGCCGGGGATCGCGCAGCGCTTCGGCACGAGCGTGACCAATCTGCGCCGCGCGCTGTTCGAGCAGACGGCCGGCATGTTTCCCGAGCTTGTCACGCGCCCCGATCTGCAGGTCTTTCTTCCGCCGATCGGTGGAACGACCGTCTATCTGTTCGGCGACGTCACGAAGCTTCCGGACCATCGGACCAAGATCACCTGCCGGGTCCATGACGAGTGCAACGGCTCGGACGTCTTCGGCTCCGATATCTGCACCTGCCGTCCTTATCTCATCCATGGCATCGAGGAATGCGCGCGCGCCGGACAAGCCGGCGGTTTGGGCGTCATCGTCTACAACCGCAAGGAAGGTCGGGCGCTCGGCGAGGTCACGAAGTTTCTGGTCTACAACGCGCGCAAGCGTCAGGAAGCAGGCGACGATGCAGCCGCCTATTTCGAACGAACGGAATGCGTTGCCGGGGTTCAGGATGCGCGCTTCCAGCAATTGATGCCGGATGTCATTCACTGGCTGGGATTGAAGCGGATCGACCGCTTCATCTCGATGAGCGACATGAAGTATGACGCATTGACGGGACAGGGCATCGATATTGTCGAGCGCGTCGCCATTCCCGACGACATGATTCCGGCCGACGCCCATGTGGAGATCGCAGCCAAGAAGGCCGCTGGATATTTTTCGCCTGACCAGAAGCCTGAGGACCTGATCGCCTCCGGCCGACCGCTCGAAAAATACTAGGGCGGGCCGGACCTTTGATCGTGACCGCAGACACGACCGCAGATGCCTTTTCTCTTTTGAGTGCGCAAGCGGTGCGCGCTCGCGCCCACAGGATGCTGGAAATCGGCTTGAACGACCAGCTTCGGCATTTCCGAGTGAACTTGGGCCGGCTCGACAACGCGGTTGATCTCGTGCTTGCGGCAACGCGCACGGCCTATCCGACGTTCGACGTGCCCTTTCATTCGCGCTGGCGCCATTTCGTCGTTGGCGGCGTCGATCGCTGGACGGCGCTCGCCGATGCGAGGGAATGGCGCAACGGCAACGAGCGCGCCCGCGCCGAATTCGACCTCGCCATCATCAGCGTGCTTCTCGACGCCGGAGCAGGTCCGTCGTGGCGCTATCGTGATCCCTTGACAGGCACAAGCATTGGCCGTTCGGAGGGGCTGGCGCTTGCCAGTCTGGATATGTTTGCGCGCGGAATCTTCTCGGCAAAGGTCGACGAACCGCTGCGGGCCGATGCCGCTGTCCTTCAGCGGCTGACCGTTGCCGATCTGGAGACCGGCTTTCAGATTGCGGACGACAATGCGCTGGTTGGCCTCGATGGTCGTGCCGGCCTTCTTCGCCGGCTGGGCGAACAGGTATCGGCAGCGCCGCAGGTTTTCGCCCGCAACGACACCGCCCGGCCCGGCGGATTGTTCGATCACCTCACGGGGGTGGCCGAGCAGGGGGCGATCGAGGCCCCGACGATCTTGTCAGAACTCTTACGCCGGTTGGGGCCGATCTGGCCGTCGCGCATCACTCTTGGCGGAATTGCGTTGGGAGATTGCTGGCGTCATCCGGCGCTCAAGACCGAGGATGCGACCAGCGAGCTGGTGCCGCTGCACAAGCTGTCGCAGTGGTTGTCGTATTCGCTGATCGAGCCGATGCAGCGGGCGGGGCTGCGGGTGACCGACATCGACGGCCTGACGGGCCTTGCGGAATACCGCAATGGCGGATTGTTTGTCGACGCCGGGGTGCTGCAGTTCCGCGACCCCGTGGACGCGCAACGCGAACACGATGTCGCGTCTCCGCTCGCGGTCGAGTGGAGGGCGTTGACGGTTGCGCTGCTGGACGGGCTGGCGGATCTGCTGCGGCAACGCGTAGGTCTTGATGCCGTCTCGCTTCCACTGGCTAAGATTCTGGAAGGCGGCACCTGGGCGGCGGGAAGGGCGATGGCGTTCGAACGCCGGCCCGACGGTTCGCCGCCTGTCAAGGTCGTCAGCGACGGTACGGTTTTCTAAGCGCGATTATTCGCAAGAGGGCAAGAGCATGGAAGGCGTTACGATCGTGGATCACCCGCTGGTCCAACACAAGCTTACGCTGATCCGGGACAAGACGATTTCGACCAAGTCCTTTCGCGAACTCCTCAAGGAGATCGGGATGCTGCTCTGCTATGAGGTGACGCGCGATCTGCCGTTGACCGATGTGGAGGTCGAAACACCTCTTGCACGCATGCACTCCGCCAAGATCGCGGGAAAGAAACTGGTTTTCGTGCCGGTATTGCGGGCAGGGGTGACCTTTGTCGACGGCATGCTGGACCTCGTTCCGACCGCCCGCGTCGCGCATATCGGCCTCTACCGCGAACCGCAGACATTCGTGGCGGTCGAATATTTTTTCAAATCGCCGTCCGATCTTCACGAGCGGCTCGCCATCGTGGTCTCGCCGGTTCTTGCAACCGCAAACACGGCTGTGGCGGCGGTGGACAGGCTGAAGGAACGCGGTGCGAAGGATATCCGGTTGGTATGTCTGCTTGCCGCGCCGGAGGGGGTGGAGCGCTTCCGTGGCCTGCATCCCGACGTGCGGTTGTGGACCGCCGGTATCGACGAGGGGTTGGACGCGAATGCCTTTATTTTGCCCGGCCTCGGCGATGCCGGGGATCGCGCTTACGGGACGCGATAGCTGGCAGGTTGCGGCTTACTGGAAAGCCGTTTCCGAGAAGTTTCGAAGCTTGCGCGAATGTAGCCGCTCGAGCGGCATGTCCGCCAGCTTCTCCAACGCCCTGATTCCGATCGTCAAATGCTGGCCGACCTGCCGCTTGTAGAATTCGGTGGCCATGCCGGGCAGCTTCAGTTCTCCGTGCAAGGGCTTGTCTGACACGCATAACAAGGTTCCGTAGGGCACGCGAAAGCGAAACCCGTTGGCTGCGATTGTCGCCGATTCCATATCAAGCGCGATCGCCCGCGACTGTGACAGCCGTTGCACCGGGCCACGCCGGTCGCGCAGTTCCCAGTTGCGGTTATCGATGGAGGCAACGGTGCCGGTGCGCATGATGCGCTTCAGGTCGTATCCGGAAAGTCCCGTAACTTCCGCCACGGCTTCCTCGAGCGCGACCTGGATTTCGGCGAGCGCAGGAATAGGGACCCATAACGGGAGATCGTCGTCGAGAACATGGTCCTCGCGCACGTAAGCGTGAGCCAGCACGTAATCGCCCAGCGCCTGCGTGTCGCGCAGTCCGGCGCAGTGCCCGAGCATCAGCCACGCATGCGGTCTCAGCACGGCGATGTGGTCGGTGATCGTCTTGGCGTTTGCCGGCCCGACGCCGATGTTGACCATGGTAATGCCGCCATAGTCTGGCTTCTTCAAATGATACGCCGGCATCTGCGGCAGACGTAGTGCCGGTGCGCCGGCATCCAGCCGCTGTTCGCCGGGGTAGGTGATGACGTTGCCCGGCTCGACGAATTCGGTATAGCCGCCGCCGCCCTTTGCCATTCGGTCCCTGGCGCGCGCACAGAATTCATCGATGTAGAATTGGTAGTTGGTGAAAAGTACGAAATTCTGGAAGTGCTGGGGGCTGGTGGCCGTGTAGTGCGTCAGGCGATGCAGCGAATAGTCGACACGCTGTGCCGTGAATTGCGCAAGCGGCCGCGGCCGGCCGACCGGCGCTTCATACGTGCCGTTGGCAATCTGATCGTCAGTTCCGTCAAGGTCGGGAACGTCGAACAGGTCCCGGAGCGGCCGCTTGATGTGCTTGGCGGCGCTGCCGTCAACATACGTGCCTTCGAGAAAAGCAAAATGCAGCGGGATCGGCGTATCCGATTCCGATACGACGACCGGAACGCCATGATTGTGCATGATGAGATCAAGCTGCTCGACGAGATAGGTTTCGAACAGGTCCGGCTGGGTGATCGTGGTCGAGAAGTGCCCGGGCGTTGGCATATGGCCATAGGCTTGACGGGAATCGATCTGCGTATACGAGTTCGTGGTGACGCTGACTTCTGGATAGAAGGCCCGGTAGCGCCGGTTACTGTCGGCACCAGCCGCGAGCGCGGCGAAGGAATCGCGCAGGAACGAAGTATTTCTCGCATAAAGCGATCGCAAGGCCGCGACCGCCTCCCGTGCGTCGTCGAAGCTTTGCCGCGGGAAGGGCTCTGGCGTGGCGATTGAACCGATAGCTTGTGACTGGCCGTGATTCTTCATGGCCCTAACATAGTATCCTGGACGCCCCATGGGGAGGCTTGGCGGGTCGGTCCGGTCAGGAACCTGTTTGGTCCAAAGCAGGCTCGCCTGCCGGTTTTCGTCCAGAAAATGCCTTGGCCAGACGCCACGGCAGCCCTGCTTCCGCCTTTGCGTCGCAGAATTACGGGTAACAGGTTGGCGCCGCCGTGAACGATCTCGGACTTCGCATCTTATCTGAGCGGGGGCCTGGTCTGTTGCCAAAGAAGCCACCTGAACTGCCACAGTCACAACATCAGGATCGGAATGGCGAACCGAAGCGCAGCGACGCTGATGACCGCGTTCTGTCCGGCGGAGCAGGGAGACGAGACGCCTCCGCTCCCAAGCGATGTTTTGCGGAATGATTGGATTGGAAACGTGCGTTCGTGACCAAATTCGCATATGTACGCAGCCTTGGGCGTAGCTCCCGCATCGGAGCGCGTCTGTTCGAAGCAATACGCGCCATCAGCATCGGCTGGTCGCGAATCAACGACGGATTCAACGTGGGTCGTTCCAGCAAAGCGCGCGTTGCCAGCAAGGCAACGAAGCGAAAAAGTTCTCTATCGCGAACTGCGATCTCTTCTTCATCGCCCCTGGGCATGGCGGCCCTCCATCTGCTCGCGCAGTGGAGGAAGTCGGGTCGCAAAGGCGTCGTCTTTCTTGCTGAAAGCGAGCATAGGGCCGAGCGGCTGGGCGCCGTCATCCATGCCCTCGCCCCCTCGTGCGATGTGTTGGTCTTTCCGAGACTGAATACGCTGCCGTTCGATCAGCTGGAGCCGTCGCACGAAATCGCGGGTAGACGAAGCTCGGTCTTGAGGCGTCTTGCCAAGCCCGAGAAGCCAATCTTGCTTGTGTCCACGGCTGAGGCTGTGATGGAGCGCCTGCCTACGCCGGCGAGTTGGTCCCGCGTAATCCTCCGTTTGAAGGTGGGCGCCGCGTTTTCCGAACAAGATCTTCGGGCGCGGCTCGAGGCCCTCGGATACGATCTCGATGACGAGGCGGATTATCCCGGCGGCGCGCTGTTTCACGGGAAGACATTCGAGATTTTTCCCGCCGGCGCACTGGGACCGTTCAGAGTAGAGCATTCCGGCGGGGTGATACGCCGGATCGTGGCGTTCGACCCGATAGAACATGACATCGTTTCCGAGACGAAGGAACTTCTCATCGACCCGATGTCGGAGCGGCTGGCGTTCGGGAATGTGCGAGGAAAGCGCTCAACTCTGTTCGACTATTGTGGGCGGGCCAAGTGGATAGCGGATGCAGGGGTTTCAGCGCACGCTGATAGCTGGCTTGGCACGATCGAAGAGGCGGCCGGTCGCACGGACAGAGAGCACGAATACCTTGGGGGGCGCGAATGGAAGCAGGCGACCAGACGTATGAACGTGTTGTCGCAAAAAGCATCCTTCGCTCCCACACCGGACTTTTCGCAGGTCGCATCACCCAGGAAGGCGCTGCGTGCATTCGTCGACGAGACGCGACGCGCCGGCTCGCGATTGGTTTTCGTCGCAGCGCACGCGGACGACTTGCGCGCGATGGAGCGAATGAGCGGGATCAAGCCGGAGCGCTTTGCGGACTGGGATCAGGCGACGGCCGGACGCAATCGTGAAGCTGCGCTTCTGGCCGACTTCGACAGAGGTTTTGTCTTTCCTGGCCGGAAACCTCTTGTCGTCGTGACTGCTTCCGATGTGCTTGGCAGCAGGGCACATCATCCGCAGCCCCTGGCCAGGAACTGGAGTGCGGCTTTCGACCATGCAGATGTGCCGGAGCAGGGTACGGTGGTCGTTCATCTGCAGCGAGGACTGGCCTTGCTCGACGGCTTGCAGACCGTGGCAACGGGGGGCGGGTCGTCGCGCGAAATGGTCAGGCTCGTATTTGCGGGGGATGACGCGGTACTCGTTCCGCCCGCCGACCTCGCGATGATCTGGCCATACGCGTCGGAGCTCGGCGAGCTGACTCTCGACAAGGCGGATGGAAGTACGTGGTGGAGCCGGCGTACTGAGGCGGAGCGCGAAATCCAAATCGCCGGCAAGCAGCTCTCCAAACACATCAGCCAGCGACGCCGCCGACGAGCTCAGAAACTTGTGCCTCGGGGGCCCGTCTATGAGAGGTTCGTCGCGCGTTTTCCCTATTTCACGACGGTCGACCAGGCGAAGGCCATTCGGGACGTTTTGGATGATCTTGCGTCGGGCCATCCCATGGACAGGGTCATTTGCGGCGACGTCGGGTTCGGCAAGACCGAGGTGGCGTTGCGAGCCGCGGCCGCCGTGGTGTTGTCAGGGAAGCAGGTCGCGATCGCGGTACCGACCACGGTCCTGGCAAGACAGCATGTCGCGACTTTCCGCAAACGTTTCGTTCCGTTCGGTATCGAAGTGGGAAGCTTGTCGCGGACTGATTCCGGCGCGCAGACAAGAGAGGTGAAGGAGGGACTGAAGAGCGGAAGATTGAAGGTCGTCGTTGGAACGCAGGCTCTCGCCTCGAAGGACGTGAAGTTCGCCGACCTCGGCCTGGTCATCATCGACGAGGAACAGCATTTTGGAGCGGCAGAGAAGGCGAAACTTTCCGGGTTGGCCAAGAGTATTCATGCCCTTTGGATGAGCGCCACGCCGATCCCGCGGACCCTCGCGGCAGGTCTCGCCGGCTTCAGGGATCTCAGCGTCATTGCCTCTCCGCCCGTACATCGACTTCCGGTCGTTACCAAGGTCGCCCCGCTTTCGGACGCGGCCATCGCCGCGGCATTGCTGCGCGAACAAAGACGCCATGGACAAAGCTTCTTGATCTGTCCGCGCATTCAGGATCTCGATCCGATGCTGGCGCGAGTTCAGTCGATGGCCCCGGATCTCCGCATCGTCTGTCTTCACGGCAAGTTGCCCGCCGACGAGATAGACGACCGAATGATGAGTTTCGTCGAAGGCACGGCGGACGTTCTGCTGGCGACCAACATCGTCGAGAGCGGTCTCGATATTCCGCGGGCAAACACGATCGTGGTCTGTTGGCCCGAAAGATTCGGTCTTGCACAACTCCATCAACTCCGAGGAAGGGTGGGACGCGGCGGAATACGCGCGTTTGCGTATTTGCTGAGCGATTCGGACTCGGAACGATCCGAGAAGCGATTGGCTGTTTTGGAGGAGTTCAACAGACCAGGTGCGGGTTTTGCCATCAGCGCGCGGGATCTGGACCTCAGGGGGGCAGGGGACCTGCTTTCCGAGCGGCAGTCGGGCCATGTCCAGGTGTTCGGACCGGTGCTCTATAGCCACCTTCTGAAATTGGCCTCGGAGAAAGCAGACGACAGGGCAGCCGACCTGTGGGTGCCCGATCTCAACCTGCCGATCCCGGACATGTTGCCGGCAGGCTACGTGCAATCTGAGGCGGTTCGGCTGGAAATCTACGCCCGTGCCGCGCGGTGCCCAAGCGAAGACGAGTTGGACGACCTCGAGGAGGAGACTTCCCGTCGTTTCGGCAAATTGCCACCGGCGGCACACGATTTCTTTGCCGCAGCAAGGCTCAGGATCGACTGCAGGCGAAGAGGAATCGTAAGGCTCGATGTCGGAGCGGATGCCGTAGCCGCGACGTTCTTGCCGGGAAGACTTGGCAAATCAAGGGCGAGATCCCTGCAACGCGACGGTGATCGGGTCGTCTACATCAGCAAAGATCGCGAGGGACCGCTTCGAAAGGTGGAAGGCTTCCTCGACGTTCTCGACGAGTGATCGACATCCGTTGGGAAACTTCGATGACAACGCGGTGCCAACGGTGTAAATTGAAGGTCGCTGCGGTCGTTATTTCCGCTTTCATCGCGTAATGACAGCCCGTCCCGCAGCTGTGCGATTCTGCCAGCCATGCCTGACGAGTTCTGGATCGGTGTGTTCTTCTTGCGGCCACCCGACACACAGGTAGGCGATGAGTTTCCAGTCCTCGGGAACTTGCAGGACTTTTGCAATATTCGCCGGGTCAAGGATTGAAACCCAGCCTACTCCAAGCCCAACAGACCGGGCCGCAAGCCAGAACGTCGCGAGCATGGCGACGACCGAGTATTCGAGCGTCAGCGGGATGGTGCGGCGCCCGAGATTAGCTCCTTGATCCGTGCTTTGATCGCAAAACACGGCAAACTGCACGGGCGCAACCTGCAGCCCTTCCAGTTTAAGCCGTGCGTAAGCGATTGCGCGGTCCGCTTCATAAGAAGCAAGTGCCTCCGCGTTGCAACGCGCGAAGTCCTCTCGGATTCTGTCTCTTGCGTCTTTGCTTTCGACGTTCACCCATCTCCAGGGTTGGCTGTTGCCGACGGAAGGAGCAAGTTGCGCGAGATCCAGCAAGGCATCGATCGTCTCGGCCTTGACCGTGTCGCCGCGGAAGCGCCTCACGTCACGACGCCACGCGACAAGCTGCGCAAATTGGGCCCGAAATAGTTCATCGAAAACCGGCGGAATCGACGTCGGAAGGATTGAACCGGCGAGTGGCTCGCGGCTTGCTGTGCTTTGCTGGTCAGGGTCGGGCATCAGGATTCCGCAATGATGTGAAAGAAGCTGCCGGTCACCCGGCCACGGCGGCTTCCCGTGGGCGCGAATTCGCTGCCGTAAGCATCGGTGACAAAGGCGAACGGCTCGTCCGAGCCATGAGCAGTGACGTCAGCATAATGGAATTCGTGTCCCTTCAGCTTCTTTCCCAGGGGACCGAGGCACCCAGAGGCTGCAAGGCGCGCTTCCCTGTAGCCGAGACGCATTTTCGGTTTGGAAAGGCTCGTTTGAACGCCGAGAAGTCCAGCCATCGGATAGGTCTTTCCCGCCGCGTCGGTCAGGGTCTCACCCAGGATCATGTAGCCGCCGCATTCGCCGTGAACGGGCTTGATGGCCGCGAAATGTCGCAGCCCCTCAAGAAAATTGCTCGCTGAGGCAATTTGCGCGGCGTGAAGCTCCGGATATCCCCCTGGCAGCCAGCAAATATCGCAGTCGGCTGGCGGAGGCTCGTCAGCAAGCGGAGAGAATGTTTGTATTTCCGCGCCGCTGTTGCGCCAGCCATCCAGGATATGACGATATGTAAATGAAAACGCCTCGTCGTGAGCGATCGCGATGCGCTGTCCCGGTGGCTGCAGTGCTGGCGCGTACGAGCCGGTCTGCGAGGGAAGAAACGCTTCCGCGCATCCGAAGAGCTCATCCATCTGCACGTGTTGAGCCACGAACTCGGCCATTGCGTCCAGTTTGTTTTCCAGTTCCGGGGTTTCACCGGCCTGTACCAATCCCAAATGGCGCTCCGGCAGAGCGATGCCGTCGGATTTTGGCAAGCTGCCCAGGATGGGGATTGCAAGTTTGGTAATTCCATCACTTACCAGGCGAAGATGCCTTTCGCTGGCGACGCGGTTCAGAACGATGCCAGCAATTTTCACCCGTTCATCGAAGGTCATAAACCCCTTTACGATTGCGCCCGCGGATTGCGATTGCGCGCTGACATCGAGCACCAGCACAATGGGAAGGCCGAGCGCAGATGCCACGTCCGCAGATGAACCGCTGCGACCGGGTTGAACAGGAACGCCGTCGAACAAACCCATGGACGCTTCGCAGATCAGCAGATCGCTGTCCTTCGCAGCTTCGGCTGCAAGCTGTGCGATCAGGCCAGGTTTCATTGCCCAGCTATCGAGATTGACGCCAGGCCGGCCGGAAGCGGCACCATGAAACGCCGCATCGATATAGTCCGGTCCACATTTTGCGCCGGCCACGCGAATTCCACTTCTTCGGTAAGCACGGAGAAGTCCGATCGTCAAAGTAGTTTTGCCGCTGCCAGATCGGGGAGCAGCTATCATGAGACCGCGCGGGGGAGGGGCAGCAATCATTCTGCGCGCCGATTACCGAGCGCAAAAATCACCTGCGCGACGCTGCCTGCGACGGACGAATCTGCCTGCACTAAGGTCACAGATCCAATTTCCTCGAATCGATCTCTCGCCATCTGTTGATCAACTTAGGTTTGGCCCAAACGATCGCAGCGGTTTCGCCTTGCGGTCGATCCGCGCGTGAATCACATCCGCAAGTATTTGATTATACTTTAGAAAGGTTCGGCGGCTGCGTTGGGTATCAGGTTCTTTCTTGTCAATGCGGTAACTGACGCAACTCCGCTGATGGGTCAACCGCCGTTGACCGGGGCATCTTCGGCGGTTAGCGTCATCGGCGATGGTCCTTCCCTAGGAAGGTGAAAAGGGAAGCCGGTGCGACAAACGTCAACGCCGGCGCTGCCCCCGCAACTGTAAGCGACGAGCCCGCGCCGGTGCCACTGGGAAATCCCGGGAAGGCGGCTACGGGCAGTGACTCGCGAGCCAGGAGACCTGCCATCACGAACTGTGCTTTGGAGGCGTCTGGGCGGGGTGCACCGGACGGGAGCGAGCCCGATGGTGCCGTTTGCCGTCGAGCGCGACCCAACAAAGCTCGCGGCCACAAGGCCATGATACGAGCAACTGATGGATCGCGACAGCGCTACTGAGCCCGCCGGTCAAGCCTTGATCGAACAGCCGCAGGCCAACCTGCCTGACAGGCCCGTCGTCGTGAGTGTTTGCATCACCTGCAAGGCGGCGGACGGCGCTGCTGTGGTCGGCCCGGAGATGTACGCGGCTGTGCAGGCTGCGATCGGGAAGGACGCCAACATTGCCGTCCGCCCGGTGCAATGCCTTAGCGTTTGCAAGCGCCCAGCGACGGTCGCGGTCACGAGTCCCGACGGATATACATTCCTGTTTGGCGATCTGCAGACCGAAAGCGGCGCTGCGGCGCTGGTATCATTCGTGCAATCCTACCAAAAATCCGATTTCGGTCTGGTCCCCTGGCGGGAACGTGCCGAGGTGCTGCGAAAGGGCATGGTGGCACGGGTGCCTCCCATCCGTTGGTCACCGGATGACGGACGCGCACCGAAATGACGGATCTGGCTACCACTTTGGTGCTGGGTGGCGCCCGCTCCGGCAAATCAGCGTTTGCAGAATCGCTTGCAGGCGCCAGCGCGCTGGCGAAGGTCTATGTCGCGACGGCTACCGCCGGCGACGAGGAGATGAAGAGCCGGATTGCGTTGCACCGCGCCCGCCGTGGCGAGGGCTGGATCACCATTGAAGAGCCGCTAGCGCTGGTCGACGCATTGACGCGCGAAGCCAGCCGCAATCGCGTCGCGCTGGTGGATTGTCTCACCTTGTGGCTGTCAAATCTGATGTTCGCTGGGCGCGATCCAGACGTCGAAGCTCAGCGTTTGACGCAATTTCTCGGTGTCGCAGGGCATCCTGTCGTTTTTGTCTCGAACGAGGTCGGTCTTGGGCTGGTGCCGGAAACGCCGCTCGGCCGGGCGTTTCGTGATGCGCAGGGGCGACTGAACCAGGTGGTCGCCGCCGCCGTTCCGCAAGTTGTGTTCATGGCAGCCGGACTTCCGCTCTGGCTCAAGCGCTAGTGTCTCAAGGAGAATGAAATATGTCGCGTGTTCCGGTTACCGTGCTGACTGGGTTTCTTGGCGCGGGCAAGACCACCTTGCTGCGCTCGCTGCTGACCCAGGCCGACGGACGTCGCATCGCCGTCGTCGTCAATGAATTCGGCGACGCTGGCTTCGACGGCGGCCTCGTGGAAGAATGCGCAGCGAACGCCTGCGCGCCGGGAGACGTCATCGAACTTACCAATGGCTGCATCTGCTGCACTGTGGCGGATGACTTCATTCCGACAATGGAGCTGCTGTTGGGGCGCGACAAGCCGCTCGATGCCATTGTCATCGAGACTTCAGGGTTGGCGTTGCCGCAACCCTTGCTGAAGGCGTTCGCATGGCCGGCGGTGAAAACGCGTGCCACGGTTGACGGTGTCGTTACAGTCGTCGATGCGCTGGCGCTGTCGGAAGGTCGGGTTACGCTCGATGAGGACGCGGTCGCAGACCAGCGTGCCGCAGACGAATCCATCGACCATGACGACCCGATCGAAGAGGTGTTTGAAGATCAATTGGCCTGTGCCGACCTGGTCGTGCTCTCGAAGAGCGACCTGCTATCGCCCATGGCGCTTACCGATATTGAAGCACGGTTGAAGGCTACGCTCCGCCCAGGAGTCAATGTCGTGCGTTCGATGGGCACATTGGCGCCCGCGGTGTTGATCGGAATGAACGCCGAGGCCGAGAAAGACGTGGCTGCCCGCGCCGGCCATCACGGCGAGGAAGAAGAACATGATCACGACGATTTCGACAGCATCGTCGTCAAGCCGTCGATCGCGCTCAGCGTCGACGAGATGCGTGCTCGGATCAGCGACGCGCTCGGTCTCGAAGGCGTGTTGCGCGTCAAGGGCCATGCGCGGGTTTCGGACAAGGTCGCGCCCGTGGTGGTGCAGGCTGTCGGGAGCCGCGTCGATCTGGTGTTCGGCCGGCCGGACGCGAAGCAGGCCGAGCATCTCGTCGTGATCGGGCTAAAGGGATTTGACGGGACCGCCGTGCGACGGGCGTTGGTGGAGTAGTCCGCGAGAGCCAGATGCACCTCAAGCTCGACACCTCAGGCGGCATCGACGATGGCGATGTCGCGCGCGATCTCGGACAGGAGACCGCCGACATCGTCGTGCTGTCTGCAGCGGACAGCGATCTCGCCGCATTTGGCATCGCTTATGCAGGGATGCCGGACGGGTTTCCCACGGTGCGGCTGACCAATCTGTTGGCGTTGGGTCATCCTGCGTCGGTGGATGCCTTTGTCGAGCGTACGCTGAGCGAGGCAAAAATCGTTGTGCTGCGCATGCTGGGGGGCGAAAGCTACTGGCCGCACGGCGTTGAAAGCCTGCGGAGCGACGCATTGCGTCGAGGTTCGCTGTTCGCTTGTATTCCCGGCGAGATGGATTGGAACGCGTCGCTGGCCGCACGCGGGACACTTGATCGCGACAGCGCGTACGCGCTATGGCGTTATTGCACCGAAGGCGGCGTCGAAAATGCCCAACTCGCGCTTCGCTTTGCCGCGCACCTGATCGGTAGAGGTGAAGCGCCGCCGCAGGCGCGGCCGATGCCTCCAGCGGGGTTCTGGTGCTTTGAACCGCCAAGTTCCGATCGCCCCAATGCAATCGTCATGTTCTATCGCGCGCTAGTGGCGGGTGGCGATACCGCCGGCATCGATATGTTGCGCCAGTCGCTCAATGCGCGCGGGCTCAATTCGGTCTGCCTGTTCGTGACCAGCCTGAAAGACGGACGGTCAGGAGCGTTCTTGCAGACGGCGCTGGCCGCCTATCCGCCTGACATCATCATCAACGCGACGGCGTTTGCGACGGCGACCGCGAACGACGATGCCGGCGTGCTGGCTGCATCAGGTTGCCCGATCCTGCAGGTGGCGCAGGCCGGTATATCCCGGGCCGGGTGGGAAGCTTCGACGCGGGGCCTGTCGCCACGGGATCTCGCCATGAATGTCGTGTTGCCCGAAGTCGATGGCCGCATCTTCGCGAACGTCATCGCTTTCAAGGAACGCGTTGACAGCGTAGGCGAATTTACGCCAACAGCGTTTCGCCCGCTCGGGGATCGGGTCGATGCAACAGCCGATCTGGCGTTGGCCTGGGTGCGGCTGCGCCGTGAAGCGGCGGCCGAGCGCCGGGTAGCGCTGATCCTTGCCAACTATCCTAACCGCGATGGCCGGCTGGCCAACGGCGTCGGCCTGGATACGCCGCAAAGCCTGATCGACGTTCTCGATGCCTTGGGAAGGGCAGGGTACAATACCGCGGAAGCGCCTGTCGACGCGGACGCCATGATGCAACTGCTACAACAGGGGCCTACCAATGCGCTCGAGCAGCGCGCCACGCGCGCAAACGGCGTGACGTGGTTGCTGGCGGACTATTCTGCGGCTTTGGCGGCGTTGCCGGAAACTGTAAGGCGCGCGGTTGAGGGGCGATGGGGTAGCGCCGAGCGGGATCCGCATGTCGTGGATGGTGCGTTTCGCCTTGGCCTGCATCGTTTCGGCAACATCATAGTCGGCGTTCAGCCTGCGCGCGGTTACAATATCGATCCGAAAAGCAGCTATCACGATCCGGATCTGACGCCGCCGCATCACTATCTCGCGTTTTATTCGTGGATCAGGCGGGTGTTCGACGCGCACGCGGTCGTTCATCTCGGCAAACATGGCAATCTCGAATGGCTTCCGGGCAAGAGCACTGGCCTGTCGCAGGATTGCCTGCCGGAAGCCGTGCTGGGTCGGTTGCCGCATCTCTATCCGTTCATCGTCAACGACCCCGGAGAAGGTATCCAGGCCAAGCGCCGTGCCGGCGCCGTGATTGTCGATCACCTGACGCCCCCCATGACGCGTGCCGAGTTGCACGATGATCTGGCGCGGTTGGAGACGCTGGTCGATGAATTCACGCTTGCCGCCGATCTCGATCCCAAGCGTGCCAATGCAATTGCGGAGGATATCCTGTCACTGGCACGGGCCCAACGGTTGGATGCCGACGTAAATGTCACCCGGGACACCCCAACGGCGGAGGCGCTGCGTGCCCTCGATGCGCATTTGTGCGACCTCAAGGAGATGCAGATCCGCGACGGCCTGCATGTGTTCGGTCGCGCGCCTTCCGGGCCGCAACGTGACGACCTCCTGGTATCGATTGCCCGGCTGCCGCGCTCGGATCTGAAAATGCAGGATGCCTCGCTGCATCTCGCACTGGCGAGCGATCTCGGCCTCGGCGATTTCGATCCGCTGACACGCAATCTGGCCGATGAATATGCTGGCGCGCGCCCGAATGAACTCGCCGGGCTTGGGAATGGTCCATGGCGCACGGTTGGCGACACGGTGGAGCGCATCGAAGCGCTGGCGCTGGCCCTGGTCGCCGGCAAGCGCGACATCGATCCCGCATGGACGGCTACGCGTGCGGTGTTGGACTGGATCGACATTGCCTTGCGCCCGGCCATTGACCGCTCCGGGGATGCCGAGATGGAGGCACTCCTTGCGGGGCTCGATGGCCGTTTCATTCGCCCCGGTCCTGCCGGCGCTCCGACGCGTGGGCGGCCCGATGTGCTGCCGACCGGTCGAAATTTCTTTGCTGTCGATGTTCGTGCGGTGCCGACACCGTCGGCATGGCGCATCGGCCGGCTTTCCGCCGAGCGGCTGGTCGAATCCTATTGGCAGGAAGCCGGCGAGTGGCCGCGTTCGATCGCATTATCGGCCTGGGGTACCTCGAATATGCGCACCGGCGGCGATGACGTCGCCCAGGCGCTGGCGCTGATCGGCGCGCGCCCGCTGTGGGAGGAGATCTCCGGCCGGGTGACTGGCTTTGCGATCACGCCGCTGTCCGAGCTGAAGCGTCCGCGCGTCGACGTCACCTTTCGTGTATCGGGCCTGTTCCGGGACGCGTTTCCCACGCAGATGGACCTCATTGGGTCGGCCATCCGGGCGATTTCTCGGTTGGACGAGCCGGCCGAGGCAAATCCAATTGCCGCGAATGTCCGCGCAAAAAGGTTTGCGCTCGAAGCCGCCGGCCTCGACGGTGCCGCCGCTGAGCGGCAAGCGAGCTACCGCGTCTTCGGCTCAAAGCCCGGCGCATATGGCGCAGGGTTGCAGGCGCTGATGGACGAGGGGGGTTGGGACACGCGATCCGACATCGCCAACGTCTATCTCTCCTGGGGTGGCTACGCCTACGGCGGTAGGACCGAGGGAGAAGCCGCGCGCGACGATTTCGCGGACCGGCTCGAAGACACCGACCTCATCGCGCAAACGCAAGACAACCGCGAACACGATGTTCTCGACTCCGACGACTATTACCAGTTCATGGGAGGCCTCGCGGCCACCGTGCAGACCCTGCGCGGCACCGCGCCGCGCATCGCCCATATCGATACGTCTCGGCCCGAGGCGCCGCTGGCGCGGCCGTTGTCCCATGAAATCTCCCGCGTGGTGCGTGGCCGCGCCGCAAACCCGAAGTGGATTCGCGGTGTGATGCGCCACGGCTACAAGGGCGCTTTCGAAATCGCCGCTACCGTGGACTACCTGTTTGGCTTCGCCGCCTCGACCAATGCCGTCGCCAATCATCATTTTGATCAATTGTTCGCGGCCTACCTCGAGGACGAGGGCGTCCGCGAATTCATGCGCGTATCCAATCCCGCAGCCTTGCATGAAACGGCCGCGTGCTTTGCCGAGGCGATCCGCCGCGGGTTGTGGACGCCACGTTCCAATCGCGCCGGCGATCTGATCGCCGAACTTCTGCCGAACCAGCAACGGGAAATCGCATGAACGACCCTTTAAATGTGCAGAACGATCATGACGCTGAAAACGCGCGCCACAAGGAGAAGGCGCAAAAGCACAAGGCAGCGCGCGACAAGATCATGACGACCAAAACCGGCGAAAAGGGCTTGCTGATCGTCCATACCGGCGCAGGAAAGGGAAAAACTTCAGCGGCGCTGGGCATGGTCTTTCGCCATATCGGCTACGGCTTTCCCGTGGGTATCGTACAGTTCACCAAATCGCCGGAGTGGAACACCGGCGAAGCGCAGCTTCTGAGGACGTTCCCGGATCTGGTGACGCTCCACATCATGGGAGAGGGCTTCACCTGGCTCACACAGGATCGCGAGCGGGACATCGCGGCCGCCTCCGCCGGCTGGGAGCGTGCCAAGGAGATGATTCGCGACGATCGCCATCGCCTGGTGCTGCTGGACGAGCTCAACATTGTGCTGCGCTATGACTATCTCGATCTCGAATCGGTCCTGAAATTCCTCCGCGACGAGAAGCCGGCGGACAAGCACGTCGTCGTCACCGGCCGCAACGCCAAGCCGGCGCTGATCGAGATGGCCGACCTCGTCACCGAAATGACGCTGGTCAAGCATCCATTTCGCGCCGGGATCAAAGGCCAGAAAGGCATCGAGTTCTGATGAACACGCGTACGCCTGCGTTGATGATCCAGGCAACCGGCTCCAATGCCGGAAAGTCGACGATCGTGGCGGGTCTGGCGCGGGCGCTGGTACGGCGTGGCTTGAAGGTGGCGCCGTTCAAGCCGCAGAACATGTCAAACAATGCCGCTGTTACGGTGGATGGCGGCGAGATCGGGCGAGCCCAGGCGGTGCAGGCCCGCGCCGCGCGGATGCCGCCGAGCGTGCATATGAACCCTGTGCTTCTGAAACCGGAGACCGATACCGGCGCCCAGATCATCGTTCAGGGCAAACGCTGGGGTACGCTTCGCGCGAAGAGCTTTCTCGATAAAAGGGCGGCGCTGTTGCCGGCGGTGCTGGAGAGCTTTTCGCTGCTCGCCGATCACGCCGACCTTGTTCTGGTGGAAGGCGCCGGCAGCCCTGCGGAGATCAACCTTCGCCCCGGCGACATCGCCAATATGGGGTTTGCGTCAGCAGCCAACGTTCCGGTGGCACTCGTCGGCGATATCGATCGTGGTGGCGTGATCGCGAGCCTCGCCGGCACGCACCTTGTGCTCGAGCCTGAGGAGCGGGCGCGTGTACGCGGTTTCATCATCAACAAGTTTCGCGGCGATGTAAGTCTGTTCGATCAGGGTCGCGTCGCGGTGACGCGCCTGACCGGCTGGCCGTCCCTTGGTGTCGTGCCATGGTTGCCGCAGGCGGCCTGGCTGCCCGCCGAGGACGCGGTCGACCTCGACCGTATCAACGCATCGTCGTCCACGCGCGTTATCGCGGTGCCGGTACTCGCGAGAATTGCGAATTTTGACGACCTTGATCCCCTGGGCATGGAGCCCGACGTGAAGCTGATCTTCGTCCGGCCAGGCGAAGCGATCCCTGGCAATGCCGACGTGATCATCCTGCCCGGCAGCAAATCAACGATCGGGGACCTCGCGTTTCTGCGCGCGCAGGGATGGGACATCGACATTAAGGCGCATGTCCGTCGCGGTGGTCGCGTGCTTGGTCTGTGCGGCGGCTATCAGATGCTCGGCAAGACCATCGCCGACCCCCAAGGCGTCGACGGCGCGCCCGGCATTGTCGAGGGCCTTGGTTTGCTCGATATCGCAACCGTGATGAGTGCCGACAAATCGACCACGCTGGTCCGGGGTACCCATTGCACCACAGGTGCTGATGTCGAGGGGTACGAAATCCATCTCGGCCGCAGCGAAGGACGTGACTGCGAGCGGCCGCTGATCATGATCGACGGCCGGCCGGATGGCGCGATATCCGCTGATAGGCGCGTGGAGGGTACCTATGTCCACGGCCTGTTCACGGGGGACACTTTTCGCAAGAAGTGGCTGGCTGATCTGGGGATCGCGTCAAGTCTCGCCTATGAGGCGCAGATCGAAGCGGCTCTTGACGCGCTGGCCGATCATCTGGAAATGCATTTGGACATCGATCAGATCTTGAAGATTGCCCATAGCCGTCAGAGCAGCAGCGCGAGCGTGGCATAGATCGCCGCCTGCAGCAGGCAGGCTGCGACGAACAAATCCAGCGCGCGCCTGATATCATCGGGCGTGGCCGCCTCGCGCGCACCGGCGTTGAGAAAGGGGTCGTTGACGAGACCTTCGGCGTAGCGGCGCGGCCCGGCGAGCGCGATCCCGAGCGCGCCAGCCATCGCGCTTTCTGGCCACCCGGCATTCGGCGACCGGTGATAGGCCGCATCGCGGATCATCACCTGGAATGACGTTGCGGCCGATCCGTTCGCTACCGGGGCAACGATGGCGATCAACGGTCCGGACAACCTGGCCGGAACGAGATTGACGAGATCGTCGAGCCGCGCCGCGGCCCAGCCGAACCACCGATAGCGCTCCGAGCGGTGACCGATCATCGAATCCGCAGTGTTGATGGCCTTGTAGGCGAGGAGCCCGGGCAGCCCCAACAGCGCCAGCCAGAATACCGGTGCGACGATGCCGTCCGAAAAATTCTCCGCGGCCGATTCAATCGCCGCGCGGCTTACTGCGGCTTCATCGAGTTGATTGGGATCTCGTCCCACGATCATCGAAACCGCGATGCGGGCGCCGGCGAGCCCGTCGGATGTGAAAGCCAAGCGTACCCGGCTGACGTGTTGGTAGAGGCTGCGCTGCGCGATGAAGATCGATGCGACGAGCGCAAGTATCACGTTTCCGCCCGTGACGTAACGCGTCATCTCGGTGAGAAAAAAGCCGGCAATCCCGGCAATCGCGACCAGCACTGCGATGGTGGCAATGCCGGAAATCTTGCGCAGCGACGGCGGCCAGGCGTCGCGATTGAACAGACGGTCCAGCATGGCGATCAGGGCCCCGAACCACGTTACCGGATGCGGCAACCGCCGCCAAAGCCAATCGGGATCGCCGATAAAGGCATCGAACGCCAGGGCTGCGATGACCACGAAGAGCGTGTCACCCCAGATCAGCATCAGCGGGTCACGCGCTCAAGCTCGGAGGCGAGGCGTTCCAGCGCATCAATCAATGTAAGCCCGCCGCAAACGGTCAGCTTTTCCGGGATCACGATCCGTTTCGTCGCGGGATAGAACCGATCGAGCGCGGGATGGAGCAGAAACGCCCCACCTTCGTCCTGGACAAAATCGCTGTTGCTGGAAACCAGGAGAAAGTCCGGCTTCAAGCTGACGATGGCCTCCAGCGAGGCGAAGCCTCCCGTTCTGTTGCCCAGCTCGCCCGCGGCGTTATTCAAGCCGACGGTCCTGAGCAGTGAGCTTGTCAAGCTATCGCTGCCGGCGACCCAGCCGCGTCTCGACACCGCCAGCACCCGGTAGGATTTGCGCGATGCGACCTCCCGGACATGAGCGACCGCCGCATCGAGCTTGCTGATCTCGCGCGCCGCCCGATCCGGATGTTGCACCAGCTCTCCCATTTGGCGGATATGCTTCTTCACATCGTCAAGGGAGCGGGCAACGTCGAATTCGACGACGCGAAAGCCCTTCTCCTTCAGCAGTTCGCGTGTGGCGCGCTTGGTGAAGCGGCCGGACACCACGACATCTGGATCTAAAACCAGCACATCCTCGGCTCCGCCCGACAATGGAGTAAATTGCGCGGCCTTGGCGGCATCCCAGGAGCGAACGGGATCGCGCGCATAGGGGCTGAGACCGAGAATTTGCGCAGGATCGGCAAGCGCCACCAGCAATTGATCGGTACAGAGGTTAATCGACGCGATGCGCGGAAGTTCGGCGGCAGCAGCTTTATTTTGCGAGCCGATTGCCATAAACATCGTCACCGCGAGGAGCACGTTGCAAATCGTTGCGCGCGTCGATTGAGGCATTGGCATTTGTTGTCGATAGTACATGGAGGCGATCTCACGGAGGCGATAGCGCGCCATGGCGGCACGCCGCAGCAATGGCTCGATCTGTCGACGGGGATCAACCCGTGGCCATGGCCGATACCATCTGACCTGCCCCCCGCTGTTTGGCAACGCTTGCCCTCGCGGGTCGACCAGGACCACCTCATCGCGGTCGCCCGCACAGCCTATCGGGTGCCCGGCGGGGTCGAGATCACAAGCGCCCCGGGAACGCAGGCGCTGATCCAATGGATGCCAAGGCTGGCTGCCCCTGGACCGGTCGCGATCATGGGACCGACCTATGGCGAGCATGCGTTGACGTGGCAGCTGGCAGGACACGAGGTCGTCGCATGGGATGATTCCGGCAAGCTGCCTGAAGCCGTGCGCCACGCCGTCATCGTGAATCCGAACAATCCTGATGGACGTGTCGTCAACCCCGACGCGATTGTCCGGCTCGCTGCCCAATTGGGCGATCGTGGAGGCTGGCTCGTTCTGGACGAGGCGTTTGCCGACGTCGAACCCACCGTAAGTGCCGTCGCAATGTGCAAAGGACTGCCGATTGTGATCCTGCGCTCGTTCGGCAAGTTCTACGGCCTTGCCGGACTGCGGCTCGGCTTCGCCGTTGGCTCGCCCAACATCGTGCAGCGCATCATCGCCGCACTGGGGCCGTGGTCTTGCTCCGGTCCGGCATTGCATATCGGCGTCCTTGCGCTGGCGGATCGGCAATGGGCCGACGGCGCGCGCGACAGGTTGAAGCGCCAGGCGAACAAGCTCGATGATGTCCTGGCGAGGGCCGGTTTCGAAGTCGTGGGCGGTACGTCGCTGTTCCGTCTTGCGCGTCATCGGGATGCTCTGAAATGGCATGCTACGTTGGCTCGGCAACATATCTGGTGCCGCTGCTTTGAACGGCATGAGGATCTGCTTCGATTTGGCCTGCCGCCCGATGAAGCTGGTCTCCATCGCCTGTCCGCTGCCTTCGCCAGGGGCGAGTAGCCAATTCATCGCTCAACACCGGTCCATGGCACGATCACGTGTTCGCGCCGATAGTCGGCACGATATGCCGTCACCTTGAACACATCGGCCATGACGGCTTCGGATAACGCCTGCTCCGGTGTGCCCTGCGCGACGAGGCGGCCGTTCGACAGTACAAGAATGGTGTCGGCGAACCGCGCGGCAAGCGCGAGATCGTGGGTGACCACGATCACCAGAACGCCGCGGTCGGCCGTTCTACGAAGATTCTTCATTACGTCGATCTGAAAACGAGGATCGAGGGAAGCCGTCGGCTCATCCGCCAGCAGGACCGGCGCCTCGCCCGCCAGCACCCTGGCGAGCGCGACGCGGCTACGTTCGCCTCCCGAGAGCTCGGTAACGCGACGCGCTGCGAGCGTCATGATTTCGGTCGCCTGCATCGCGCGAGTTATGGCAATTTCGTCATCCGATGAAAGGCGTGCCGGATCGGTCGCACCACGTGGGTAACGTCCGAGCGCGACGATGTCTCTTACCTGCAGCGGCCAATGCACTACATGTCCCTGCGGAAGATAACCAAAACGCTTGGCGCGTTCGCGCAACGGCAGCGACGACAACAGGTCGCCGCCGACCTCGACGGTACCCGTCGACCGCACCAATCCAGCGAGCGCCCGCAGCAGCGTGGTCTTGCCGGCGCCGTTCGGACCAACCAGTGCCACGAGGTGCCGGCTTGAAAATGACAGCGAGACGTCCTCCAGCACGGCACGGCCGGACAGGGTCACGCCAAGGTTGTCAACCCTGAGAAGTGCGCCGTTCATGCAACCCCTCCAGCTAATGCCCGGCGCTCACGCACGATCAGATAGAGAAAGAATGGTACGCCGATGACAGAGGTGAGGACGCCGACCTTGATATCGGTGTTCGAGGGAATGATCCGCACGGCAATGTCGGCCGCGGTCAGGAGCGCCGCGCCGGTCAGTGCGCTCGGCAGCAGCAATCGCGCCGGGTCGTATCCGACCACCGGCCGCATCAAGTGCGGCGCGACAAGGCCGATGAAGCCGATGGTACCGGAAACGGCGACCGCTCCGCCGACTCCCAGCGCGACGCCGGTGATGACCAGGAGCCGCACCCGTGTCACATCGATGCCAAGGCTCTGCGCGGTCTCCTCTCCAAGGCTGAGCGCACGAAAGGCGCTGCGTTGACTCCACAACAAGATTGCGCCAGCCATAATAAACGGCATGGCCAGCATAACATGGCGAAAACTGCGATCCTCCAGGGAGCCAAGCAGCCAAAACGCAATTTCCAGGCTGGTGAACGGATTAGGTGACAGGTTCATTGTCAAAGCGGTTGCCGCGCCCGCGAGGCTGGAGATCGCCAACCCTGCCAAAATGAGCAGCAGCAATCCGGCGTTACGGCCGGCGATGCTGAGCAGGACGAACACCGACACAAACGCCATGGCAATGCCGGCCACCGGCAGCGCATAGGAACGGACGTCCGCCCATCCCAGTGCGATCATCAGAACCGCACCGAAAGCCGCCGATTGTGGTGCGCCGAATAGCGATGGCGAAGCCAATGGATTGCGCAACAGGCCTTGCAGGGCTGCGCCGGACAATCCGAGCACTGCGCCGATCGCCGATGCGAGGATGGCCCGTGGCAGGCGAATTTCCCGAATAATCGTCTGCTGCGCGTCGCTGCCTCCGCCGAACAAGGCATCGACGACCGTGGCTGGCGAAAGCCTGACAGGCCCCGTTCCAAGCGAAACCAGCGCCAGCAGCGCGACCAGTACGACAAGACCGACCGTGATGGCGTATGGCGGCTTCGTTGCAGATTGACTCACCATGTCGCGTTAACCCCGGCATAGACTGCAGGACCCGTGGTGCCGAAGTTGAACACCTCCTGGTAATGCTCGTTCAGGATATTTTCGCCCCGCGCGAAAACCTTCCAGACGGAATCGATCTTGTATTCGGTATAGAGATCGACCCGGGTATAGGGATCGAGCAGGTTGGTTTCGTTGGCGCCGCTGTAGCGTTTGGAGACAGTGAGCACGCGCGGCTCAATGAGCCATTTGTCGGTGGGCGTAATGGCCAGTGCAAGCCGGGCCACATCGGAAGGACGGCGTTGCAATGTGAGATTGGTCCTGAGGTCGACGGCATGCAGATGGGTGTAGGCGGTCTTCAGCTTCAGATACCCTGGCAGGAGAACAAGATCCGACCCGAATTCGATGCCGGAGGTCTCGGCGCGGGTGACGTTGACATAGTGCCCAAGGGGATTGGCGGCATCGATCGAAAATTCGATCAGGTTGGAAAATTTGTTGGCGAACGCCGTGACCGACAGTGTCAGTCTCCCGTTGAACAGGGTTTGGTCTATTCCGGCGTCATATCCGAAGCTCTGCTCGGGACTGAGCGAACTATTGCCGTAAGTTGGTGCGTAGAGCTGATAGAGGGTGGGCGCCTTGGCCCCGGTGCCGGCGCTGGTACGCAGCTTGGTGCCGGTTTCGGCAATCGTGTAGGCCGCGGTCGCGCGCCAGGTTTCGAAACGGGCGACGTCGACGACATCGTCGACCCGCCCGCCAAGGCTGATGTTCAGCCGCTCGCCGATCGGCAATTGCCATAGCGCAAACACCGAATTGGTGTCTTGCGTTCCCGCGAGCTGCGGCCTCTGCGGCCCAGGAATCGGGAGCAGCTTGGTAGCATAGGTGTTTGCGGTTTCGTGTTGTGTTCTGGAGCCAAAAATAAGCGATCCCAGCGGCCCCATTTTCAGGTTGCCCTGGTATTCGGCGCCGACACTGTTGCCGACGTAATCGGAAATTGTCGATGTCGTGTTCTGCGGCAGTTTGTTGATCTTGTAGCTTACCTCGTTGAAGGAGCGGTCGATGTGAGTCTCGAACACGTTGAAGCTATGGTTCAGGATTCCGTCGAGCGTATCGAAAGAGGCGCGTCCCCAAACCTGCTGGAGCAGACGCGTGGCGCTTGAAGGCGTGTCGGGAAATGCGCCGGTCGCCGCATCGTATGCCGATCGCGTGAACGAGGAGAGAATTCCGGATTCCAGCCGCACACCTTCTCCGGCGTCGTAGCCGATGCGCGCCGAGCCGCCGACGCGATCGAAGCCATCGCGCTCGAGCGGGCCATACTTGGCCTCAAGTGCCGGAATGCGATAACCAAAACGCGAGAAGCCGTTGCTGTGTTGTCCGCCAGCGGCAAGAGCATATGACCACGGACCGGCGGAGCCTGTCACCGATCCGCTGGTGGCGGCAGTGCCATAGCTTCCGCCCTCGGCGCGGACGTTGAATTGGGCGGGGCCGCCGCCCTTCTTGGTGATGATGTTGACGACACCGCCGATCGCGTCCGAGCCGTAGAGCGCACTTTGCGGCCCCTTCAACACCTCGATTCGCTCGATGGAGCTCGGCATGAGCATCGCGAAATCGAAGTCACCGCTGGCGGCGGTTGGATCGTTGACACGAATGCCATCGATCATCACCAGGGTCTGACCGGTGTTGGCGCCGCGCAACCGGATGCTCGTCATCGCGCCGGGGCCGCCGCTTTCGGTGATGTCGAGGCCCGGAACGGTTCGCAAAGCATCGACCAGGGACCCCGGATTGGTAGTTGCAATCGTCTCCTTGTTGACGACGCTAACGGCGCTTCCTGTACGGCTGAGCGGCTCCGGCGTTCGGTCCGGTGTGATCACCAATTCGGACGGTTGCGGTGGCGAGGAATCGGGCCTTGCCGGCACAGCCTGCCTCGTGCGCGCTGCGTTGTCCGTTCGGCGAACGGGCTTGGCCGGCTTGGCCGACGGCTTGGGTTCGACCACGACCTCTGGAAGTTTCTGCGGACCCGACTGGGCGATCGCCTCTTCAGGAAGGCCAAACAGGCCAAATAACGCGGCGAAGCCCGCGGCAAACCTACAGAATCCCATGACCACCTTTCCTTCGACCCACCGTCGAACGAGTTGAGCTTGGTCATCGGCCGGTCTCCTGGCTCGCGGTCGTCTCCCAGTCCGCCTTCCCAAACCAATGCAGGTTCAGTGGCTATGTTGGACTGAGAATGGCCGCTTACAGTTGCGGGGGCAGCTGCGGCATTGGGGGTGTTTCCCCGCACCGCATTCCCGTTTCACCTTCTACGAAGGCACCGATGACGGATGGAACGAAGCACAGAGCGACATCCGACGCAACCATTGGCGTCGACTCGCTTACGACGAGGCTCCGGACGATCGTGCGGAGAACCTGTGAAAAAAAACACCGGTGAGGCAACCAAGCAACGCCCAGAACAGCAGGCTCGTAATGGTCACGGAGACCACGAACTGATGCGAGAGCGCATCGGGAACGTCGCTATGCGCGCCGGCATGCTGTGGCGCGCCAACCAGGTGTGGAGAGACGACCAGGCAAAATCCCAGTACGGTGGCCCAGACGGCGCGATGCAGAAAAATGAGACCCATGCCGAGGGCAGTTGCCAGTGCGGTCATGGTCCACCAAAGCTGACGTGCCCCCAGGGCGGCGACCGGTGCGCCCGGGAGCTCGGGCGGCAATCCAAGCCCCGGCGCGGCGGTGAAGACCACAAAGCCGCTTAGCCCCCACAACAGTGCTTCGTGCCGGTCTACGCCGCCGCGCATGGCATAGAAGCCGGCCAGCAAGAGCGAAAATCCAATTGCCGTGAGAATATTGGCGGCAGCCGTCAGGCCGTTGCGCTGCAATCCTTCGGCTGGTTTCCAAGCGGTGGCCTCATGTTCGTGAGAGGCGTGATTATGGGGCGCATGCCCCTTGGTGGATTCGCCCGTCGGCTTGACACCGGCTTCCGGCGCCTGGTGTTCGTAGGTTTCGGCTTTGAGGATCAGCGGGACGGTGCTGAAGTATTGCAGGACAGTGACCGCGGCACCGCCGATCAGTCCGCTCAAGACCGCGGAAAAGACAATCGAACGAAAAATCGACATCGCAAATCAGTGGCAGGGAAACGCATTCGAATGACGGACGTCGTGCGCGGCGTTGTGGACGGCATCGATATGGGAGAAACCGACGAACCCCACGATGAAGAGACCGAGAGCCATGGCGAGAGCTGCCTGGTAGACCACGCTCAGGTCATGACTGGCGATCGGCAAGCTGGCAGCGGTACGAGTCTGTTGCATGACGGTTCTCCAAGGAAGCAGGCATTTCTAGCGGAAACGAATGTCTTTCGCGACCCCTAATTGCCCATTTGTTCGATTACGTCCCGGCTGGTGAGGTGAAAATTGACCCCGCGCGCAATTTCTCTTCGAGCAATTTTGGCCGCCGCCGCGGCACGGAAGGCGCGCTCCTGGTTGCGAAAAAAGGCCAGGCAATCATCAGGCTCCGGAAAAAACTGCAGTAGCGTTCGAAAGGCCAGCCGATGCACCATGCAGAAGCCGCGATGGTTGTCCGGCTCGAACGCCAAAGCGTCGATATCATCCCGCCAGCAAACTGGATTGTCGCTTTGATGCAACGGTAACTCCGGAGTTCAGCCCAGCGGAGCGGATTCGCTTTAGTCGCGCAGGTAGCGCCAGCCGATAACGACGCCGCTCACCGAGACGATAGCGCCCAGGATCGACAGCAGCCACACCACAATGTCCCAAGCCGGGCGGTACTTCAGGAACAGTTGAAAATCGAAACTGTGCAGCGCGTTGAACAGCCAGCGATATGTGCGCCGGCTGCTGTCCACGCGGCCGATGATATCGCCGGTGACCGGGCTGATGTGAAACCACGTCTTTGCGTCATCATCAAACACCGCACGCAACACCGGCAGTTCGCGGTCATGATGATGGGCATACCAGTAAGCGTCGTATTCCTTGAGGGTCAATCGCTCCGTGATGCGAGCATGCGGCAGCAGTTTTGCTGAGGCAGTCCAGAGGCGATCCTGCGAAAGCTTTGCAAATTCGCCCGATGTCACATCCAGTGGCGTCTGCGTGCCATCACGTGATGCAACGATGATCATCGGGCTGCCATCGAGCCAGACGAAACGCGCTTCAGTCGCGCCGAATTGCAGCGTTGGCAGCTTCGCCGCAATGGTCGGTATGTCGAGCGTGATCTCGCCGGAGTGCGAGGAGACATAGAGCTTGGTACCGGCATCGTCGCCGAGCGCAATCAGATAAAGCGGTCGCAGCGGATCGTAACGGGCAGTCACGCTCCATTGGTCGCGATCAACGATCTCTTCGAGCTGCGGTGTTTTGCTCGCGGGGTGGTATTGCGCGATCGCCCGCGCCTGTCCTTCGGAGAGGTTGGTGATGGCGCGGCCATCGGCGGCAGAGATCACCTGCCGCGTGCCGTCCCAGGCAGTCATGCGATACACGGGCTCGTCGGCCAGCATCGAAAGCCGGAGATCGCGCGGATAGCGGGTGACGCCAGCCTTCTTCATTGCGTCGTCCGGCGACAACGCCACTTTCTCCCATCGGATATCGGGAAGCGCTGCCAGCCTTTCCTTGTCGGAAAGGCCGGGAAACGCGACACACATCATCACGACGCCGGAAATGAACCACATGGCGAAGAACAGGCAGGTGATGATGCCGACCCAGCGGTGGCCGATATACAGCCACCGCCGGAGCGTGCGTTTCAGGGTGCGTGACACGCTCAGAACTTCACGTTGACGGCGAGCTGAGCCGTGCGAGGCATTCCGAGCAGCCATTGAGTGGTGCCGCCCGACGTCGTGTAAATCTCATCGAAGAGATTGTAGACGCGGAATGACACGGTGGTGTTGAGATCGGGCTTCCACTGCACCCCGGCATTGACGATGTTATAGGCCGGACGAGTGACCGTGTTGGCATTGTCCGCAAAGGTCTTGCCGACGATCTGCACGCCCGCATTGGCCGACCAGTTCGGTGCAAAGGCCCATGTCGCCCAGATATTGGAGACGTTCTGCGGCACATTGACAGGCACGTTGCCGGCATAGTTCACGCTTGCGCCGCCGACCGCCTGCACGAAGTCGTCATACTTCGCGCGCAGGAAGGCCGTGTTGGCTTCGATTCGCCAGCCATAGTCGAGCAAGAGGCCGACCGATGCTTCGACGCCACGCGATGATTGCTGGCCGACCTGAACGGTCAGCGACGGAATGTTGGGATCGCGTGCGAGCAGGTTGTTCTTCACGATCTCATAGCCGGCCAGAGTCCATTCGCCGCGGCCGCCCCAGAACGATTGCTTGACGCCGATCTCGATCTGCTTGCCGGTTGCCAGGTCGAAATTTTTGTTTGCGGCGGACAGCGAGATGAGCCCGCCGACCGGATCGACCGCGGTGGAGTACTGGCCATAGAAAGCGAGATCCTTGACGGGCGTATAGACCGCACCCGCGCGCCAGGTCGTAGCGGAGAACGACTTTTCGAAGCTGTTGGCGGGCGAGACATAGTCGGTGCGTGTGATTGTCGGCTCATCCTGACGGATGCCGGCAATCAAGGATAGTTGCTCGGTGACCGACAGTCTGTTCTCGGCAAACAGCGCGTATTGGTTGGTCACGCTGCCAAAGCCGGGAACCGTGGCGTTCGGGCTGTTGAATACGCCTGGAACGAAGTTGAACGGGTTGACGGATGACAAGCCGCCATAGGGCGAATTGTTGGTATGAGTAAAATTGATGCTGTTGATGTCGAAGCCCGCGACGAACTCATTGACCATGCCAAGGACATGTCCGCGGAGTTTCGCATCCGTGCGATTGCCGAACTGCTGCTGATCGTGAAAAATCTCGATGTAACTGCTTCGATTGATCAGGCTGGTGGCGGGATTATAGGTATAGCTTTCGACGTCGTTCCAGTGTCGTTTGGAGCTCAGATAGTAGAGCGTGTTCTGAATCGAGATTCCATCAGCGACCTGCCATTCGGTCTTCACCTGGTTCCAGCTATCCTGGTAGCGGATGTGGCTGTCGCTGACGTTGTAGTTCTTGAATCGTAGCTGTTCATCGAGCTTGCCGTTCATCAACGGCGTGCCGAAGTACCGCGATGGATTGCGGTCGCCGTAGTCCGTGGACAGCGTCCAGGTGACGTCTTCGTTCTGCCTGATCTGGACTACGGCACGAAGTGCGACATTTGAGGTGTTGTCGCGATCGACCCAGCCGTCCGACAGATTGCCGGCGGCGGTGATCCGATACGCGACGCCCTTGCTGACCGGCCCGCCGCTATCCACGGCAATTCGCCGCGTCAGGTTGCTGTCCAGCGAGACCTCGGCCTGGTTGCGAGGGACCCACAACGGCAGTTTCGAAACCACGTTGATGGCGCCGCCGACCGCGCCGGCGCCATACATCACCGACGCAGGGCCGCGCAGCACCTCGATGCGCTCGGTCGACCAGGTGTCGAACGGAAACGTCACCGTGCCGGCACCGATATAAAGCTGGGTGCCGTCATACAACGTCATCACGGACCCGAGGCCGGTGAAGCCGCGGGTATTGAACGAGACGCCGCCATTGCCGGGTGCCGGGCTCGCCGTGAAGCCGGTGGCGTTTTGCGTCACCGCGTCGAGGATATTCTGCTGGCCGCGCTCGGCGATGGTTTCAGCCGAGATCACCTCCACGCTGGCGGGGGTCTGCAGCCGCGTCAGGCCGAGCCGGCTGCCAGCCGTGCTGGTGCCGGTGAGGTTGAGCGTCGGTGCGGCGAAGGCCGGACCTGTCGGCGTGGCGACCGGCGTAGCGCCGTGGACTGCCACGTTGCGTTGCTGGCGGAGACGCGCGGCGCGGCTAGCAGCGCCGCGTCGGACGCTGCGGGCATTCGCCGGCGTTGCCGACGGATGCACCACCACGGGGTCGAGCGTCTGGTTCGGCCTTCCGGATTGTGCCCAGCCATCAGCGGGAAAAAGCAGGCAGGAGAATGCAATCGAGCTGAGAAACGCCCGGCGGTGCCGCGGCGCGAAGATGGTATGGGAATTCATCAGTATAGCTCGCGATAACGTGGCACGTCACCGCGAACGCTGTTTGGCCGCTGTCTCGAGGAGAGAACGGCTCAACACCCACCAGGACACCCCGCCCAATGTGCTCGCGTGTGACCACGACTGACGGCAGGTCTCCTGGCTTGCGGGTCGTTGCCTATCGCCGCCTTCCCAGGCCCGCAGGCCCAGTGGCATTTGGCGAAGGCTCACCGCTTACAGTTGCGGGGGCAGCCACGGCGTTGGGGAAATCCCCGCACCGTATTCCCTTTTGATCTCCCGAAGGAGAACCGTCATGTTCACCATAATTTCAATTTGAAAGGGCTGTCAATCGCGCGCCTCCCCACGACTGCAACATCAGCGTGGCGCTTACTCTAAAAGAGAGCGGCTCAACGCCATCCCAAAGCGGGTGCGACGTGAGTGAGAATTGCTTCGATTACATGGGCGTTGTACTCGACCCCGAGTTGATTGGGGACGGTCAGGAGGAGGGTATCGGCTTCGGCAATCGCCTCGTCCGCTCTTAGTTGCTCGATCAGCGCATCCGGCTCGGCAGCGTAGCTGCGCCCGAAAATTGCCCGTGTGCTTTCGTCGATGAATCCGACCTGGTCTTCACCTTCGCCGCCGCGTCCGAAATACGCGCGATCGCGGTCGTTCACGAGTGCGATGATGCTGCGGCTGACCGAGATCCGCGGCTCTCGTGCATGGCCGGCCTCTTTCCAGGCAGCACGGTATGCCCGAATCTGAGCGGCCTGCTGGATGTGGAAGGCTTCTCCAGTCTCGTCGCTCTTGAGCGTCGAACTCTGCAAATTCATGCCGAGCTTTGCCGCCCAAATTGCCGTGGCATTCGAACCGGCACCCCACCAGATCCGCTCGCGAAGGCTTTCGGAATACGGCTCGAGACGCAGCAGCCCGGGCGGGTTGGGAAACATGGGCCGGGGATTTGGTTGCGCGAAACCCCGGCCGCGCAAGAGGTCCAGGAAGACCTCTGCGTGGCGCCGACCCATGTCGGCATCACTTTCACCATCGGCCGGCTGAAAGCCGAAATACCGCCACCCATCGATCACCTGCTCGGGCGATCCTCTGCTGATGCCGAGCTGCAGACGTTGGCCGGAGATGAGATCGGCCGCACCGGCATCTTCCGCCATGTAGAGCGGGTTCTCATAGCGCATGTCGATCACGGCCGTGCCAATCTCGATTCGGCTGGTCTTGGCGCCGACGGCAGCCAGCAAGGGAAAGGGGGAGGCGAGCTGGCGGGCGAAGTGATGGACGCGGAAATAAGCGCCGTCCGCACCCAACTGCTCGGCCGCAACGGCGAGGTCGATCGACTGCAGGAGCGTGTCGGCGGCTGAGCGTGTCTGGGATTGTGGAGAAGCGGTCCAATGACCAAAGGAGAGAAATCCGATCTTCTTCATAGGGGAAGTCCATCTTCACGAATAGCTTCAACCGCCTTGCAGGAGGCGATCCTTGATCCCGAGGCGCTACCCGCCATCGATAGCGAATGTCTTGTGGTCGCTTTAGGAAAACATCTGCAAGGAAACATCTGAATGTATGCTGCCTCGCTGATCATGTAATCATCGATGGTCAAGTCTGGTCTGTCTCGCCAAATATCAATAGCAAGAGCTGCCCATGTTCCTGACTGAACACGATCTGACCGAGCTGATGGCATGGCGCCGGGAACTTCACAGTAAACCCGAATTGTCGGGGCAGGAAGAAAAGACCGCGGCGGCCGTGCAGGCGCTGCTCCATGCAGCCGGCGCCGACAAGGTCGTTGCAGGGCTTGGCGGCCATGGCGTGCTCGGAATCTATCAGGGGGACGCGCCCGGCCCGACAATCATGCTTCGAGCGGAGCTGGATGGATTGCCGATACAGGAGACCTCGGAGCTGGCGTATCGGTCATTGGTGCCGGGCAAAGCGCATCTCTGCGGGCATGACGGACACATGACCATCCTGGCGGCGGTCGCGCGGGGCCTGGGTCGGCAGCGGCCGAAGCGGGGACGGGCCATGCTGCTGTTCCAGCCGGCTGAAGAGGATGGCTCCGGTGCCGCGGCGGTCCTTGCCGATGCGAAGTTCGATGAGGTGCGGCCGGATTTTGTTTTCTCGTTGCACAATTTGCCGGGCCTTCCGCTCGGGCAGGTTTCAATTGCCGAAGGTCTCGTCAATTGTGCGTCGCGCGGAATGCAGATCGTTCTGACCGGGCGGACCGCGCATGCCTCCAGCCCCGAGTTCGGCGTTTCGCCGCAACGGGCCATCGCAACGCTGTTGAACGAAATCACCGCGTTGGGACGGGGTGGTGCTCTGGATCAAGCGTTTTCGATGGTGACGGTTACCCATGCAAGGCTGGGCGAGCCGGCATTCGGCATCTCGCCCGGTCAGGCTGAACTCTGGGTGACGCTGAGGACGCTGACCGATTCGACGATGGAGCTGATACGTCAGCAGGCGGAAGATCTGGTGCAACGCGTGGCGGCGAGCGAGGGACTTAAGGTCAGAATCACCTATCGCGACGTTTTCAGTCACTGCCTGAACAATGCGGAGGCAGTTGTGCATCTAAAAGCCGCGCTCGATGCAGAAAACGTGCGACATTCCGCGCAAGGCCTTCCGATGCGGGGGTCCGAGGATTTTGGACGATTCAACGCGCGATCCAGGGCCGCGATGTTCTTCCTTGGAGCAGGGGAGCAGCACCCCAGCCTGCACGAGCCGAACTATGATTTTCCCGATGAGCTCATTGAAATTGGTGCGAGAGTCTTCATGCGGAGCCTGCGCAACCTGTTGGATTGAAACGTTTGAACACATGCAAGGCCGCAGTGATGATGGTCATCCGTCGCGTTTGACGGTCACGCAACAAATTAGAACTGATAAAAATTAGAAAGATTCAAAGCGTGATGGCGTGTCGAATCGTACGAACGAAATTCATTCGTTGAAACGTGTGTCCGAAAAATCTTCGCGCAGGAATTTAGAACAGTTAGAAAGTGCGGTGTTGCTCTATCGCCACTGATGCAATCCGCTGTGCGCACGCAGCATCACCTTAGATAGCTTCTACTCGCTGTTTTCACTTCGGAAGTTAGAACGAGCGGGGACCTGCTTGTGGGCTTTTGGGGTGGAAGTATGACGTATGAAGTCGCTGCCAGAAATGTTGTGCGCGCTGTTTCGCTGGGAGCGGTAAGTTATCTCGCGCTATCACTGGATGTTTCGAGCGGCGTTCCGAAAGCGTTTGCACAAGGCAATCTGCCGCCGGTGACGGTGGATGCTCCTTCACAGCCAAGAGCACGGCAGACAAATCAGAGATCGCAAACATCCACGTCGCGCGTGCAGCGGCGTGTTGCTGCGCCAGCGCCGCGCCGGGTGGAGCCGGTTCCTTATGTGACGCCTTCCACTGGAACGCTTGGTGCGCCCCCGGCTCCGTATGCCGGCGGACAGGTGGCGACCGGCGGAAGCCTCGGACTTCTGGGCAATCGCGGCGTGATGGATACGCCGTTCAACCAGACCAACTACACGGCGCAATTGATACAGAACCAGCAGGCGCGCACGATCCGCGACGTTCTTGCGAACGATCCTTCGGTGCGCGTCATGCAGGCGGCGGGCGGCGGCGCCGACAGTCTGTTCATCCGCGGCTTCTATTTTGACAGTGGCGATTTTGCTCTGAACGGCCTTCCGGGGATCGCTCCGTATTATTCCACTGGTGCAAACTTTATCGAGCGGGTTGAGGTCCTCAAAGGGCCGAGCGCTGTGCTCAATGGCATGACGGTGGGCGGCACCGGCGCGACAACCGGCGGTGCGGTGGGCGGCACGATCAATCTCATCACCAAGCACGCGCCTGACGTGGATATCACCCAGATAACGGGAACCTATTCGTCCAAGTCGCAGTTCGGCGAGTATATCGACGTCAGCCGGCGCTATGGCGAGCGCAAGGAATGGGGCGTCAGGCTCAACAGCACCTATTCAAACGGCAATACCCCGTGGAATCGCCAAACCGACGAGTTCGGTAATGTCGTGTTGGGCCTCGACTATCGCGGTGAGAACGCGCGCATGGAGGCTGATATCGGTTATCAGGCTGACAACCTCAAGCCGCCCATGCGGTTCTTTACAGTCCCTACCACGACAACTCTCATTCCTCCGCCGCCGAAAGCCGGACATAATTTCCAGGTTCCGTGGGCTTACTACGCGCCGACGGACTTCTTCTCGACCGTTAGAGGCGAGGTTGATGTCACCGACTCGGTGACCGCCTATGCAGCGTTTGGTTATCACGACAGCAATATCAACTATGCCTACCCTTCGCCCAACATCTCCAATACCGCGCCGGGTGCGCTAACGTCGCCTCCGGGCACTTTCCAACTCGGCGGCTTGTGGTCGCGACCGTTTACCGGAAAGGAGACGTTCGAGACGCTCGCGGGTGAGGCGGGCCTTCGTGCAACGGTCGTCACTGGTCCCGTCAATCATGCACTGAACGTCAACTACGCTATCAACGACCGAACCTATAACCAGCAGGTCCGAACACGTTCGAATAACCCTCTCGCCGATCTCATCTTCTGGAACCTCTATAGCGAGCCGACCAATATTCCCAAGCCTAACTTCGCGACATTGAGCGCCAGTCAGATTACTGGTGTGACTCTGAAAAGCGTGGGCGTTTCCGATACCATGTCGATCCTCAACAACCGCGTCCAGTTCACCGCAGGTGTTCGTCGCCAGACCGCCGGGAGTGAAGTGACGAACTTTTTCCCGACGCCGACGAGTCCGAGCCGACCCTACCAGGAAGAATCCGTGTGGACCCCGGCCTACGCCCTTCTGGTCAAGCCGGTCGAGAATATCTCGCTTTACGCAAACTATATCGAAGGGCTCCAGACACCGGTTGTCGTCTCCGGCAGCTTCCAAAACGTTGGCACCGTGTTTCCGCCTGGCAAGACCACTCAGGCTGAAACCGGAGTGAAGATCGATACGGGCCGGTTCACCACGACCCTGAGTCTATTCGATATCACGCAGCAGAGCGTTATCACGGTGCCGGGCTTCCCTCTACCGACCCGGCAGCTCAACGGCAGGCAACGCAACCGCGGTGCGGAAATCAATGTGTTCGGCGAGATCACGCCCGAAATCCGGTTGCTCGGTGGTGTGGCCCTGATCGATGGTGTGCAGGAAAAGACCGAGAACGGTACCAACGATGGCAAGAAGGCGGTCGGCGTTCCAGCGGTTACCGCCAACATCGGCGCGGAATGGGACACTCCATTTGTCCCCGGGCTTACGTTCACTGGAAAGGTCATCTATACCGCTCGGCAATATGTTAACGTAACAAACACCCTCACGATACCGGAGTGGACCCGCTTCGATCTCGGCGCCCGGTACACTTTCACCTCGCCATGGAACGGCAAGCCGATCGTGGTCCGCGCCGCCGTCGAGAACGTTGCCAACACAGCCTACTGGGCGTCTGCCTACAGCGGCGTCATCACGCTCGGCGCCCCGCGCACCTATCTTGTGTCGACGACGTTCAACTTCTGAACTCTGCGCCGCTACACATCGCTGCAATACGCGCCGCCGCGGATCTCGTCCGCGGCGGTTTTTCTTTGATCTGTATTGTCCGCAAAATTCGCTCATCGATATTGATGACAATGTGATGAAAGATTCTACGAGTGCCGAGTGTGCGATTTTCGAATCTCGAAAATTGTTCCGATCTCCCGCACTAGAATTGCAAGAAACTGCGTATCGTTTTGCAAATCAGTGGCTTGTCGTGCGGAATTGCCCGCAAGCGCGGAGGTTGCATCGTGTCACGCTATCGCCAACTTGGAGCTATTAAAAACTTCGGCGCCGATATTGCTTTGACCATCATTTGCTTCTGACTTAGTCAAACGCCATTGCTTTCGTTTTCTGAAAAAGGGGCCGAACCAATGATGGTGTTCGACAGAGACGACGTCACCTTCACCGTCGTTATCAATCACGAAGAGCAATACTCCATCTGGCCGACGTTCAAGGAAATTCCGAGCGGCTGGAAAGCGGCGGGTATGACGGGCAGCAAGAAGGAATGTCTTGAGCACATCGAGCAGGTGTGGACGGACATGCGCCCGCTGACGCTGCGCAAGTTCATGGATGAGACGGCTCCGCAGAAGTCGGCCTAGCACAAACAAGGCCCTGTTCCGATGCGGCTTCTTTGTCTGCCTTACTCCGGCGGCAGCGCCATGATCTATGCACGATGGCGCAGGCTTCTGCCGTCGTGGATCGATGTCTGCCCGGTGGAGTGGCCCGGGCGCGGCGCGCGCATGGACGAGCCGCCGATGACCGATCCGCGCGCGCTCGCCTCGCAGCTTGCTCGCGAACTTGGCGCTCAGCGTGACGCGCCTTACGCACTGTTCGGGCACAGTCTTGGTGCAGTGATTGCGTTCGAGCTCGCGCACAGCCTGCTCGATCGCGGCGCGCCGGCACCGGCCATTCTCTTTGCCTCGGGCGCGGAGGCACCGGCCGTTCGAGACGGCAGCAAATGGCGCCAGCCTCTGAGCGACGAGGCGTTGCTGCGGGAATTGCGCAACTTGCAGGGCACGCCGGAGGAAGCGTTGTCGAACGCGGAACTGATGCGATCGGCCCTGCCGGTGCTTCGCGCCGATTTCCTGATGTGCGGCGCCTATGTCTACCGGTCGCGACAACCGTTGCCGTGCCCCGTGCACGTCTTCGGCGGCATCGACGACGAAACCAGCCGCGAAGCGCTGCAGGCCTGGCGGCAAGAGACTTCGGCGTCATTCACGCTTCGTATGCTGCCGGGGCATCATTTCTTCATTCACACGCAGCAGTCTGAGCTGATCGACCTGATCGGCACGGCGCTGGCCCGGCAATCGGGGCGATCGATTGGTTTGCACCGGAGCGAGGATCATGAGCGCGTTCTCCGTCCAGCCACTCATTGAGGGCAGAAGTCTTCCGTTGCTGCTCAAGGCCGACACGGTCGGGCAGCCTCTTGGCGAGGCGCTGCCCATACTGCGCGAGACCATCGACCGGCATCTGACCGATTGCGGCGGCATCGTGTTTCGCGACTTCTCGCTCGACGGTGCTGATGCGTTTCGGACGTTCGCGGCCGGTTTCGGTCATCCGCTGCTGACCTATGAGTTTGGATCGACGCCGCGCTCGAAGGTCACCTCCGGCGTCTACACGTCCACGGAATATCCGCCGCACCAGCATATCCCGCTGCATAACGAGCAGGCCTATACGCGCGATTGGCCGATGAAGATCTGGTTCTACTGCATGCAGCCGGCGCTGGAGGGCGGCGAGACGCCGATCGCCGACAGCCGCGCCATCTATCGCGATATGCCGCCGGCGATCCGGGAGCGCTTCGCCGACAAGGGCGTGATGTATGTGCGCAACTACGGCAACGGCCTCGATGTCGATTGGCAGCAGGTATTCGGCACCGACTCCAGGTTGGAGGTCGAGGCTTACTGTGCCGCGCATGACATCGAATGCGAGTGGAAGGAAGATGGCGGGCTTCGCACGCGCCAGATCTGTCAGGGCACGGCGCGTCATCCGGTTACGGCGGAGTGGGTCTGGTTCAATCAGGCACATCTGTTCCACGTTTCGAACCTCGAGCCGGAGGTGCGCGAGAGTCTGTTCGACGTGGTCGGTGACGAGGTCGATCTGCCGCGCAATGTCTTCTACGGCGACGGATCTCCGATCGACGATGAAACGCTGTCCACCGTTCGCGGCGTCCTCGAGAAACACAAGCTCAGTTTTCCCTGGCAGGCCGGTGACGTTGTGATGCTCGACAATATGCTTACCGCGCATGCCCGCGCGCCGTTCAAGGGACCGCGCAAGGTGATCGTCGCGATGGCTGAAGCCCATCGGCAGAGCTGATCGCCTGCATTCATCGCCCCGATGATCAGGGATTATCAAGTTCGCGTTCGGACAGGATTTGGGAAGATGCACAAAGACAACCTTGTCGAACGATTGCGCGAACACGCCGCGGTGCGCCCGGCTAAGGTGGCGTTGCGTTTCCTGGAAGGCGACGATGTCGCCGACGAGCTGACATTTGCCGCGCTCGATGCGCGGATAAGGTCCGTCGCGACCAGATTGCAGCAGTTGAACGGCGCGGGCGAGCGGGCGGTGATCCTGCTGCCGAGCGGAATCAACTATGCCGTCGCCTTTTATGCCTGTCTATATTCGGGTGTGATCGCGGTGCCGGCGTATCCGTCGGAGGGCGGTCCCGAGCGCTATGCAGGACGGCTCAATGGCATTCTGCGCGACGCGGCGCCTCGCTTCATCCTGGTGGAGACGGCCCTGCGTTCGGCCGTGGAAGCAGCGCTTCCCGAGCTGGCCAACGTCCAGGTCATTGCGGTGGATACGATCCCGCCTGAACTCGCCACGGAATGGCGCGAGACGAGACCTGCGGCTGATACCATCGCCTTCCTGCAGTACACTTCGGGCTCGACATCGCAGCCGAAAGGCGTTTGCGTCTCGCATGAAAATCTGACGGCCAATGAGAAGGCGATCCAGGCAGCGACCGGTGGAACGCCCGATGATATCTTCGTGAGCTGGCTGCCGCTCTATCACGACATGGGATTGATCGGCGGGTTGCTGAATCCGCTGTTTACAGGCTTTACCGCCGTCCTGATGTCGCCGCGCAATTTCCTCGAGCGGCCGCGGCGCTGGCTGGAGGCGATCGATCGCCACGGCGGTACGATCAGCGGCGGGCCTGACTTTGCCTACGCGCTTTGCGCCGATCGCATTTCCGATGACACGATCGGCCGGCTCGACCTCAGCCGCTGGCGGTTCGCATTTTCCGGATCGGAATTCGTCCGCAAGAACACGCTCAGGCGGTTCGGCAAGCGATTCGAACGCGCCGGGTTCGACCGGCGGGCGTTGACCGCCTGCTACGGCCTGGCCGAGGCGACGCTGCTGGTATCGGCGGGTGACTTCAAGACCGAAACCGCCAGCTATACGCTCGATACCGCAGCGCTTGCCGCGGGCCGCGTTGCGAGCGCTGAAGAGGGCACCGACCTCGTGGCGTGCGGGAAAACGGTTGCCGGTCATGCCACGCGCATCATGCGCGTCGACGGATCGGCAACGGCCGAGGCGGACGAAGTGGGCGAGATCTGGGTCGCCGGTCCCAGTGTCGCGGCTGGATACTGGAATAATCCGGAAGCTACGCAGAAGGCCTTCGTCGACCGCGACGGCATCCGCTGGCTGCGCACCGGTGATGTCGGCTTCGTCAGGGACGGCGCGCTGGTCGTGACCGGCCGGCTCAAGGATCTCCTGATCGTTCGCGGACAGAACGTCTATCCGACGGACGTCGAACAGGCGGTCGAAGCCGAGGTGGAACAGGTCCGTAAGGGGCGGGTTGCCGCGTTTGCGGTCGAGATCAACGGGCGGGAAGGCATCGGGGTCGCGGCGGAGTTCAGCCGTGCCGTTCTCAAGCGCAGCGATCCCGAGGCCCTTGCGCATGCGGTCGGCGAGGCGGTCCTGCGGCAGGCGCAGGAATATCCGGCCGTGATCGTCCTGTTGAATCCGCAAGCGATGCCGCTGACGACCAGCGGTAAGCTGCAGCGTTCGGCCTGCGCGGCGCGCCTGGCCGACAATACGCTCGATAGCTTTATGGTGTTCGAGAGGGGACGCCGCCGCGACGGCGCCCCGTTCACGGCGCCAGCGAACGATACTGAGCATGCCGTGGCCTCGATCTGGTGCGATGCGCTCGGCGTAAGGGCCGTGCATCGCGAGGATGATTTCTTCGTGCTCGGCGGAAACTCGATCGCGGCCGGCCAGGTCGCGGCCGCGATTCGCGAACGCTTCAGCGTGGAATTGGAGCTACGCAGTTTCTTCGACACGCCGACGCTCGCAGCCTTCGCGGGTCATATCGATAGTCTGGCGCGAACCGGCGCAGGACGGGCACTGCCGCCGATCCCGCGGGCAGCGGCCGCCGATCGCGCGACGCTGTCGCATGCGCAGGAGCGGCTATGGTTCCTCTGGAATATGGATCCCACTGGGACGGCCTATACCGTTGCCAGCACAATCCGCCTGAAGGGACGGCTCGATCATGCCGCCTTGTCGCGCGCGATCGGCGAGATCGTTCGGCGCCACGAGGTGCTGCGCACCACGTTTATCGCCAGAGATGGTCGTGCAACGCAGATTATCCACGATGCCATGAACGTCGGTATCAGGCACGAGGATCTCAGCTTACATCCCGCGGGCGACCGCGACGAACATGTCGCGGAGCTCAGGCGGTCCGAGCTCGGCAAGCCGTTCGACCTCGTGAACGGGCCGTTGTTGCGGGCGGTGTTGCTTCAGTTCGCCGATGACGCGCATGAACTGCTGCTGCTCGCCCATCACATCGTCGTCGACGGCTGGTCGCTCGACGTCATGCTCGAAGAGCTGGCCGGGCTCTACCGCAGCGCCATCGGGCAGGACACCGGCGCGCCGCCGATCCCAACGATTCAATATGCCGATTTCGCAGCCTGGCAGCGAAACTGGCTCGCGGGAGGCGAGGGTGACCGGCAATTCGTATATTGGCGCGCGAAGCTGGGCGATGTACATCCGGTTCTCGCTTTGCCTCACGACAGGGCGCGAACGGCAACGCAAAGCCATGCCGGGGATACGATCGGCCTTGCAATCGACGGCGCACTGGCCGCGCGGCTTCGGGAGATTGCCGCAAAGCATCGCGTAAGCGTGTTCATGCTGCTGCTCGGCGCGTATCAGGCGCTGCTATTTCGCTATACTGGGCAGAACGATCTGCGGGTCGGCGTGCCGGTCGCGGGGCGCCGGCAGGCGCAGCTCGAGCGTCTCATCGGCTGTTTCGTCAACACGCTGGTGCTGCGCGCCGAGATTGCCGATGACGCGACGTTTCCGAACCTGCTGCAGCAGGTCAAGGAATCGGTGATCGAAGCGCTGTCGCATCAGGATCTGCCCTTTGAAATGCTGGTCGATAGCCTGCGCCCGGAACGCAGCGGCGGCCACAACCCGCTGTTTCAGGCCAAGTTCAACTACATGGCGGCTCCGCGAGGATTCGACGGCGTCGACGGGCTCACTGCCGAGATCGACATCATGGATCTCGCGGGCTCGCATTTCGATCTCGCGCTTGATGTCGTCGACGGCGCCGGTGGCATGAAGGCGACGTTCAACTATGCGACTGATCTTTTCGATTCCCCGACGATCGCGCGCCTGGTCGCACAGTTCGGTTCGATGCTGCGCGAGATCGCTGCCAATGCAGAGCGACGGGTATCGGAGTTCGTGATTGAGGATACGAACCGGCAGATCGTGAACAGCCAAACCGTCGCGTTTGGATTCACCGATGTGATCAGCCTTCACCGCGCGTCGACAGCCGACAAGCAGGCGACGGTTGCCGTCCGATGCGGCAGCGAAACCCTGACCATGGCAGATCTCGAGCAAAGATCGAACCGCATCGCGCATATTCTCGCCGGCAAGGGCGTGACGCGTGAGGTGCCGGTTGCGTTGTGGATCGAGCGCTCACCCGCCTTCATCGTTGCGCTGCTCGGTGCGCTGAAGACGGGCGGCGCCTATGTGCCGCTCGATCCGAAATGGCCGCTGGAGCGCGTCAGGCGCATCCTGAAGGATGGGGACATCGAAATCGTGCTGGCGGCCGGCGAGAAGCTGGCCGAAGCGCGTGGGCTCGATTGCCTGGTGCTCGATGCGGACACTGAGGCGACGCGCGAAGAAACACCAAGTGTACCGCCGGGCACGGTGATCCACCCGGCGCAGATTGCGTATGTCATCTATACGTCGGGATCGACCGGAACGCCGAAGGGCGTTGCCGTCTCGCACGGTGCCCTGGCCAATTACGTGCAAGCCTTCTTGCAACGCCTGCAGCCGCGACCATCGGCAACCATGGCGATGGTCTCGACCGTGGCGGCCGATCTCGGCCACACCGTTATGTTCGGCGCACTTGCGGCCGGCGTGACGTTGCATCTCTTGTCTCACGAAGCCGTGTTCGATGCGGATGCATTCGCGCAAGCCATGTGCGAAGGCGACGTCGGCATCCTCAAGATCGTGCCCAGCCATCTGCGCGGGCTGCTGCAGGCACAGCGCTCGGCCGATCTGCTGCCAAGCGATGCGCTCATTCTGGGTGGAGAGGCCTGCGATGCAGCGCTGCTCGAAGAGATCAGGCAGTTGCGGCCGCAATGCCGGATTCTGAATCACTACGGGCCGACGGAAACGACGGTCGGCGCGGTGACCCATGAATGCAAGCCTGCACGTGAGAACGGGCCGATACCGATCGGGCTGCCGCTCGCCAATTTGCGCGCCTATGTTCTGGATGACGCACTGAATGAAGTACCGATCGGTGTCACCGGCGAACTCTATATCGGCGGCGCCGGCGTCGCGCAGGGCTATCGCGGCGCGGCGGGCCTGACGGCCGAGCGTTTTGTGCCCGATCCATTTGGACAGGCCGGAGGGCGGCTCTATCGAACCGGTGATCGCGTCCGCTGTGACCGGGAAGGCCGGCTGATTTTCCTCGGCCGCACCGACGATCAGATCAAGCTGCGCGGCTATCGCATCGAACTTGGCGAAGTCGGCCGCGCCATCAAGGCGCTGAAAGGGGTCGATGACGCCGTGGCTATCGCCCGCGCGATCGGCGCGAGCGCCGAGCGGCAGGAACTCGTGGCTTACTGTGTGCCCGCCAATGGCGGGACCTTGCAGCCGGAGGCGGTCAAGCAGCAGCTCTCTGCGGTCGTACCCGAATATATGGTGCCGTCACACATTATTATTATGCAGCGACTGCCTCTCACGCCCAATGGCAAGGTCGACCGCAAAGGGCTGCCGGAACCGACGGAAGCGGCGGCCGCGCCGGGCTATGCCGCGCCCATGGGAGACACCGAGGAGGCAATCGCGGCAGTCTGGAGTGAAGTGCTCGGTCGCGATCGCATCGGCCGCAATGACAATTTCTTCGAGCTCGGCGGCGATTCCATCCTCAGCCTGCAGATCATTGCCCGCGTGCGCAAGCGCGGCATCCGCCTGACGCCGAAGCAGATTTTTGGCCAGCAAACGATTGCTGCCTTGGCAGCCGTCGCGGCCGTGACGGCAACACCTGCTGCTAAAAAGGAGAAGCCGGACACACAGACAGCGGCCGGCGGCGATCCGGCATCCGGCATGCGTCATCTGCTGCCGATCCAGGCCCGCTTCTTTGCTGAGGATATCGGCAACCGGAATCACTGGAACCAGGCGGTGCTGCTGGTCCCGCGGGCGCAGATCGACTGGGAAACGCTGCGGCGTGCGCTTGCGGCCGTCGCGGAGCACCACGATGCGCTGCGCCTGCGGTTCAAGCAGGCGAGCGGTGCGTGGCAGGCGGAGCAGGGCGTTCTTCCGGCACCGTCGGAATTATTGCGGATTCATGCTGACGTCGGTGATGCGACACAGGTTACCGTGCTTGCTTCCGCCGCGCAGGAGAGCCTGTCGCTGTCGTCGGGTCCTTTGCTGCGCGCGGTCGGGATGGATCTTGCCGATGGCAGCCAGCGGCTGCTGCTCGCCATCCATCATCTGGTTGTCGATGGCGTATCCTGGCGCATCCTGCTGGAAGACCTGGCCTCGGCCTATGATCAGCTGAAGCAGGGCGGCGCCGTTACGCTGGCGCCGAAGAGCGACTCCTATGCGTCATGGGGCGAGCGGCTGCACGCCTACGCGGCGACCTCGGAGCTGGCTGACGAACTGCCCTTCTGGCTCGATTGCGGGGCAGGGGCGAGCTTGCCGTGCGATGACGATCATGGTGGCATCGATCTCGTCGAGGACGGCGAGGAAGTGTCGCTGGTCCTCGATGCCGAGATGACATCGAGGCTGCTTGAGGAAGCGCCCTCCGCCTATCGGACGCAGGTCAACGATCTGATGCTGGCGAGCCTGGCGCGCGCCGTCTCGCGCTGGAGCGGGCGTGACGATGTGACGGTCGAGCTTGAAGGCCACGGTCGCGAGGACATGTTCCCCGGCGCGGATGTTGCCCGCACGGTCGGGTGGTTCACGACGGCATTTCCAGTGCGGCTGCAAGGCGCATCTAGCGACGACGCTTCGCTGATCAAATCGGTCAAGGAAAGGCTTCGCGCGATTCCGAACCGCGGGCTTGGCTATGGCGTGTTGCGCCATCTCGGCTCCGAAGCCCAGCGCCATGCCCTGGCGCAGTTGGCGGAGCCGCAGGTCGTCTTCAACTATCTCGGCCGGTTCGATGGCAGCATGGGCGCATCCTCGCGCTTTGCGTTTGCGTCCGAGAGTGCGGGTCCGTCTCGGAGCCCTGCTGCTTCCATGCGCGGCTGGCTCAACATCACCGGTCTGGTGCGTGAAGGACGGCTGCAATTGTCCTTTGGATTTGGACGCAAGCGCTATCGGCGCGAGACGGTCGAGCGGCTGGCAGGGCTTTACGAGACGGCCTTGCGCGAACTGGTGGCCCATTGCTGCAGTGGAGCGTCTGGCCTCACGCCGTCGGACGTTACGTTGTCCGGGCTCGGTCAGGCCGATCTCGATCGGCTGGGCACGGCGCTGGATCTTCGCGCTGTCGAGGACATCTATCCGCTCTCGCCGATGCAGCAGGGCATGCTGTTCCATGCACTCCGGGATGGCGACAACGATGCCTATGTGAACCAGGTCGGGCTCGAACTGTTCGGGTTCGATGCCGATAAGCTTCGGACGGCGTGGCAGGCGGTGAGCGACCGGTACGCCGCGCTGCGGACCGGCTTTGTGTGGCAGAGTCTTTCGGGCGCCGCGCAGCAGGTGGTTTACCGCCATGTGGTGGTGCCTTTCGTCGAAGAGGATTGGCGCCAGCGCGCGGCGGCGCTTGAACGCAGCGGAGAACGTGCAGGGCTGGATGCCGCGCTGGCCGAAGTCTCCCGGCGGGAGCGCGAGCAAGGCTTCGACGTCGCGCAGCCGCCGCTGCAGCGAGTGCGCCTGATCCGGCTCGACGACAAGCGCCACTGGCTGATCTGGACCCATCACCACATCTTTGTGGACGGCTGGAGTTCGGCCCGGCTAGTTGCGGAGGTACTGCGGCATGTGAACGGCGCTTCGCTGCCGGCCGTGCAGGGCAGCTATCGCGACTACATCGCGTGGCTGCAGGGCCGCGATCACGCAGGCGCCGAAAAATTCTGGCGCGATGCGTTGGCCGGGCTCGAAGCGCCGACCCTGCTGGCGAATACGCTGGCCACGGACAAGACATCGGCCGAGGGACACGGCAGCATCGCGCTTGCGGTAAATGCGGAACTGACCGAGCGGCTGAAGACGTTTGCGAAGCATGAGCGCGTGACGCTCAATACGCTCATTCAGGGCGCGTGGGCGCAGTTGTTGCGGCGGCATTTGGGTCAGGCGGCCGTCAGTTTCGGCGTGACCGTATCGGGGCGTCCGGCCGAACTGCCAGGCTCCGAGGAGATGGTGGGTCTCTTCATCAACACACTGCCGATCGTCGATGCGCCAAGCCCGCAAGCTGGCGTCGGCGATTGGCTGCGTCAGTTGCAAGAGCAGAATCTCGCGTTGCGCGAGCACGGCTGGACGCCGCTCTACGAGATCCAGCGCCTTGCCGGCCATGCCGGGCAGACGCTGTTCGACAGCATCCTGGTGTTCGAAAACTATCCGATCGATGAGGGCCTGCGGCGAACCGGCGAGAGCGGCGCTCGCCTGGGGCGCGTCGACCATGTCACGCCCACCAACTATGCGCTGGCGGTGGCCGTGTTTGCCGGAACCGACCGACTCAATCTCGAGTTCAATTACGACGCGGCACGGTTCGACGAGGCGGCCATCCGGCGTCTTCGCGACATGCTGCACGGGTTGCTGGAACGGATCGTGGCCGATGCTGACCGTCCGCTCGGACATCTCGGGTCGGCAGTCGGTGACGAAGCCCGAACGGTCCTCAACTGGAGCCGCGCGGCGCATTTGGCATCGCCTGCTTCCTCTATCGGCGTCGTCGCCCATATCGAGGCGCAAGCCGCGCAGGCGCCGTCTGCTGTCGCGATCTTGTGGGGCGACCAGCGCGTCAGCTATGGCGAGCTGAACGCCCGCGCAAACCAGCTTGCGCGGCGACTTCGTCGCTGGAACATCGGCACGGATCGCCTGGTCGGCATCGCTTTGCCGCGCAACCCGGCAATGATGGTCGCGCTGCTCGCAGTCCTGAAGGCAGGCGGCGGCTATCTGCCGCTCGATCCGGACTATCCGGCCGAGCGGCTCGCCCACATGCTGCGCGACGGCGGAGCGAGCCTGGTATTGACTCAAAGCGCGCTGCTCGAACCGCTCGCGCCGGTGCTAAGTGGGGCCGGCGTCGAGGTCTGCTGTATCGATGAGGCGTCACCGCTCGCCGGGGAATATACCGGCAACCTGAACATTGAAATCCATCCGGACAGCCTTGCCTATGTGATCTACACGTCGGGATCGACGGGTATGCCGAAGGGCGTAGCTGTCGAGCACGGGCCGCTCGCCATGCATTGCGAAGCGATCGGCCGGCTGTACCGCATGACGTCGCGCGACCGGGAATTCCAGACGGCATCGATCAATTTCGACATCGCTCACGAGCGATGGCTGGTGCCGCTGGTGACCGGCGGGTCGCTGGTCCTGCCGTCCAGGCCAGGCCTGCTGATCGACGACCTCGTCAGCGAGATTGAAAGACACTCGGTCTCGACGATCTTTCTGCCGCCAGCCTATGCGGATCAATTGAGCGCGGCGTTGTGGCAGAGGGGGCGCAGGCTTGCGATCAGGGCGTGCATCGTGGGCGGCGAAGCCTGGTCGGATACGGGCATCAAGGCACTCCGCCGGGCCGTCGATGTTGATCTTCTCGTCAATGCCTATGGCCCGACCGAGACGGTGATCGCGCCGACGGCGTGGCCCGTCGACGCCGCCGCGCTGACGCCGGGCCAGGCCGCGCCGATCGGGCGGCCCGTTGGTAACAGGTCCGCCTACATCCTCGATGCCGATCTCAACATCGTGCCGGTTGGCGTCACCGGCGAGCTGTTCATCGGCGGTATCGGATTGGCCCGCGGCTATCTGAACCAGGGCGCGTTGACGGCGGAACGGTTTATCCCGGATCCGTTCGGCGATAACGGCGCCCGTCTCTATCGCACCGGCGACCTTGCGCGCTGGCGGGCGGATGGCGTGATCGAGTATGTCGGTCGCGCCGACCAGCAAGTGAAGATACGCGGCTTCCGGATCGAACTCAGGGAGATCGAGGCGCGCCTGCTCGAACAGCGTGGCGTGCGCGCTGCGGCCGTGGTGGCGCACGAGAGCAGGACCGGACGCCAGTTGGTCGCCTATGCGAGCGGCGAGGCTGCGCTCGACGGCCGCAAATTGCGCGACGCGCTGTCGACCATTCTGCCTGATTACATGGTGCCGGCGACGATCGTCGTACTCGAGCAGTTGCCGCTGACCCCCAACGGCAAGATCGACCGGCGGGCGTTGCCGGCGCCGCACGAGGATGCGCTGGTCCGCCGTGGCTATGAGGCGCCCGAGGATGAAATCGAGATCGCGCTGGCGAAGATCTGGGCCGAACTGCTCGGCGTCGACAGGATCGGACGCCACGATCACTTCTTCGAGCTCGGCGGGCACTCCTTGCTTGCCGTGCGGGTGCTCAGTCGGGTGTCGCAGGAGATCGGCGTATCGATCCCGGTCTCGGATCTGTTCGTTCACCCGGACCTGGCTTCGTTCGCGCGTGTCGTATCGATCAGGCTGATCGAGCAGGAGTTCGATGCCGAAGAACTCCAGGATCTGATCGCGGCGGGGCAGTGAATATGGCTGATGCAGCAAAGCCGAGTTTACGCGATCTGGATCCCGCGCAGGTGAGGAAACTCCTGTCGCTGGCCAGAGATCGCGGCAAAAATGTCAACAGAAGTGGAGCCAGCTCGATTCCTGCGGTGCCGCGCGATGGGCCGCTCGAACTGTCCTTTGCACAGCAGCGGCTGTGGCTGCTGGCGCAGCTCGATGGCGCCAATTCCAATTATCACATTCGCGGCGCACTGCGCCTTTCGGGTGATCTTGATGTCGGGGCATGGTGTCAGAGCCTCGACCGGTTGTTTGCGCGTCACGAGGCGCTACGCAGCGTCTTTCGTGTGGTAGATGGACAGCCGCGCGTTGAACTGCTGCCGGTTAACGAACATCTTCCGGTGCTCCAACATGATCTGCGCGGTCGCGACGATATCGAACAGGAACTCGCGCGCCTGTGTCGCGAGGAGGCCGGTGCGCTGTTCGATCTTGCCGCAGGGCAATTGATCCGCGGCCGCCTGATCCGGACGGCGGAGAGCAAGTATCTCTTCCTGCTCACGCAGCATCACATCATATCCGACGGCTGGTCGATGGCCGTGCTCGTGCGCGAGCTCGGGGCCCTTTACCAGGCATTTTCGGCAGGCGAGGACGATCCGCTGCCGCCGCTGGCAATTCAATATCCGGACTATGCCGCCTGGCAGCGGCAGTGGCTGGCGGGCGAACGATTGCAGCGTCAGGTCGATTATTGGCGCCGGGCGCTCGCGGATGCGCCCGCCGTGCTGGAATTGCCGACCGACCGGCCGCGATCGCCGGAGAGATCACTCGCCGGCGCCTCGTTGCCGATCGAGATCGATGCTGATCTTGCGATCGGCATCAGGCGGCTCAGCCAATCGCACCGCACGACGCCATTCATGACGGTACTGGCGGCATGGGCGGCAGTGCTGGCAAGGCTTTCCGGGCAGACCGATCTCGTGATCGGTACGCCGACAGCTGGCCGCAACCGGCGTGAGATCGAGGGCCTGGCCGGCTTCTTTGTGAACATGCTGGCGCTCCGTGTGAATCTCTCGGGAGAGCCTGATGTAGCCGGGTTGCTCGACCGGGTGCGCACCACGGCGCTCGCGGCCCAGGATCATCAGGATCTGCCGTTCGAGCAGCTCGTCGAGATCATCCAGCCGCCGCGGCGGCTAGAGCATCCGCCGGTCTTTCAGGTCGTGTTCGCCTGGCAGAACAACGAAGCGGCAGTTCTTGAGCTGCCCGGGCTCAAAGCCGAGATCGCCGATATCCCGCTGCAGCAGGTCAAGTTCGAACTCGAGCTCAATCTGGGCGAGGCGGACGGCCGCATTGTCGGCACCTTGAATTATGCAACGGCGCTGTTCGACGAAGCGACGATCCGCCGTCAACGGGATTATCTGCTGGCCTTACTGCGTGCGATGGTTGCCGATGCGGATCAGATCGTCGACCGGATCGATATTATCGGCGCTGAGGAACGCAGGCTCGTTCTGAATACATGGAACGAGACTGCTGCTCTGTTCCCGTCCGAGCGCTGTATCCACGAGCTGTTTGTGGAGCAGGTTCGGAGAGCGCCCGAAGCCGTTGCGCTGGTCCACGAGGGCGTTCGCTTGAGCTATGGCGAATTGGATGCAAGCGCCAATCAGCTCGCACGGCACTTGATCGCATTGGGTGTCGGTCCGGATCAGCCGGTCGCAATCTGCCTGCGGCGCGGCATCTCTATGGTCGTCAGCCTGCTGGCCGTGCTCAAGGCGGGCGGCGCCTATCTGCCGCTCGATCCGGCCGATCCGGCGGAGCGGCTGCGAGAGATCGTCGAGCATGCAAAGCCGAAACTGCTGGTCGCGGATCATGCCGGACGCGCGATATTCGCGAATGCGACGTGCGAGATTCTCGATCTGGAGGCGAGTGCTTCGGCCATTGCCGGCCTGGCGACATCTGCTCCGGCCGTTACAGGGCTTACATCGCGGCATCTCGCCTACGTCATCTACACGTCCGGTTCGATCGGAGGGCCGAAGGGGGTGGCCGTCGAACATCGCGGCCTGGTAAATCTGGCGCTGGTCCAGCGCGCGCTGTTCGAGGTTTCTCCACGCAGCCGCGTCGTGCAGTTTGCCTCCTTCAGCTTCGACGCCAGCACCTGGGAAATCGTCATGGCGCTGTGCTCGGGGGCCGCGCTGTTTCTCGTCGGCCCGCGCGAGCTTCAAAACACTTCGGAACTGCTCGGCTACCTCGCGGATAACGCGATCACGCATGCGACCTTGCCGCCGGCGATGCTGCAGGGACGTGGCGACCTCGACAGGCTGGCGTCGCTGCGGGTGCTCGTTCTCGGCGGAGAATTGCCCAAGGCTGAACTCATGAAGGGACTGCCGCCGGGCGTTGCCGTCTTCAACGGCTACGGTCGGACGGAAGCAACGGTCTGCGCCACCACCTGGCGGCGGCCGGCGGGCTTTGGCAACGACGTCGTCCCGATCGGCCGCCCGCTTCCGAATACGCGGATCTATCTGTTGGATGGATTTGGTGCGCCCGTTCCGCTCGGGGTGGTCGGCGAGATCTATATTGGCGGGGCAGGGGTCGCCCGTGGATATTTCAATCGCGCCGATCTGACGGCGGAGCGCTTCGTGCGCGATCCCTTCGCGGGGGATGTGACCGCGCGCATGTACCGCACCGGCGATCTCGGCCGTTACCTGCCGGATGGCAACATCGAATTCCTCGGCCGCAATGATCACCAGGTCAAGATTCGGGGCTTCCGCATCGAACTCTGTGAGATCGAGGTTCGTCTCAACGAGCACGCCGGTGTGACCGCTTCGGTGGTACTGATGCGTAACGATCGAAGCGGCGACCCGCGGCTGGTCGCCTACCTGGCCGCGCGTGGGGACGATAACGCGGCACCCGATGCTGGTGAATTCGCGGCCGCGCTGCGCAGTCATCTTCGTGCGCGCCTGCCGGAATACATGGTGCCGGCTGCCTTCGTGCGGCTGGACGCACTGCCGCTGACGCCGAATGGCGAGGTCGATCGTAAGGCGCTGCCTGCGCCGGAGGATGATGCTTTTGCAAGACGCGGCTTTGAATCGCCGCAAGGCGAGATCGAGAAAACCGTTGCAAAGATCTGGACCGAGGTGTTGGGCGTCGACCGGATTGGACGCAACGATCACTTCTTTGAACTAGGTGGCCACTCGCTGCTTGCGATCCGCATGCTGGAGCAGTTGCAGCGTCATTCGCTCCGCGCCGATGTGCGCACGCTGTTTGCGAAGCCGGTGCTGGCTGATTTCGCCGCCGGCCTCAATGGTGACGGAGGGGGCGACGTTCCGGCTAACCTGATCACGCCGCGGACGACGGCGATTACGCCTGAGCTGTTGCCGTTGATCGCGCTGACACAGCCCGACATCGACAGCATCGTGGCCGGGGTGCCCGGCGGCGTCGCCAACATCCAGGATATTTATGGCCTGTCGCCGCTGCAGGATGGCATCCTGTTTCACCATCTGCTGTCGAAGGAAGGCGACCCATATTTGCTGGTCGGCCAGATGGCGTTTGCAAGCCGCGACTTGCTCGATCGCTATCTCGCCGCCGTTCAGCAGGTCATAGACCGCCACGACATTCTGCGCACGTCCATTGCGTGGGACGGGTTGTCCGCTCCGGCCCAGGTGGTCTGGCGAAGGGCTTCCGTGGTTGTGAGAGAGGTCGTGCTGGACGGCGAAGGTCCCGCGCATGACCAGCTTGCGCGGCGCTTCGACCCGCGTCGCCATCGGATCGATCTTGGCCAGGCGCCGCTGCTGCAGTTTGCGGTTGCGCGCGATCCCGGCAAGGAGCGGTGGCTGCTTTTGGTGTTGCTGCATCATTTGATCGGCGATCACTCGACGCTGGAGGGGATGCACGACGAAGTCCGGAAGATATTGTCCGGGCGCGGTCACGAGCTTTCGGCACCGTATCCGTTCCGGAATCTGGTGGCGCAGTCACGCAGGTTGGCGGCTACCGCCGAGCATGAGCGCTTCTTCCGAAGCATGCTGGCCGATATCGACGAGCCGACCACGCCGTTTGGCCTCGATCGGGTGCATGGTGACGGTGGTGGCGTGACGGAAGCGCGGCGAATGCTGCCGGACCAGCTCAACGCACGGCTTCGCGCGCTGGCGCGGCATATGGGCGTGAGTCCTGCCAGCCTCTGCCATCTTGCCTGGGGTCAGGTGGTGGCGCGAAGCAGCGGCCGGGAGCACGTCGTGTTCGGCACGGTCCTGTTCGGCCGCATGCACGCCGGCGCCGGTGGCGATCGCACCATGGGCCTGTTCATCAACACATTGCCGCTGCGGCTCGATATCGATGGCACGGCGGTCGAAGATAGCGTTCGCAAGGCGCATGCTCGGCTGGCCGAATTGATGGCGCATGAGCACGCCTCGCTGGCGCTCGCGCAACGATGCAGCGGCGTTGCCGCGCCGGCGCCCCTGTTCAGTTCGATCCTGAACTACCGGCACAATGCGAAGCCAGAGGCGGCGTCAGCGGATCAGGGCGGCGCAGGCCTGCACGGCGTCGAGTGGCTCGGCGGCGAGGAGCGTACGAACTATCCCCTGATGATGGCGGTCGAGGATTATGGCCAGGCGCTCGGCCTGACCGCCCAGGTCGTCCATCCGCTCTCGGCCGCTCGCATCTGCGCCTTGATGCAGCAGGCGCTGGATCAACTGGCTGAGACGCTGGAGCAGGCGCCTCGCTCTCCGGTCCGGCAACTTGATGTTCTGCCCTCCGAAGAGCGTCGGCTTCTGCTGGAGACGTGGAATCGGACGCAGGCACAATATCCACGAGACCGCTCGTTTGTCGCACAATTCGAAGCGCAGGTCCGCCAATCGCCCGACTCAATTGCGCTGGTGTTTGGCGAGGAGGAGTTGAGTTATGGCCTGTTGAATGCACGTGCCAACGGGCTGGCGCGGCGGCTGCGCGAGCGCGGCATCGGAACCGATGTCGTGGTCGGGCTGGCGCTCGACCGCGGCGTCGAGATGATGGTCGCGCTGCTGGCGGTGCTGAAGGCGGGCGGGGCGTACCTGCCGCTCGATCCGGATTATCCGGCCGAGCGGCTGGCGCACATGCTGCGCGACAGCGGCGCCGCGCTGGTGCTGACGCAAAGCGCGCTGCTCGCTCAGTTCGCTCCGGTGCTGGAGGAGACCGGCGCCGAGACGTGGCTGCTCGACGAGCAGGAAGGCGAGAGCGGGGAAGGCAATCTTGATGTTGCCGTGCACTCCGAAAGCCTCGCCTATGTGATCTACACCTCGGGCTCGACCGGGGTCCCCAAGGGCGTGATGGTTCGCCACGACGCGGTGACGAACTTTTTGGCGACCATGGCGGAGCAGCCGGGCATGACAGCCATGGACCGCGTGCTCGGCCTGACGTCGTTGTCGTTTGACATCGCGGTGCTGGAGCTGTGGCTGCCGCTGACACTCGGGGCGTGCGTGGTGCTGGCGGATCGCGCGGCCGCGCATGATCCGGCCCGGCTGAAGGCCATTGTCGCCCGGCAGGGCGTCACCGTGATCCAGGCGACACCCTCGACCTGGCGGATGCTGCTCGACCATGACGGATCATCGCTGCCGGCGAACTGCCGGGTGCTGGCTGGCGGCGAGGCGCTGCCGCCGGATCTGGCGCGGCGGCTGGTGGCGCAGGCGGGCGAGGTCTGGAACCTGTACGGCCCGACCGAGACCACGGTGTGGTCGGCGCGTCATCGCCTCGATGCACAGGACGACCGCCCTGTCTTGGGCGGTCCGATCGGCAACACCACGCTGCATATTCTGGATAACGACCTCAACCTCGCGCCGGTCGGGGTTGCCGGCGAGCTCTATATCGGCGGCGCAGGATTGGCGCGCGGCTACTGGCGGCGCGGCGCGCTGACGGCGGAGCGCTTCATCCCCGATCCGTTCGGTCCGCCGGGATCGCGGCTCTACCGCACCGGCGACGTGGCGCGATGGCGGTCCGACGGCGTGCTCGAATATATCGGCCGCGCCGATCACCAGGTGAAGATCCGCGGCTTCCGGATCGAGCTCGGCGAGATCGAAGCGCGGCTGTTGGGGCAGGATGGCGTGCGCTCGGCGGTGGTGGTGGCGCGTGAGGCCGGCGCGGGGCGCCAGCTCGTCGGCTATGTCAGCGGCGCGGCATCGCTGGATGCGGCGGTGCTCAAGACTGCGCTGTCGTCGGTACTGCCGGATTACATGGTGCCGGCGCGAATTGTAGTTCTGGACCGGCTGCCACTGACGCCGAACGGCAAGATCGACCGCAAGGCGCTGCCGGCGCCGGATCAGCTCGCGGCGTCAGCCGAGCACATCGCGCCGCGCACGCCGGCCGAGGCGAAGCTCGCTGCGATCTGGGCCGACCTGCTGCGCCGGCCCGACATCGGCGTCACCGACAATTTCTTCGAGCTCGGTGGCGACTCGATCATCTCGCTGCAGATGGTGAGCCGCATCAAGCGCGATCTCGGCCACGACCTGCCGCTGAACCGGCTGTTTGAAATGACGACCGTCGAAACCATGGCGGCTGCGCTCGCGCCTGAGATCGAGGTCGACAAGCGCAGCGACGACATCGCCGCGATGCTCGACATGCTGAAGGAAGTCGAACTTGCCGATGAGTGACACCGCGACCACGCAGAAGCAGCAGCTTCGCGACATCTCTCTACGCTTGATGCGCCTTGATGCCAACAAGCAGCATGCGTTCCTGACGCAGCTCGCGGCGAAGGGCGTCAATCTCGCGATGCTGCCGATTGCGCGCCAGGAGCGGACGCGGGCGCCGCTGTCCTTTGCGCAATCGCGCCTCTGGTTCCTGTGGCGGATGGATCCGGATGGCGCCGCCTACAACATCTCGGCGACCGTGCGGGTGCGCGGCAAGCTTCAACGGCGCGCGCTACAGCAGGCCTTCGACACGCTGATCAGCCGCCACAGCGCGCTTCGCACGGTGTTTCGGCAAGAGGGCAGGGAAGCCGAGCAGATTGTGCTCGATCCGCGTCCGGTCGCGTTGCGGCAGGTGACGCTTGACGGCGACGACTGCGAAGGGCAGGCGCGTCTGCTGGCGCGGCAGGAAGCATCGCTGCCGTTTGATCTCGAAGCCGGCCCGCTCATGCGCGCTGCGTTGCTGACGCTGGGAGAGGACGATCATTTTCTCGTCGTCAGCCTGCACCACATCGCGGCCGATGGCTGGTCGATGGGCGTGCTGGTCGACGAATTCTGGAAACTGTACGCGGTGGGTGCGTGTGACGAGACGCCGGCGCTGCCGGAGCCAGATATCGAATATACCGACTATGCCGAATGGCAGCGGCTCTGGATGAGCGCGGTCGATGGCGAGCGGCAGGTCAAGTATTGGACCAGCCGTCTCAAGGACCCGGCCGTGCTGCAGCTTCCTATCGACCGGGCGCGGCCGGCGGTGCCTGGTCTCGCCGGATCGGCGCTTCGCATGACGCTCGATCCGGCGCTTGCCGATGGCCTGCGCGCGCTGGCACGGCGGCACCAGACCACGCTGTTTGTCGTCCTGCTGGCGAGCTTCAAGCTGTTGCTCTATCGCTACACCGGCCAGTCCGATATCAGCGTCGGCGTGCCCGTCGCCAATCGCCACCGCGATGAAACCCGCGGCGTCATCGGGCTGTTCGTCAACACTCAGGTGCTTCGCACCGATATCGACGGGCGTGCGACGATCGCGGACTTCATCGCGTCGGTCCATGCAACCACGATCGAAGCGCAGGAGAACCAGGATCTTCCGTTCGAGCGATTGCTTGAAATCCTGCAGCCCAAGCGCAGCCTGAGTCAGAATCCGCTTTTCCAGGTTCTCTACAACCACCAGCGCCGGCGCGTGTCGGGCAATCCGCCTGACCAGACCGGCCTGCAGATCGAAAAGGTCGAGCCCGAAATCGAAACAGTCAAGTTCGACCTCGCGCTCGACAGCGAGGAGGGGCCGTCGGGCGAAATCCGCGCGCTCTTCACTTACGCAACCGCGCTGTTCGAGGCGACGACGATCGACCGTCTTGCGTCGCACTGGATCACGGTCCTGAAGGCGATGGCCGACGACGGCGCGCAGCCGATCGCCGGCATGGCGCTGCTTTCCGAACAGGAATGGGCTCGGCTGCGCCAGTGGAACGGCGTGGATGCCGGGACGGCCACGCCGTTCGCGCCGGTGCATCAAACGGTTGCCAAGTTCGCGCGTGAAACGCCCGATGCTCCGGCGCTGATCTTCGGCGATGAGGTGATCTCCTATGCCGAACTCGATCGTCGGGCCAATCGGCTCGCGCACCGCCTGATCCGCCTGGGCGTCGGTCGCTCCGACCTCGTCGGCATTTCGGCGCGGCGTTCGCCGTCTCTCGTCATAGCCTTGCTTGCCATATGGAAGGCGGGCGCGGCCTATCTGCCGCTCGATCCCGAGCATCCGGCGAAACGGCGGGTCAGCACGATGCGCGACGCCGGCGCGCGCTTCGTGCTGGTGGATGCAGAAGGTTCTGCGCTGACGTCGCCACCGCCCGGCATCGCCGTTGTGTCACTCGATGCGACTGATCCTGACCGTGAGACCGAGGGTGATCCGCGGATCGCGGTGGCCCCAACAAACCTTGCCTATGTGATCTACACGTCGGGCTCCACCGGCATTCCGAAGGGCGTCGCGGTCGAGCACGGGCCGTTCGCGATGCATTGCAAGGTGACCGCCGGGCTCTACGATATGGACCGGCACTCGCGCGAACTGCACTTCCTGTCCTTTACCTTCGATGGCGCCCATGAGCGGCTCTGGACCGCGCTGGCCTGCGGCGCTGCGCTCGTGATGCGTGACGCGAATTTGTGGTCGGCCGAGCAGACGCTCGACGTGCTGCGCCAGCAGCGCGTCACCAACGCCGGCTTCCCGCCGGCCTATTTGCAGCAACTCGCCGACTTTGCGGCGTGGCGCGGCGATCCGCCGCCGGTCGATCTTTATTCCTTCGGCGGGGAAGCGATGCCGAAGGCGGGCTTCGACAAGGTCAAGCGCGCGCTCAAGCCGCGGACATTGATCAACGGCTACGGCCCGACCGAAACGGTGGTGACGCCGCTGGTCTGGAAGGTCGACGCCAGCGAAGAAATCGACGGTAACTATGCGCCGATCGGCCGTCCGGTCGGACGCCGCTCGGCCTACATTCTGGACGGTGATCTCAACGTTGTGCCGGTCGGGGTGACCGGCGAATTGTTCATCGGCGGCGAAGGATTGGCGCGCGGCTATTGGCGGCGCGCGGAACTGACGGCAGAGCGGTTCATTCCCGATCCCTTCGGTGCGCCCGGCGCGCGGCTATATCGCACGGGCGATCTGGCGCGATGGCGTGTCGATGGTGTGATCGAATATGTCGGCCGTTCCGATCATCAGGTGAAGATCCGCGGCTTCCGGATCGAACTCGGCGAAATCGAGGCGTGGCTGATGCGGCAGGGTGGCGTGCAGTCGGCCGTCGTCGTTGCCCGAGAAGCCGGCGTCACCCGCCAACTGGTCGGCTATGTTGCGGGTGACGGTGCGTTTGACGTAGCGGCGATGCGCGCTGCACTTTCGGACGAACTGCCCGACTACATGGTGCCGGCCCGCATCATGAAGCTTGAGCGGCTGCCGCTCACCGCTCACGGCAAGGTGGACCGCGAAGCCCTGCCGGCTCCCGAGATGCCCGCTGCGACTTCCGCGCATGTCGCACCGCGAACCGCGGCCGAGACGACGCTGGCCGCGATCTGGGCCGAACTGCTTGGCCAGCCTGTCATTGGCGTCGACGACAATTTCTTCGAGCTTGGCGGCGATTCCATCATCTCGCTGCAACTGGTCGGCCGCGCCCGCCAGGCAGGCCTCGTAATCGAACCACGTGACGTTTTCCGGCATCAGACGTTGCAGGAGCTGGCGCTGATAGCGCGCATCGAACAGACGGAGAAAGAGGTCGTTCCTGAAAAGGAGATTGAGGGAAGCGACCATCCGTTGTTGCCGATCCAGGCGCGCTTCTTCAACCAGGATGCCGGCGAGCGCCATCACTGGAACCAGGCCGTCCTGTTGACGCCGAAGGCGCGGCTCGATTGGTCAATCATGGAACGCACGGTTGCCGCGATCGTAGCGCATCATGCCGCCTTGCGTCTCCGCTTCGAGGAGATCGATGGGGCCTGGCGGGCGACCTATGGTGCCGCGCCAGTAATTTCGGAACTGTTGTGGATTCGAAGCGGCATACGCGATGCCGCCGAAGTGACGGTGGTCGCTTCTGCGGCTCAGGCCAGCCTGTCGCTGGCTGGGCCGCTGTTGCGCGTGGTCGGCATGGACCTCGCCGATGGCAGCCAGCGACTCCTCGTCGTCGTGCACCATCTCGTCATCGATGGCGTGTCGTGGCGCGTGCTGCTCGAAGATTTTGCCGCGGCGTACGGACAGATTCAGCAAGGCGCGTCGTCGATCGCGTTGGCGAAGAGCCAATCCTACGCATCCTGGGCTGCGCGGCTGCAGGCCTATGGCGGCACCGAAGCGCTGGCGGCCGAGTTGTCCTATTGGCTCGAACGAGGGGCGTGCGCCGATCTGCCCTGTGACGACGATCACGGCGGCGTCGATCGGGTTGCCGATGGCGAGGAAATTTCGCTAGTGTTCGACGCGGGCTTGACGACGCGGCTGCTGAAAGAGGCGCCGTCGGCGTACCGGACCCAGGTCAATGATCTCTTGCTGGCGGCACTGGCGCGGGCGGTATCGCGCTGGAACGGATTTGACGATGTCGTTGTCGAACTCGAGGGGCACGGCCGCGAGGATGTTTTCGCAGGCCTCGATATTTCCCGCACCGTTGGCTGGTTCACCACCGCTTTCCCCGTGCGTTTGCCGGGTGGCTCCGCTGACGACGCTTCGCTGATCAAGTCCATCAAGGAGGAGCTCCGGGCGATTCCGGCCCGTGGGTTGGGCTACGGCATATTGCGCTATCTCGGCACCGAGGCGCAGCGCAACGCGCTGGCGGCGCTTGCCGAGCCGCGCATCGTCTTCAACTATCTCGGTCAGTTCGATTCCAGCGTGGGTGAGAGCGCGCCGTTCCGCCTTGCGCAAGAGAGCGCCGGGCCGGCACGCAGCGACAGCGCGCCGCTTGGCCGCTGGCTGAGCATCAACGGCCAAGTGCGGGAAGGCCAGTTGCGGTTGTCGTTCAGCTACGGCCGCAGGCGTTACCGCCGCACGACGATCGAGCGCTTTGCGGAGCATTATGCGGCGGCGTTGAGAGAACTTGTCGACCATTGCACCGGCGGTGCCCGCGGCATGACGCCTTCGGACTTTTCCCTGTCGGGATTGAGTCAGACTGATATCGACCTCTTGAGTGAAACGATAGATTGTCGCGAAATCGAGGACATCTACCCGCTGTCGCCGATGCAGCAGGGCATGCTGTTCCATGCGCTGCGCGATGGCGAGAGTGGCAATTATGTCAACCAGGTCGCCCTCGAAGTGCGTGGCCTCGATCCCGGCCGGCTGCGCGCTGCCTGGCATGAGGTCAGCGCTCGCCATGCGGTGCTTCGAACCGGCTTTGCATGGCGCGAACTATCCGGCGCGGCGCAGCAGGTGGTCTATCGCCATGTGACGCTGCCGTTCCTGGAAGAAGACTGGCGCGAACATGCGGCCATGGACCAAAACGAACGCGAGGCCGCATTGGCCCGCGCAGCGCAGGCCGAGCATGCCAGGGGATTCGACCTGGCGCAGGCGCCGCTGCAGCGCGTGCGGTTGATCCGGCTCGATGAAAGCCGCCACTGGTTGATCTGGACGCATCACCATATCCTGCTCGATGGCTGGAGCTCGGCGCGACTGATGGCCGAGATATTGCAGCACGAACGCGGCGGCCGCTTGTCCCCGGTGCGGGGGCGCTACCGCGACTACATTGATTGGCTGCAAAAGCAGGACCGCGATGCTTCGGCGACATTTTGGCGCTCGGCAATGGCCGAGCTCGACGAGCCCAGTTTCCTCGCGGATACGCCGGAAGGCCCCGCGACGGCAGGCGCATCAGGTCATGGCTCGCTGGACCTGCTTCTCGCCGTAGATCTAACGACAAAACTGCAGGGGTTTGCCAAGCGTGAGCGCGTCACGCTGAACACGCTGCTGCAAGGCGCGTGGGCGCAATTGCTGCGCCGTCACACCGGCCAGCGCGTAGTCTGTTTCGGTGCGACGGTGTCGGGCCGGCCGGCGGAGATCAGCGGCTCCGAGGATATGGTGGGCCTGTTCATCAACACGCTGCCGGTCGTGGATCTGGCAAACCCGCAAACCGATGTGGGGACGTGGCTTCGCGACCTGCAGGAACGCAACATCGATCTGCGTGATCACGGCTGGATGCCGCTCCATGAGATACAGCGTCTCGCCGGCCGAGCCGGGCGCGCGCTGTTCGACAATATCCTCGTCTTCGAGAACTATCCGATCGATCAGGCGCTGCGCGGCGAAAACGAAAGCGGCCGTCGCTTTGGAAAAGTCGAGCAGGTCTCGATTACCAACTATGCGCTGACGGTGGCGGTGTTCGCCAAGAGCGACGGCATCAATCTGGGTTTCCGCTATGATCGCGGCCGGTTCGATGACGACCAGATCAGATATCTGCAGGCGTCTCTCTCGCGGCTGCTTGCCGAGATCGTGGCGGATGCCTCCCGACCGCTCGGTGAACTCAGTGGCCTCGATGCCGATGAGACGCGGAGGGTGCTTGGCTGGAGCGGCGGCTTTGCCAAGGCTCCGAACTTCGGCGGCAGCATCGTTGCACAGGTTGAGGCACGTGCGGCTGCCTCACCATCCGCGATTGCGCTGGTGTTTGGCGGCGAGGAAGTCAGCTATGGCGATCTGAACACGCGCGCCAATGGCCTGGCGCGACGGCTGCGCGACCACGGCATCGGTCGCGACCGGCTGGTTGGCCTTGCGCTGGAGCGCAGTGTCGAGCTGATCGTCGGTGTTCTCGCCGTGCTGAAGGCAGGTGGCGCCTATCTGCCGCTCGATCCGGATTATCCGTCGGATCGGCTGTTGCACATGGTGCGTGACAGCGGAACAACCCTGGTACTGACGCAAGGCCGATTGCTGCAGCGCCTCGCACCGGTGATGGCTGGAGCGGTCGCTGAGGCCTGGACCATCGAAGGAGAGAGTGAGGCTTGGACGGGCGAGCCGGCCCGCAATCTCGCCGTCGCGATGCATCCGGATAGCCTGGCTTATGTCATGTACACGTCCGGATCGACGGGCATGCCCAAGGGCGTGGCCTGCTCGCATCGTGCCCTCGCTGCGCGACTCGGCTGGATGCAGGCGGAATATCGCCTCGATGCCGGCGAGACCTTGTTGCAGAAGACGCCGTTCAGCTTCGACGTCTCGGTCTGGGAGATCCTGTGGCCGCTCGCGGCCGGCGCACGGCTTGCGATTGCCGCGCCCGGCGCACATCGCGAGCCGCGACTTCTGGTGGAAGCCATTATCGCGCATGAAGTGACGACGCTGCATTTCGTGCCGCAGATGCTCGAGCATTTCGTTGCCGAGCCCCAAGCCAAACGCTGCGTGTCGCTCAAGCGCTTGTTTGCCGGCGGCGAAGCCTTGTCGGTGGAGCTGAAGGCGCGCGTGCTGGCAGGGTTCCCCGATGTGCGCTTCGATAATCGCTACGGCCCGACCGAAGCCTTGATCAATGCGACGTTCTGGAACTGCCGCGATGACGATGCGGCGCGCGTGCCGATCGGACGGCCGATCCCGGGTACGGCAATTCGCATCCTCGATGCTGAACTGAACATGGCCCCGGCCGGCGTGACGGGTGAGTTGTTCATTGGCGGGGAAGGACTCGCGCGCGGCTACTGGCGGCGCGGGAAACTGACGGCGGAGCGCTTCATTCCCGATCCCTTCGGCGGGCCCGGCGCGCGGCTATATCGATCGGGAGATCTGGCGCGCTGGCGTGCCGATGGCGCGATCGAATATGTCGGGCGCGCCGATCACCAGATCAAGATTCGCGGCTTCCGCATCGAGCTTGGCGAGATCGAAGCGCGGCTGCTGGAACAGCCCGGTGTTCGGCACGCGGTGGTGGTGGCGCGCGAGGTCGGGGCCGGACGCCAGCTGGTCGGTTATGTCAGCGGCGCGGGCGAACTTGAGGAAGCGTCGCTGCGGACGGCGCTGTCATCCGTTCTGCCCGATTACATGGTACCGTCGCGGATCGCGGTGCTGGAACGGCTGCCGCTGGCGCCGAACGGCAAGATCGACCGCCAGGCGCTGCCGGCGCCTGACGCTGTCTACGAAGGCGCAGAGTACCAAGCACCACGCACGCCCGCCGAAGTGGCGCTTGCGGCGATCTGGGCCGAATTGCTCGCCCGGCCTGCCGTTGGTCTTGCCGACAATTTCTTCGAACTCGGTGGCGATTCGATCATCTCGCTGCAGATGGTGAGCCGGGCCCGTCGCGCCGGCTATCTGATCGAACCGCGCGATGTGTTTCAGCATCAGACGCTGGAAGCGCTGGCGCTTGCAGCGCGCACCGATCAACACAGTGAGGTGCTCGCCGATCAGGGGCAGGTCACCGGCCCGCATTCACTGCTGCCGATTCAGGCCCGCTTCCTTGCCGAGGACGCAGGAAGGCGCGACCACTGGAATCAGGCAATACTGCTAAGGCCGAGGGACCGCCTCGATTGGGATGTCATGCGGCGCGCGCTAGCGGCCGTGGTCGATCATCACGACGCGCTGCGGCTTCGCTTCGAAGAAGGCGAGGGAGGTTGGCGCGCGGAACACGGCGTTGCGCCAACTGCGGCGGATCTGCTTTGGGTCCGACGTGCGGCCGATGGAGAGGGCGTGACGGCGCTGGCTTCGTCGGCGCAGGCAAGCCTCTCGATATCCGGAGGGCCATTGCTACGTGCGGTCGGCGTCGACGTCGCCGATGGCAGCCAGCGCTTTCTGATCGCGATCCATCATCTGGTCGTCGACGGCGTGTCATGGCGGATTCTGCTGGAAGATGTTGCCGCCGCATATGCGCAACTCGCGCAAGGCATGGTGGTGCTTCCGTCGAAGAGCCATTCCTATGCATTGTGGGGTGAGCGGCTGCATACCTATGTAACATCGCCGGCGCTGGCCACGGAACTGTCCTATTGGGTCGAGCGCCATGTGAAAGCGGACATCCCTTGCGATGACGATCATGGCGGCATCGATCATATCGCCGAGGCCGACGAGGTGCTGCTCTCATTCGAACAGGAATTGACGCAGCGCCTGTTGAGGGACGCGCCATCCGCCTATCGCACGCAGATCAACGATCTGCTTCTCGCCGGCCTCGCACGCGCCGTCTGGCGCTGGAGCGGACAGGACGAGGTCCTGGTCGAGTTGGAAGGCCATGGCCGCGAGGATCTGTTCAGCGACCTCGACATCTCGCGCACGGTCGGCTGGTTCACGACCGCGTTTCCCGTGCGGCTGGCCGGCGGAGCGCAACAGCCGTCCGCATTGATCAAGAGCGTGAAGGAGGAGCTGCGCGGCATTCCCGGCCGCGGGCTCGGCTACGGCGTATTGCGCTATCTCGGTTCTGAAGAACAGCGCGCGGCGCTATCTGACGTCGCCGAGCCGAGGATTGCCTTCAACTATCTCGGCCAGATCGACGGCGGAACCGGCGGGGCGGCATTGTTCGCCATGGCAGCGGAGAGCGCGGGCCCCTCGCGCGACGCATCGAGCCCGCTGCGGCGCTGGCTAAGCGTGAACGGCACGGTGCGCGACGGCCAGTTGCGGCTCTCGTTCGGCTTTGGTCGCAAGCGCTATCGGCGCGAGACGATCGAGCGATTGGCGACGTTGTATGAAGCGGCGCTGCGCGAGCTGGTCGATCACTGCACCAGCGGCGCCCGCGGCCTGACGCCGTCGGATGTGGCATTGTCGGGCCTTGGCCAGGCCGAGATCGATCATCTCGGGCTCGATTGGCGTGAGGTCGAGGACATCTATCCCTTGTCGCCGATGCAGCAGGGAATGCTGTTCCATGCGATGCACGACGGCGAGAGCGGACTTTACGTCAACCAGGTTGCTGCGGAGATGCACGGCCTCGATGCCGCAAGTCTGCGTCGCGCCTGGCAGGCGGTCAGCGATCGCCATGCGGTGCTGAGAACCGGTTTTGTCTGGCGCGACCTGTCCGGCTCGCCGCAACAGATTGTCTATCACCGTGCGGAAGTACCGTTTGTCGAAGAGGACTGGCGCGCGCGGGCTGCGGCGTGGAATCAGGACCAATTGGACGCCGCGCTGGCCGATGTGTCGCGGCAGGAACAGGCCGCGGGGTTTGATCTGTCGCGGCCGCCTTTGCAGCGGGTGCGGCTGATCCGGCTCGGAGACGATCGTCATTGGCTGATCTGGACGCATCATCACATCCTGCTCGACGGATGGAGCTCGGCGCGGCTGATCGCCGAGGTGATGCAGCATAACGGCGAAGGCCGGCTGCCGGCATTGCAGCATCGCTATCGCGATTACATCGCGTGGCTGCAGGACCGGGATAGCGATGCTTCGGCGGCGTTCTGGCGCGATGCGATGGCGAGGCTCGATGAGCCGAGTTTCCTGGCCGAACATGTGGACGGGGAATCGTCCGGCCACGGCATGCTCGCGCTGGAGCTGGATGCCGCGCTGACCGGGCGGCTGCAACGGTTTGCGGCGCGCGAACGCGTCACGATGAACACGCTGGTGCAGGCCGCATGGGCGCAGTTGCTGCGGCAATATACCGGACAGAGCACGGTTTGCTTCGGCGTCACCGTGTCGGGCCGGCCGCCGGAACTCGCCGGCGGAGAAGATATGGTCGGCCTGTTCATCAACACATTGCCGGTCGTCGACGACGTTGGTCCGCAGCAGAGGGTTGACGCTTGGCTGCGTGAATTGCAGGATCGCAATCTGGTCTTGCGTGAAAACGGCTGGACGCCGCTCTATGAAATTCAGCGTCTCGCGGGGCGTGCCGGACGGCCGCTGTTCGACAGCATCCTGGTATTCGAGAATTATCCGGTCGACCATGCGCTGATGGGGAAGAACCGGCAGATCCGTGTCGGCGAGACCAGGATCGTCGAAACCAGCAATTATCCGCTGTTCGCGAGCGTCGGGCTCGATGAACGGCTGCGGCTGGTCTTCAACTATCAGCGCCGGCATTTCGATGAGGCGCAGATCGCGCGGCTGCAACGTGCTTTTGTGCGGCTGATTGAGGCGTTGAGCATCGATGCCGATCGGCCGATCGGCACGGTCGCGGCCCACGATCCCGCGGATGATGCGCTACTCGCCCGGGCCAACAGCACGCGAGGCGATGAGCCGCGCCGGGGAATTGTCGCACAATTCGAAGCGCAGGTCCGCCAATCGCCCGACTCAATTGCGCTGGTGTTTGGCGAGGAGGAGTTGAGTTATGGCCTGTTGAATGCACGTGCCAACGGGCTGGCGCGGCGGCTGCGCGAGCGCGGCATCGGAACCGATGTCGTGGTCGGGCTGGCGCTCGACCGCGGCGTCGAGATGATGGTCGCGCTGCTGGCGGTGCTGAAGGCGGGCGGGGCGTACCTGCCGCTCGATCCGGATTATCCGGCCGAGCGGCTGGCGCACATGCTGCGCGACAGCGGCGCCGCGCTGGTGCTGACGCAAAGCGCGCTGCTCGCTCAGTTCGCTCCGGTGCTGGAGGAGACCGGCGCCGAGACGTGGCTGCTCGACGAGCAGGAAGGCGAGAGCGGGGAAGGCAATCTTGATGTTGCCGTGCACTCCGAAAGCCTCGCCTATGTGATCTACACCTCGGGCTCGACCGGGGTCCCCAAGGGCGTGATGGTTCGCCACGACGCGGTGACGAACTTTTTGGCGACCATGGCGGAGCAGCCGGGCATGACAGCCATGGACCGCGTGCTCGGCCTGACGTCGTTGTCGTTTGACATCGCGGTGCTGGAGCTGTGGCTGCCGCTGACACTCGGGGCGTGCGTGGTGCTGGCGGATCGCGCGGCCGCGCATGATCCGGCCCGGCTGAAGGCCATTGTCGCCCGGCAGGGCGTCACCGTGATCCAGGCGACACCCTCGACCTGGCGGATGCTGCTCGACCATGACGGATCATCGCTGCCGGCGAACTGCCGGGTGCTGGCTGGCGGCGAGGCGCTGCCGCCGGATCTGGCGCGGCGGCTGGTGGCGCAGGCGGGCGAGGTCTGGAACCTGTACGGCCCGACCGAGACCACGGTGTGGTCGGCGCGTCATCGCCTCGATGCACAGGACGACCGCCCTGTCTTGGGCGGTCCGATCGGCAACACCACGCTGCATATTCTGGATAACGACCTCAACCTCGCGCCGGTCGGGGTTGCCGGCGAGCTCTATATCGGCGGCGCAGGATTGGCGCGCGGCTACTGGCGGCGCGGCGCGCTGACGGCGGAGCGCTTCATCCCCGATCCGTTCGGTCCGCCGGGATCGCGGCTCTACCGCACCGGCGACGTGGCGCGATGGCGGTCCGACGGCGTGCTCGAATATATCGGCCGCGCCGATCACCAGGTGAAGATCCGCGGCTTCCGGATCGAGCTCGGCGAGATCGAAGCGCGGCTGTTGGGGCAGGATGGCGTGCGCTCGGCGGTGGTGGTGGCGCGTGAGGCCGGCGCGGGGCGCCAGCTCGTCGGCTATGTCAGCGGCGCGGCATCGCTGGATGCGGCGGTGCTCAAGACTGCGCTGTCGTCGGTACTGCCGGATTACATGGTGCCGGCGCGAATTGTAGTTCTGGACCGGCTGCCACTGACGCCGAACGGCAAGATCGACCGCAAGGCGCTGCCGGCGCCGGATCAGCTCGCGGCGTCAGCCGAGCACATCGCGCCGCGCACGCCGGCCGAGGCGAAGCTCGCTGCGATCTGGGCCGACCTGCTGCGCCGGCCCGACATCGGCGTCACCGACAATTTCTTCGAGCTCGGTGGCGACTCGATCATCTCGCTGCAGATGGTGAGCCGCGCGCGCCGCGAAGGCGTATCGATCGAGCCGCGCGACGTCTTCCGGCATCAGACGATCGAGGCGCTGGCGGCGTTGTCCCGCGACGTCGGCCCGGCCGAGGACACACCGGCATCCGAACGCGGCTCGCTCGCGGAGCTGTCCAGCGAGCAGCTCGAGCGGCTTGGTCTCGACTGGAACCGCATCGAGGATATCTACCCGCTGTCGCCGATGCAGCAGGGCATGTTGTTCCACAGTCTGCGCGATGCCGGCAGCGGCGTCTACGTCAACCAGGTCAGCGTCGAGATTCGCGGCCTCGACCCCGAACGTCTGGGCCGGGCATGGCATGAGGTGACCGCGCGCCATCAGATGCTTCGGACCGGATTCCTGTGGCGCGAGCTTTCCGGCTCTCCGCTGCAAGCGGTCTATCGCGACGCCGTCGCGCCGTTCGAACAGGAAGACTGGCGCGGGCAGGCGATCAGCGACGAACGGATCGCGGCGGCGCTTGCCGGCGAACGCGCCGCCGAGTTCGATCTCTCGACACCGCCGCTGCAGCGCGTGCGGCTGTTGCGCCTCGATGACGACCTCTACCGGCTGATCTGGACCTATCATCACATCCTGATGGACGGCTGGAGTTCGGCTAGGTTCGTCGGCGAAGTTCTGCAATACTACTACGGCGGCGCGCCTGCAGCGAACCCGACGCGTTACCGCGATTACATCGCCTGGCTGCTGGCACAGGACGCCAAGGCGGCTGAAAGCTTCTGGCGCGAACAGCTCAAGGCCTTCAATGAGCCGACGCAACTGGCCGATGCCTTCGGCTCGCGCCGCCACCAGGCATCCGGCCATGAGCGCTGCTATACACGGCTTGGAGAGACGGCGACCGCAGAATTGAAGGCGTTCGCGCGCCGTGAGCGGATCACGCTCAACACTATCGTTCAGGGCGTCTGGGCCCTGCTGCTGCAACGCTATACCGGCCAGCAGACCGTGACGTTTGGCGTTACCGTCGCCGGCCGCCCGGCCAATCTCGACGGATCGCAGCAGATGCTCGGACTCTTCATCAACACGCTGCCGGTTATCGAAACACCGTCGTTCGCCAGCACGGTCGGAGAATGGCTCCGCGCGCTGCAGGACCGCAATTCGGCGATCCGCGACTACGAGCATACGCCGCTCTACGACATTCAGGGCTGGGCCGGTCGCGCCGGGCAGACGATGTTCGACAGCATCATCGTGTTCGAGAATTATCCGATCGAACGCAGCATGCACCAAGGCGATGGTTCGCTGCAGTTCAGCGGTCTGAAGAATGTCGACGTGACGAACTATCCGATGGACCTGTCAGTGCTCGTCGAGGACACACTGCAGATCGAGTACACCTATATCCCGAGCCATTTCACGGCGGCACAGGCGGTGCAGATCAAGGCGCAGTTCGAACATCTGCTTGTCGCGCTGACGCGGGACGCAACGGCAATGCTTGGCAGCATCGATCCCGTGACGGAGATCGACGCCGCTCTCGTCGGGAACTGCAATCGCCACGCGACGCCGGCCGTGCCGCTGCCGCCGGTGCATGAGGCGATCAGCCGCCATGCGAAGCGCCATCCTGAACGGACGGCGCTTACCATCGGCGGCAAGGTACTCTCATTCGGCGCGCTCGACGCCAAGGCCAATCGTCTTGCCCATCATCTGATTGCCCGCGGGCTCAGGTCCGAGCAGCGTGTCGGCATCGTGGTCGAACGTACCGAAGCGACAATGGTTGCGCTGCTGGCTGTGCTGAAGGCGGGCGGGGCGTATGTTCCGCTCGATCCGGAGCTTCCACCCGAGCGGCGCGCGTTCGTCATGCGCGATGCCGGGATCTCGTTCCTGCTGACGGGGCAGGTGGACGTCGAAGGTGGCATGGATCGTCTTGCAAGAATCTCGCTTTCCACATTCGATTTCGATGCGGGACCGGACCATGCGCCGCAGCCGGAGTTGCATCCCGAAAGCCTCGCTTACCTGATCTACACGTCCGGTTCGACGGGAACGCCCAAAGGCGTGGCAGTCGCCCACGGGCCGCTCGCCATGCATTGCGACCTCACGGGCAGCCTTTACGAGATCGACGAGGGCTCGTGCGAGCTGCATTTCCTTTCGCTGGCCTTCGATGGCGCTCATGAACGCTGGCTGACCGTTCTGTCGCATGGCGGGCGGCTTTTGATGCGTGACGCCGAACTGTGGACGCCGGAGCAGACGGTCGAGAACCTGTATGCGCATCGCGTCAGCCATATCGGATTGCCGCCGGCCTATCTGCAGCAGGTCGCAGAAGCGGTCGAGCAGACCGGCAACCCACCGCCGGTCAAGCTTTACTCGTTCGGCGGCGAGGCGATGCCGAAGGCGGGCTTCGACAAGGTCAGGCGCGTCCTGAAGCCGCGGATCCTGATCAATGGCTACGGGCCGACGGAAACCGTTGTCACGCCACTGGTCTGGAAGGTCGATGCCACGGGCGAATGCGATACGCCGTACGCGCCGATTGGCGTGCCGGTCGGCGACCGCCGCGCCTACATTCTCGATGGCGCACTCAATATCATTCCTGCCGGTGTTGCCGGTGAACTCTATCTCGGCGGCTTTGCACTCGCGCGCGGCTATCACGGCAAGGCGGGCATGACCGCCGAGCGGTTCGTGCCTGATCCATTCTCGGCGCTGCCGGGGGCCCGGCTGTACCGCACCGGTGATCTCGCGCGATGGCGCGAAGACGGCACCGTCGAGTATCTCGGCCGCAGCGACGACCAGGTCAAGGTCAACGGCTTCCGGATCGAGCTTGGAGAAATCCAGACCACGCTGCTTCGCCATGAGGAGGTCGAGCAGGCGGCAGTGGTCGCGCTGCCGGGTGCGGCAGGAAATCAGCTCGTTGCCTATGTCGCGCCGAAGCCGGCAAAGGACGCATCGCCAGATGCCGCCGACGCCCTGGTTGAGAGATTGACCTCGTTCCTGAAACAGGCCTTGCCGGTCTACATGGTGCCGGCGCGGATCATGGTGCTGGAGCGGCTGCCGGTCTTGTCGAGCGGCAAGATCGACCGGCGTGCGCTGCCGGCGCCTGATGCGGCAGCGCGAAGCTTCGTTGCTCCGCAAGGACCCGTCGAAACCGCGATGGCGCGACTGTGGGCCGACATCCTCAAGGTGCCGCAGGTCGGTGTCACCGACAATTTCTTCGAACTCGGCGGCAATTCGATTCTCAGCCTCAAGGTCGTGGCCCGGCTCCGGCAGGACAAAACGTTCGGTATCGAGCTCAAGCTGCGCGATCTCCTGCAGAAGCCGACGATCCGAGCGCTGCTTGCCGATAGCGGCGCCGCGGCTTCCACCGCTGCGCCGGCGCCATCGGCGCTGCTGCCGCTGAACGCGGTGGTTCGTGGTGTGCAGCCAGTGTTCTGTGTGCATGGCGGCTTCGGCACCGTCTTCGATTATGGGCCGCTGGCGCGCCGCCTCGAAGGGCGCCGGCAGGTGATCGGGCTGCAGTCGAGAATGCTGGTCGACAGTTCGTGGAGCGACCGCTCGCTTGACGCGATGGCCGCGGACTATGCGAGCGAGATCAGGCAGGTGCAGCCACATGGGCCGTACAGTCTGGTCGGTTGGTCGCTCGGCGGCCTTCTTGTCACCCTCGTTGCCGCCGAGCTCGAACGTTCCGGTGAGCGCGTGGCGTGTCTTGCCATGGTCGACAGTTTCGTGTTGCAACGGCAAGGCGGATCCAACCGGCAGGAAGCGGCAGTCCACTGGACCGATGATCTCGCGGGATTGCTGTCTGCGGTACTTCCGCAATCCGCGGCCGCCGTGCGCACCAGTTCGCATGTCGAAGCAGCGAAACGCGCTGATCTACCGGAGACATCCGAGAGCGTCCGGCATCTGATCGCACAGATGACCGGGGAGGGAGTATCGACGGACGACAGGTCACTCGGCGTCGACGACATAGCCGGTGCTTTTGCCGTCGGGCGACATCTCAAAATCTTGACGCAGAACGCAACGCCGCCGCGCCGTCTTGCGGCAAGGCCATTGTGCTGGTGGACATCGAGCCGATTGGCACAGCGCGATCGGCTGGAGACGCAACTGCCTGACGCCGTCGATCGTGGCGTCGTCGGAGACAACCATTTCACGATCCTCAGGGATGCGCGCCTGCTCGACGAGATCTGCGGACTGCTTGTGCCGGAGGCAGCATCGATGGCATCGCAGGACACGGTTCCGGAGCCGGCGGAATGAGCAATCCCATGAATCTTGATCCAGACATCGCCGCACTGCTCGAGATGGTGCAGGCGGGGACCGAAAGCGGTGCCCGCATCCCGTTTCCGCAACTGACGGCCGTTCAGGCGCGGGCCGATTTCGATGCGTCCTCGCCGCTGCTCGATGTCGATCCGCCGGCGCTTGGCCATGAACGTCAACTCTCGCTGCCGACGCGCGATGGCGCGACGATCGACGCGCGGCTCTATGCGCAGGCGGAGCCAAGCAGCCGCAATCCGGTGCCGATTCTTCTTTATATGCATGGCGGCGGCTTTGTCGTCGGAAGTCTCGATTCCCATCAGCCCTTGTGCCGCGGCCTTGCCGAAGACAGCGGCGCGGCCGTGCTGTCGGTCGGCTACCGGCTTGCACCCGAGTACAAGTTTCCGACCGCCTTCGAGGATGCCGTCGATGCGCTGACCTGGATCGGTCGCGAGGGCCTCGCGGCGGGACTGGATGCCGGCCGCGTCGCCATCGGCGGCGACAGCGCCGGCGGGACGCTTGCCGCAGCGCTCGCCATCGAAACCAAGGCGAACCGAAGCCTGCCGCAGCCCGTGCTCCAGGTTCTCGCCTATCCTGGCCTGAGTCCCCGGCAAACGTCGGATTCCTACGAGCGGTACGGTTCCGGCTATCTCCTGGAACGCAGCACCGTCGACTGGTTCTTCCGGCAATATCTTCGCGACGATGCCGACCGCGATGACTGGCGCTTTGCGCCGCTCGCCGCCGGAGATCTCTCAGGACTGCCGTCGGCGCTCATCGTGCTGGCCGAATTTGATCCCCTGGTGGATGAGGGACGCGACTACGCAGCAAGGCTCCGCGCCGCCGGCGTTCCCGCCGATCTGCAGATCTATCCGGGAATGATCCATGAATTCCTGCGTATGGGAAACGTCGTGGCTGATGCCCTACAGGCGCGGGCGGCGATCGGGCAGGCGCTGGCCAACGCTTTTCGTTCTGCCGGCGAAAAGGCGGCCTGATATGGAAATGCAGCGGGAATGGCGGTATGTCATGACTGTTACCCTCCGCGGCTTCGCTGCAAGGCTTTCCTGAGCCGGATTTCCATGAGCACGTTTGTCTCCGACTACAGACTATCCCGCCGTGCGCTTCTGAAAGCGGGCATCGGCGGCGCGGCGCTTGCCGGTGGTTTGCCGATGGCATTTGCACAAGGCGGTGGATCGCCATCCGGTCCCCGCGTTGCCGCACTTGGCTGGGCCTGTGCGCAGACGATACTGGCGCTCGGCATGGTGCCTCTGGTCGTTCCGGAGATCGAGCGTTACGGCAGGCTCGTCGTCGAGCCGGCTGTTCCGTCAAGCGTTCAGGAGATCGGCCTGCGTTCGGAGCCAAATCTCGAGCTGCTGCAGAGTTTGGCGCCCGACATCATCATCATCGATCCCAGCATCACGGCCGCCATGCCCCGGCTCAAGCTGGTCGCCCCGGTCGAGGTGTTCACGATCTTCAAGCCCGGCGGGCACCCCCTCGATACCGCGCGCCGTTCGACGATGGAGCTTGCGCAGCGTCTCGGCATCCGGGTGGCGTGCGAAGCCTATCTCGCGCGTTTCGATGTCGCCATGGCCGGCTATCGCGAACAGGTTCGAGGACGCGGAGGCAAGCTGCTCTATCTCGTCAGCGAAATCGCGCGCAATCGTGCGCTCGTATTCGGCCCGAACAGCCTCTATCAAGAGGTGCTCAATGAATTCGGGTTGAAGAATGCCTGGACCGGGCAGAGCGGCCCGTGGGGGCACACGAGCGTCGGCCTCGAAGTGCTCGCCGCGGTTCCCGACGCGCGACTGGTGCTGTTGAGCTCGCGCGTTGCCGATGTCGAAGCCCTGCTCAAGACGAGTCCGGTGTTGCAGACCCTGCCGTCCCTTCGGTCCGGTCGGCTGACGGTGCTCGGCAATCAATTCTTCTATGGCGGCGTGCCGGCGGCCGAGCGCTTCGCACGTCTGCTGGCCGAACGTTTGCCGCAGGACAACAATGAACAAGGTTGACGCGCTGCCCGCCCGGTCCGGGATCGAGATGCATCCGGCCGCGCTGATCGGCTTGCTGTTTGCCGCGGCCTTTGCGCTGACGTGGCGGCATCTGTCGGGATATCTGCCGGCTGGCGCATGGTTATCGGTGCTGTGGCGGCCCGAGATCAACGACCCGCAGCAGATGCTCGTGCACTACACCGTGTTTCCGCGCATCGCGGTGGCGTTGCTGGCCGGCGCGGCCCTTGGTCTCGCCGGCACCGTCTGTCAGCAGGTGCTGCGCAATCCGCTTGCTGAGCCGAGCACTCTCGGCGTCCTGAATGGAGCCTATCTGGCGCTGGCTATCACGACGCTGTGGGCGCCGTCGCTGCTCGCGTTCGGCCGCGAGTGGATTGCGCTGGCGGGCGGGTTCGCTGCCTTCCTGTGTGTGTTCGGATTAACCTGGAGGCGTGCGCTATCGCCGGTCGTGCTGGTGCTTGCCGGGCTGATCGTCGCCTATTACTGCGCCGTGACAACCCAGGCGCTGGTGTTGCTCAACCACGAATACCTGATCGGCCTGTTCATCTGGGGCGCCGGCTTCCTCAATCAGCAGGACTGGAACAACGTGACGTTTCTGGCGCCGCGATTGCTCATTTCCTTCGTGCTCATCGCGGCGATGGTGCGTCCGCTGACCTTGCTCGGTTTCGACGACGAGACTGCGCGCAATCTCGGCCTCGGACTGACGCGAGCGCGGGTCTGCGCGCTGGCGATTGCGATCGCGCTCAGCGCTTCGGTTGTCAGTGTGGTCGGCGTCATGGGCTTTGTGGGCCTTGCTGCGCCGGCCATCGTCATGCTGTCAGGCGCGCGCCGGTTTCGCGACCGGCTGATCTGGGCCCCGCTTTGCGGTGCCTTGCTGCTGTGGCTGACGGACGAGCTTGTGCTGCTGATCCCGCCCGGTTATCGCGAAATGCCGGCTGGCGCAGTGACAGCCCTGATCGGCGCGCCGATGTTGCTTATGTTGCTGCCGCGGTTACGCGCCACTGTGCTGGTCGGAAATCTCACGCCATCCGTTCCGCCACGCCTCGATCATCCCTGGCGGATCATCCTGTTCGCGCTCGCCTTGCTGCTGTTCGTCATCTGGATCGCGCTCGCCGTCGGGGTCGGATCCGAAGGTTGGCGCTGGAGCGGCCTTGCCGGTATCCAGGAGTTTTGGCCATGGCGCTGGCCGCGCGTGGTGTCGGCGATGGCGGCGGGCGCGACGCTTGCCGTGGCCGGCACATTGCTGCAGCGCATGACCGGAAATCCGATGGCTGCGCCGGAGGTGATGGGCATCAGCTATGGCGCTGCGATGGGCGTCATCGTTCTTCTCTATCTGTTTCCCGCTCACACGCGGCTGGCACAGATTGCAGCGGGCGGGATCGGCGCCTTCCTCGTGCTGGCACTGGTCCTGCTGTTCAGTCGGCGATCCGAGTTCAGTCCGGAACGGGTGCTGCTGGCGGGCGTCGCCATGAGCGCGGCGTTCGGCGCGATCATTGCCATGGCGCTGGCGACCGGGGATCCCCGCATCGGCATGCTCCTGTCGTTGCTGACGGGATCGCTGTATCAGATCGGTCCGGCCGAGGCCTTGGTCCTTGCCGCCGCGGCGCTGATTCTGCTGGTCATGGTGCCGATGCTGTCCCGCTGGCTCGACATCCTGCCGCTCGGCCCGGCGGCATCGCGTTCGGTCGGCATCTCGCCGGGCAGAAGCCGCATCATCATCATGCTGCTGACGGCTTTGCTGACGGCGACGGCGACGCTGATGGTGGGGCTATTGAGCCTGGTCGGCTTCATCGCCCCGCATATGGCGCGGATGATGGGGGCGCAGCGCGCACTTCATCAGGCAGCGCTGGCTGCAATGATCGGCGCTATCCTGATGGTATCAGCGGATTGGGCCGGGCGCATGGTGATATTTCCATTCCAGATGCCGGCCGGAATTTTCGCGATGATGCTCGCCGGGCCTTATCTCATCTGGCTGTTGCGTCCGCGACGCGGATGAGAGCGCGGTGAACGTGGATCGTCACCGCGCGAAGCTGATGAGATGGCCGTGATCCGGCGACGGCATCACCCCCATCGCAATGCCGTAGATGGTTTCGAGCTCGGCCGGGGTCATGATCTTGTCCGGGGTGCCGCGGGCAATCAGCTTGCCCGAATGCAACGCGATGATCTCGTCGCAGAAACGCGCGGCCATGTTGACGTCATGGAGCACGACGACCACGCCGAGATCGCGCTCGCGGGCGAGCTGCTTCACGAGCGACAGAACCTCGATCTGGTGGGCGATGTCGAGTGCGGAGGTCGGTTCATCGAGCAGCAGGCACTCGGCATCCTGTGCAACCAGCATGGCGATCCAGACCCGTTGGCGCTCGCCGCCTGACAGCGTATCGACCAGCCGGTCCGCAAACGGCTCGATGTGGGTCAGCGCCATGGCTTCCGCGACCTTGTCGCGGTCGGCGTCGCCAAACCGGCCGAGCGCGCCATGCCAGGGATAGCGGCCGAGCGCAACCAGTTCCCTGACCAGCATGCCGGCAGCAGGCGGCGTCTGCTGTGGCAGATAGGCGACCTTGCGGGCGTACTCCCGATCGCTCCATTCGCGCAAGCCGCGTCCTTCGAAGCGGATCGTGCCGGAAGAACTCGGTTGCTGCCGTGCCAGCAATTTCAGCAAGGTCGATTTGCCGGAGCCATTATGCCCGATCAATCCCACGACGCTGCGCGTGGGAAGGGTAAGCGTGAGCGGTTCAAGCAATGCGCGTCCCGCGACCGCGAAGCCAACCTGATCGAGTTCGAACAAGAACGCGGGCACATCAGGCGAAGCCTGCGCGATTTCGTTTGGTCGAACTACGTGCATGAGAGGGGGCCTGCAATGCGGTGCGAGGCGAGCGCCGTCCCGCCGACCTGCGTGCGTCGGGACGTCATGGCTGGCGCAGGCTCCAATACGCGACCGCCAGGTGCTGATCGCGGGAGAGCTTTCGATCCTCGCGCAGATGATTTCGCAACACCTTCAGGGCCCGCGCTTCGCACGCGACCCACGCAAAGACGTCGCGATGGTCAGGCCATCGCACGGCCTTGACGGCATCGACCAGTAGCTGCGTCGTCCCGGCCGAATGGTCGCCGCGATGCAGCCAGCGGACCGATACGCCGGTAGGCGCGATCAGCGGGACCTCCTCGAGTCGGTCGGCGACTTCGATGAAGACTTCGCCTGTTGCCGTTGCCGGCAGCGTCTCGAGAATTCGCGCAATGGCGGGCAGGGCGGTCTCGTCGCCTGCCATCAGCACCCAGCGCGCCGGACGAATACTTCGTCCGAGCGGGCCGGCCATGCCGCAAATGGCGCCGGCTTGCGCGTTGACTGCGAACGCCGAACCCGGTCCGGCATGATCATGGACCACGAAATCGATATCGATCTCGCAAGCCTGCAGATCGATGCGGCGGATCGTGTAGTAGCGCGTGACCGGTCTGCGGTCAGGTTCCGGCCACAGGATACGTCCATCCGGGGCAGGCCATGGCCACTCGGGCTTGGCGAGGCCTTCGGGCGGGAAATACAGCCGGACATGCAGGGCATCGTCGTTCACGAAGCGCGCGATGTCGTCTCCGGTGAAAGTCAGCCGGCGCATCCGCGGTGTCAGATCGGTTACGGCCTTCAGGCGGACCTCGCGGAAGTTCGCCAGCGTGCCGCCATCGGACTCATGGCCGGACCAGACGATGGTCGGCGCTTCGTCGCCGGCGAATTCGATCACATGGGAGGCGACGACCGAGCGCAGCATTTCGAGATTGCCCTTGTCGTTGGCCTCGACGCGGATCTTGAGCGTTTCGGCCTCGACGGCGAGCGAACTGGTTCCAAACGGCAGCTTCGCCACCATCAGGCCGCCCTGGTCCTCGAAGGCGATGTCATGCTCGGCCAGATGATCGATCATCCGGGCAGCGAGGCCGGCGGCATCGGCAAGCGCGATGCGGGTCTCCGAGATCAGCGAATCCAAGTCGTCCTCCAGTCGGCCTGGCCGATGCTGGCCTGCAAGCGCTTCGATGTCCTGAAATCGCGGCCCGACACAGCGGCCGGATCAACGTCCTACTCGCTCGTCGGCTGCGATGCAAAGGCGGTACCACTCACATTTTATTAAACGCGCAGCCGATCACAAATTAGAATCCATCGAAAAGGGCTGAAAAATAAGCTCTGGAATAGCGATGCTGCCATCATGTATTCGCATCACACCAGCAAGGCTGTTCGTACCAGGACGGGCCGTGTAGGTTCGCTTCAGCTCTACTCCAGCGCGCGGCACACATGATGAACCCACGAAGCGGCCTGACGGCGCAGATCCTGCATCTCCTGCGGCCATACTGGCCGATCGTGCTCGGCGGCATCGTCCTCGGCGCCGTCGGCGGCGCCAGCGTTGCGGGATTGCTCGCGGTGGTCAACCGCGGCCTCTACGCGACGCAAGGCGACGTCGCAACGCTGTTTCTCGCGTTTGCGGGCCTGTGCCTGTTGATCCTGATCGGCTCCATCGGCGCCGATATCAGCGCCAACTATGTCGGCCAGCGGATCATTGCCGAACTTCGCAAGTCGCTCGCCGCCAGGATTCTGGCCGCCCCGATCGATCAGCTCGAAATTTATCGGACGCATCGCCTGATCCCGGTTCTCACCCAGGATGTCGATACGATCAGCGATTTCGCGTTCTTCTTTTCCTCCTTCTTCGTCTCCCTCATCATCACGCTCGGTTGCATGGTTTACCTTGCGGTGCTGTCGTGGCCGCTATTTCTCATTACGGGGCTGGTCATTGTGCTCGGTTCGCTTGCGCATGCATTTGCGCGAACGCGGGGCGTTCGGGGGTTCAACGCTGCCCGGGATTCGGAAGACGAGCTGCAGAAGCATTATCGCGCGATCGCCGAGGGCGCGAAGGAGCTGCGGCTGAACCGCGCGCGCCGCCAGCGCGTCTATGTCGAGCAGCTCCAACGTACGGTCGACCGGATCAGCGCGGTGCAGGTCAAGTCGATCAATCTCTTCGTGACGGCACGGGCGCTCGGCACGATGCTGTTCTTCGTCGTGATCGGCGTGGCGCTGACCTTGCGACCGTCCTTCTGGCCCGACAGCCCTGCCGCGGTTTCGAGCGGGTTCGTTCTGGTGCTGCTCTATATGCGGGGACCTATCGATCAGGTCATTGGCATCCTGCCATCCCTGGGCCGTGCGCAGGTGGCGATGCGGCGGATTGCCGATCTTTCGGAGCAGTTCTCGACGCCCGAACAGGACTTGCTGGCCGCGCCATCCGCCGCGCCGGATGGATCAGGCAGGATCGAATCGATCGAGCTCCGCAATGTGTCGTACAGCTTCCGTGCTGTGCCGGGCAGCGAGCCCTTCGTTCTCGGGCCGATCGACCTGCATGTCCGCCGGGGAGAAATCGTCTTCATTGTCGGCGAGAACGGCAGCGGAAAGACCACGCTGATCAAGCTGCTGCTCGGCCTTTACGCACCGCAGAGCGGCACAGTGCTGCGCGATGGCCGGGCGGTCGAAACACAAACGCGCGATGACTACCGGCAGCTCTTCACCACCATTTTCTCAGACTATTACCTGTTTGAGGATCTTCTGCAGGCTGGTGGAATGGTGCCTGAGGTCGCCGAACGCTACTTGAAGCGATTGGAGGTCGCGCACAAGGTATCGGTCGAGAACGGCGTGTTTACGACGACGGACCTCTCGACCGGCCAGCGCAAGCGGCTGGCGCTGATGAATGCGTGGCTCGAGGAGCGGCCGGTCCTCGTTTTCGACGAGTGGGCCGCGGATCAGGATCCCGCCTTCCGTCACATCTTCTACACGGAATTGCTGCCCGACCTGAAGCGCATGGGCAAGACGATCATCGTGATCTCGCACGACGATCGCTATTTCGGCGTAGCGGATCATCTCGTGCGACTTCGCCACGGCAAGCTTTTGGCCGGGGAAGCGATAGCGCATGACGTCATCAAGTCGTCATCGGTTCCAACCAGCACGTCTCTTTAGAGCTATTTTATTCTCGGGAGAAATTTGAATCGAAGTTCATGTTCTTGCGAGATGGATGCCACCGAAAGCGCATGATGTCTCGCGACGCTGTCTTGTCAGATTTGTAAGGAATCTAAACTGCGTGTGGTGGCACGCCTTGTCATCTTGTGCGGGAGTGCTTTAGATCGCAAGCGCGACTGAAGATCGCGTTTCGTTTTGAGCAATCACGTTTGCGATGCGAGGGCCGGATGAATCAAGCTTCGAGCTCCGCAATTGGGCCCCGCGCGTTTCCGATCGGACCGCACTCTGCAATGACGGTCGTTCAGGACGGCGGCGGAGACCTTCGGGTTGCCATGGGCGCCACGACGGTGATGCGGCTGCGGCTCGAGGAGCCGCTGGATCGCCTGAAGCTATCGGATACTCCGGACGATCTGCACCTCGCGATATCCGCGGTTGCGGCGGCAGCAGAGGCCATGTTCGGATGGCGGCCGACCCTTGACCGGCTTGTGCTGGATCTGGCCGGCGGAGAATCTCTCGCGCGCGAACTGATGAACCATGGCCTCGTTGTCATGGCGGGAACGGAGCCCGTGCTGCTTCCGGAATTGTTGATGCAGCGGCCGGATAATTGGCTGGTCAATGCCGAACAGCCGCCAATGCCGCAACTTCATGTGATGACGGACGGCAAGCGTCATCCGCGGCGCCCGGCCAAGCCCGTGGGCAAGGTATATGCCCGGTTCATACCCTGGCTCGCCGAGGTGATCTCCTTTCGCGTCGCTGACCTGGACAAGGACCTGCATCTGCTGCACCGGTGGATGAACGATCCCCGTGTCGACGCATTCTGGAACGAGGCGGGCGATCCCGAAAAGCATCGGCGCTATCTCTCCGGCATTCTGGCGGACCCACATATGCTGCCGCTCATCGGCTGCTTCGATGACGAGCCGTTCGGTTATTTCGAGCTCTATTGGGCCAGGGAAAATCGCATCGCGCCGTTCTACGATGCCGACGACTACGATCGTGGCTGGCACGTCGTCGTGGGCGAGGACGCCTATCGTGGGCGCCGCTACATCAGCGCCTGGTTACCGTCGCTGATGCACTACATGTTCCTGGACGATTGCCGAACACAGCGAATCGTCGGCGAGCCGGCGGCGGCGCATTCGCAGCAGCTTCGCAATCTGGAAGTTTCGGGATTCGCGAAAATCAAGAATTTCGATTTTCCGCACAAGCGGGCCACCCTCGTCATGCTGCTGCGCGAGCGCTTCTTCGGCGACCGGCTGTGGTTGCCCGCAGCCACAGCTCCGGCGGCCAAGGCTTAAGGCCCTGAACGGAGCGCGGCTTCATGTCTCACCAGCTTGCGATCGAGCACGACGTCGTCGGCGTCGGATTCGGGCCTTCCAATCTTGCGCTTGCCATCGCGCTGGACGAATGCGCCAGAAGGTCACGTCTGAAATGCGCGCCGCTGTTCGTGGAAAAGCAGCCGCATTTCACCTGGCACGGCGGCATGCTGCTGCCGGGCAGCGACATGCAGATCTCATTTCTCAAGGATCTGGTTTCGCTGCGCGATCCGACCAGTCCATTCACCTTTGTGAACTATCTGCACAAGCGTGGCCGTTTGCTGGATTTCATCAATTGCCGGACGTTCTATCCGAGCAGACTGGAGTTCAACGACTATCTCCGGTGGGTCGCCGACCAGTTCAAGTCTCGGGCTGCCTACGGCGAAACCATTGTTGCCGTCGAGCCGGTGACGGCCGGGCAAACCGTGACGTCCTTGCGGGTTCATTCGCGGACGCTTGCCGGCGGAGAAACTGTGCGGCTTGCAAGGAATCTGGTGATCGCTGCGGGAGGGCAGCCGTATGTCCCGCAGGTGTTTGCGAAGGCGGCCGGCGATCCCAGATTGTTCCACACCAGCCGCTACCTGGATGCGGTCGAGCGCGCCGGCCTGGACGGCAGGACAGCGCGCGTGGCCGTGATCGGCGGAGGACAGAGTGCAACCGAAGTGACGGTCGACCTTCACGGCCGTTTCCCGCAGGCACGCATCGATTTGATCTTTCGCGGCCATGCCTTGAAGCCGTCCGACAGCAGCCCGTTCGTCAACGAGATTTTCAATCCTGATTACACCGACTTCATCCATGCGCAGTCTGCCGAGCGGCGGGACGCTATCGTTCGCAATTTCCGGAATACGAATTATGCGGTGGTCGATTCCGATCTGCTCGATCAACTATATCGACTGCTCTACCAGCAACGTGTTGGCGGCGAGACAAGAGTAGCATTGCATCCGCGTAGCGAAATTACGGATGTGCATGCTACGCCTGAGGGGATCGAGATAAGCCTGGTCGACAAGTTCGGGAGCGAAAATCGCCGCTCGACCTATGATGCCGTCGTTCTCGCCACCGGATACGACAGAGAAACGCCGCACGCGTTTCTCGAGCCAATTCAACGCTACATTCGCGACAGCGTGCCGGATCGCAGCTACAGGCTTGTCACCAGTCCGGCGTTTCGGCCGCAAATCCATCTCCAGGGATATTCGGAAGCTTCGCATGGCCTCAGCGATACGCTGCTCTCAGTTATTGCCGTGCGTTCGCAGGAAATCGCCGAATCGCTGCTTGCGACGATTTCGCGCCGGGAACTCATCGCCTAAGTTCGATTGGATAGACAGAGCGGCGTGCGCCAAGGATTTGAAGCGGGCCGCGAGACCGCCTTGTCAAGGAGCCTTGCTTTCGGGTTTCAGGGGGCTGAGGCGATCACGCGCCATTGCGCTGCGGATCCAAGTGCAGCCGGCACGGAGAGCACTGCAGGAGACGAACCCGCATCAACGATCAATGTGTCAGGTGGAATCGTGAAACCGACGCCGGCGGCCTTGAGGATTGCCTCCTTGAGCGTCCAGTAGCGAAGGAAGAGGCGAGAGCGAAGAGTTGCGGGGGCTTTCGCCAGCTCCCGAAGCTCTTCTGCCGCCAGGACGATTTCGCTCATCGCGTCCATATCTGCAATTTGCCGCAGGGGCTCGATATCCACGCCGATCGGCATGTGTGCCACTGCAGCGGCGACAGCGCCTCTCGCGTGGCTCAGGCTGAAGTCGAGGTCTGCGGGGGCATCAACGAGCACGGGTTTGCCCAGCGCGGATTGTTCGAAGCGCAACCCGTCGGCTGCCCGTCCCGCGATGGCTCCGAGCAACAGGCGCGCACCCGCATGCGCGGCGAGATAGCCCATGCGATCCTCGATATGGAGGAAGCGTGCCAGACGATCGGTCTCGTCGGCATCGAGCACTTGCATGGCTTGCCCGACCCTGAGCGTATCGGGTTCGCCGGCGACGACGTCGCCGGGCGGAGCTACCTTCGCCAGCCAGAGAACGATCTCTTCCGACTTCAGCCGTCCGATCGGGCGCGCGAAACCTGCATCGTACAGGCATCGCAAGCGTAATTGTTCCCGCTCTGCCGTGCATTTGACAGCGAGCGACCACACGAGGGAGGCGTTTGCCTGATCGATCGAAAGCGGTGCAGCAAATGGCCCGTGTGCTGCCTTTTGAAAATTCGTCATGTCAGTTGGCTCGCCGCCTCTGCACAACCATATGCAATCCGCGGGTGTATTGATGCGCACGTGGAGGCGATCTGACTTAGAATCCGTCTAACTGAGCGTCATCGGCACCATGTGTGGTTGCAACAAACACGAGTTGTGCTGATAGATTCATTCTTAAGCGCATCGGCGCGATCTGCAGACGTATATTTGGAAGCGACCATGACAAAATCCGCCCCTGTCGAGCAATCTATGGAAAGCTATCTGCCGGAGCGGATTGCAACCATACTGGTTGGCAGCCAGCATGCAGGCCTCATCAGCAAGGAGCCAGCCACGCGCATCGACTACCTGCTCGAGATTGCGTCGCTTCATACCAGGAACGAACTCCTCAGCCACCCGGGCCTGGGACGCGTGGGCGTCCAGCGGATCGAAAAGTGGATGAGGCTTCATAGCCGGCGCCTTCGCCGCAACGAAGAGAGCCTCGATAGTGTGATCTGCTGATTCGGCTTTCGGCAGGCATTTGCCGACGCCAGAGCCGGTCGGGCCGGGCCCGTATTGGTGATCTCGCCGGAGTCCAGGGACAAGGTCCTGCGTGGGCTCGGTTCATACGATATGCGCGCCCAACAGCCGACAGTTCGCGATGAGATGGCATTTCGGCGCCATCGAGCATGAAAGCTGAACCCGAGCCGTTCGGAAAATGGCCATCCTTCGTGAGTCAAAACGAAGACAGCCTCAAAATTTGTTGGCCCCCGATCTTCACGCCGCCGACAGCGGTCGATCGACTGAATAGCTGTGTCATTGGAACATATTAGCAGCGAGAAACTTTCGTTAAGCACTGCCGGCGGCGGAGCGCTCGTTGCAAAATAGTTTACCGATTGCTCTTGACGGATTTGCAAATCTCTGTGCATACCGCTGCCCCACAAAACGCCGTCGAACTCGCCGGCGCTCTTTAAGGACCGAAACCGTGTTGCGATTGCGCTCACATATCGTCGCGAATGCCGCCCCCGCGCTGCCGTTTATCCGGTCGTGCGATTGGTCGCGCATGTCCGTGACGGAACACGGTCCACGCTATCTGACGAAGCCCGACAATCTCGGGACCAGCAGGATAGCAGGCAGAGCGTAACAGGCAGCGGGAATCCCCCTCTGCCAATCAGGCGGAGGGCAACATGGCCCGCAACAGCACCACCAAGACAGGACTCGAGAACCGTACCCGCGAGAAGATTTTCTCCTCGCCGGTCGCGCTCGCCTTCGTGCGCACCGTTGTGGCGCTGCGAGGGATCTCCGAGACCGAAGCCCGCCAGATCTATCTCGACTACATCAACCGATCGCGGTCGGCGGGTAACCGCGGCCGCCGCGTGATGACGTGAAGTGATTTCCGAATACAGGATGGTCGCCCCTGCAAGGACATAAGGCGATCCGCTGACCGGTACCGGTCTCCTTCAGTGGAGCGGCAAACGGTGGTTTCAGGCAGCGATTACTTTTGGCCGGGCATCCCCCGGCCGTTTGTAGATTTCACGCCGGCGTAGCACAGCGGAAGTGCAGGGCTTTTGTAAAGCCAAGGTCGGGAGTTCGATCCTCTCCGCCGGCACCATTTCGCTCCACTAGCCCAACTGGTAGAGGCGACGGACTTAGATTCCGTGCGGTGGCGGTTCGAATCCGTCGTGGAGCACCAAACATTGCAATTCCATTGCATAGGCAATGACTCGACAAATGTCCGTGTAGCCCAATCGGTAGAGGCGGCGCTTTCAAACGGCGCGCGATCGCGGTTCGAATCCGTGCACGGACACCAAGCGCGCGCTTAGCTCAGCGGTAGAGCGCCTGTCTTACACACAGGATGTCGGCCGTTCGATCCGGTCAGCGCGTACCAACTCGCGTCCGTAGCTCATTCAGGAGAGCGTCGCTGTGACATGGCGGAGGCGGCAGGGGCAGAGCCTGCCGGACGCACCATCAATTCCCTCTCGTAGCTCAGTGGTAGAGCAATCGCTTGATAAGCGATCGACGGATGTTCGATTCATCACGGGAGGACCAAACAGCTAGGAGTTTACCATGACCGAGAACTTACCTGCCGGCGTGCACCGTCTCTCCGCCGAGAGCCAGCTCGCGCTTGCCCGAGCAAAGGCGAGGGGCGACGCCATCATGGCGCGTCACGCGAAACCGGAGCGGCTGGCCGCCGCGACCATCAAGACAATGGATCCGGAGCGTTAAACCTGAATGGAGATGGAGCGGACTTTTAACCCGTGCGCAAGTGGTTCGAAACCACCCGGATCCTCCATCACGGACCTGTGCCCCCAGCGGCTAAGGGAGCGGATTCTTAATCCGTCGCGAAAGCATCGTCGGTTCGAGTCCGACCAGGTCCTCCAACTGAATTTTCGCGCTCGTGGCGAAACTGGTAGACGCGCCGTCTTGAGAGGGCGGTGGGAGACCATGTCGGTTCGATCCCGGCCGAGCGCACCAATTGCCCAACCAATTGCCCATGTCCCCATCTGGCGAAGGGACCGGACTGTCGATCCGGGAAGGCGAGTTCGATCCTCGTCATGGGCGCCAATTCCAGGATGTAGCTTAGCCCGGCTAAAGCGCACGCCTCGGGCGCGTGAGACCGCAGGTTCAAATCCTGCCATCCTGACCACTTCGGGCGTCTAGCTCAACGGTAGAGCCGGCTGCTCATAACAGTCCACGTATCGGTTCAAATCCGGTGGCGCCCACCACCAAAGAGAGGAGAGGGCAATGTTCGCAGCAAATCCGGCCCTTGTCCTCAACGCCGACTTCCAGCCGCTCAGCTATTTCCCGCTGTCGCTGTTCAACTGGGAGGATGCCGTCAAGGCCGTCGTGAAGGGATCGCATGTCGTCGTCGCAGAATACGACCAGCTTGTCCGCAGCCCGTCGACGGTGATGCGGCTGCCGTCGGTCATCGCGCTGCGCGAGTACGTGCGGCCGCCGTCTCGAGTAGCCTTCACCCGGTTCAACGTCTTCCTCCGCGATCGCTTCCGTTGCCAGTATTGCGGCGACCAGCACCTCCGCGGCGAACTGACGTTCGACCACGTCATCTCGCGAGTGGACGGCGGCCAGACGTCGTGGACGAACATCGTGGCGGCTTGCAGTCCCTGCAACACGCGCAAGGGCCGCTTCTACCTGAAGCCGTTGCGGGAGCCGTTCGAGCCGACGCAGTACGACTTGATGGCAGCCCAGCGTCTGTTCCCGCCGAACTTTCTGCACGAGACCTGGCGCGACTATCTGTACTGGGATGTCGAACTCGAGAAGTAACGCCGGCGGCGAGTTTCGGCCGCCGGCGTCCATCACCACGTAGCTCAACTGGACGAGCACGACCCTCCGAAGGTCGAGGATGTAGGTTCGAGTCCTATCGTGGTGGCCAAATTTTGATGCCCGACAAGCGGGAGGCCCGCGCTCTTAAGCGGGAAACTTGAAACGGCCGTGCCCGCGGCGATAGCCGATGGTGCTGCCCTGGATGACGAACCGGACAAGCGTGCCGGCGCTGCCTTGAAAACAGACGGGCGCCCGCGAGGCGTTGCGGTGCAAGTCCGCCGTCACTCCGCCATTTGGACAGTGAACCGGCGCGCCGCCGGCCTCGATTGGAAATCGAGTGGGCGCTTCGGCGCTGGGGATCAGGGCCTCCGCTGTCCGCCACCTAGAGCATGATCCGGACCCGAAGGGCCGCGTCAGCGCAAAGTGGGCACCGGTTTCCCTCGCGACAAACGCGGAACGCGTCTGCGCGGAGATCATGCTCAAACAAAAAGACAGATTGGATGACGATTCGAAGAAGCGGCATCCCAATCTTGGAGAGTCAACCGGACAGGCGCGCCGGCACGGCTTCGAACACCGATGGCACCGAGAGGTGTGAGGCTCAGGTCCTCGGCTCTCCGCCATCAACGATCGCGCCAGGCCGGATGTACGCCGGCGCCGCTGAGGAGTTGCAGCCTCGGCATTATTTCGCGGGATGACCGGAGCGGTAACCAGGCCCCCGGCCGTGGCTCATAACCACGAGACGCGCGTTCGATTAGCGCTCCCGCCAACCAATCCGGGTAACGCCAAGTCTGGGGACTGAGCGGGCCTGTAAAGCCTGCGCCTTTGTGCCTGCCTGGTTCGATTCCAGGGTTACCCACCACGCATCATTGCGGACGTAGCTGGAAGGTCGAGCACCTGAGTGCCACTCAGGAGAATCGGTTTCGATTACCGACGTCCGCGCCATCTAGCCCAGTTAGCAAATCTGGTGATTGCACGCGCCTGAAGAGCGCAGGAGGCCAGTTCAAATCTGGCGCTGGGCACCATTTCGGGGCAAGCAGCGGGCTGCAGTTGATCCTTGCAAGATCGACGTCCGGAGTTCGACTCTCCGTTGCTCCACCATCTCGTTCCCGTCGAGCCATCTCGGTGAAGGCGCTCCGCTGTTAACGGAGGAAGGCACGTTCGAATCGTGCGGCGGGAGCCAATGCACCACTTCCGATCTCGGGCCTGACTTAGGACGCCGAAACGGAAACGGCCGCCATTGTAAGTCGAAAAAATGGACATGCTGCCATCGTCTAGCGGCAAGGATGCCCGGTTCTCAGCCGGTCGACGCGGGTTCGAGTCCCGCTGGCAGTGCCATAATCATCTTCCCGTAGCTCAACTGGATGAGCAGCGCGCTACGAACGCGAAGGGATGCAGGTTCGAGTCCTGCCGGGAAGGCCAATCTCTCCTGGGTAAAGCTCGTGTGGAAGAGCACCGCGTTTGGGCCGCGGAGGCGCGTGGTCGGAGCACGCTGCCCAGACCATCATCGCGCGCTGGCCGATCGGCTAGGCAGCGGACTCTGAATCCGCTCAGACAGGTTCGACTCCTGTGCGCGCAGCCAATTTGGCCCCGTGGCGAAACAGGAACGCGGCGGTCTGCAAAACCGCTATGAGCCGGGGCAGCACCGGCCGGGGCTTCCAGCATGCGCTCGTGGACCAACTGGATGGTCAGCCGTCTTCTAAACGGCCCTATGCTGGTTCGAGTCCAGTCGAGCGCGCCATCATCATGTGAGTTGGAGAGTTGGCCGAGCGGTAAGGCAACGCGGTGCTAACGCGTCGAGTCCTTCGGGACGCACAGGTTCGATCCCTGTACTCTCCGCCATCACGCCAACCCCGGTAGGCGAACCCATCCGCGATCGATCGGATCTTCCTGCGGGCGTGGCTTAGTGGGCTGCGCGCCTGTCTTCCAAACAGGAGGTGTTCGGTTCGATCCCGACCGCCCGCACCAACCTGCCATCGCCTGGTGCCAAGGGTACGGCGCTTTCAACGCTGGACTTCGCGGGTTGAACTCCCGTTGGCAGGACCAGATTCATGAGCGCGTCGCCGAGCTGGGCAAGGCGCCGGATTTTGATTCCGGTGGTTCGAGTCCTGCCGCGCTTGCCAATTCCTCGCGGGGCCTCGGTAGGGAAGGGGCCGGCTCTCATAAGGCTGGAGTGGCGGGTTCGACCCCCGTACCCGCGACCATTTCCGGCAGTTCGGGGCTGGCTTGACCCGTTGTGTCCGCTGATCACCAACGGCTCGACTTGCTCGTCATCCAGCCGCCGCCGACTACGAGATAGTGGCCATTCAATCTCTCCTGATTTCGTTCAATGGCAGGACGCTCGGTTGTGGACCGGGAGACGCGGAGTTCGATTCTCCCAGTCAGGACCAGATGCCGGTTTAGTTCAGTGGTAGAACGCGGGCCTCCAAAACCCGATTCGACTGTTCGATTCAGTCAGCCGGTGCCAACTTCTTCTCGTGCCCTGGCGGTCCGCTCGTGCGGTATGCAGCGCGCGGCCGTGCCGCGGTATGAAGTTTGCGCTCCACAATCTTGCTTTTCTGCGCAATCGCGCGCCCGATGCCGAGCATAGCGAACTGACCTGCCTTCGTGTCGCCGGTGGGGCAGGGGGCTTCTATTCAGAGTAAGGGCGAAAAATGCTGACGTCGGGGTTCGAGTCGCTCCCCTGCTACGACGCGAGTTCCCCGGTGGCGTGAGGTGTCTGGCTGTAGCGCCCTTCCGCTACCAAAGCTGCGGTTGTCCGGCGCTCAGGGCACCTTGATCCCGGCGCGCTCGATCACACGCGCGTACCCTGCACGCTCCTTAGCGAGCGCTTCGGCGTAGGCCGGACCGGGCAGTTCGGTCTGAAGTACACCAAACTTTTCGAGTGCGGTGCGGACCTCGGGGATCTTGCCGACCGCGACCAGCTCTTCAATGAGCTTCTTCACGATGTCGGGCGGTATGTTGGCGGGGCCGACCCAGCCGAATGCCGGCATCAGTTCGAAGCCCGGTAGGGTCGCGGCTGTCGGCTCGATCTCCTTGGCGAGCGGATAGGGCCCAGGCGACGTGATCGAGACGGCACGCAGTTTGCCGGCTTTCACCTGCTCGTATGCCACGGCGAAGTTGTCGCAGGCGAGCCGGATCTGACCACCAATCAGATCCTGGATGCTGAGGTTTGATGCGCGGTAGGTGACGGCCGTCATCTTGAGCCCCGCGGCGTCCTCCAGCATCGCGCCGCAGATATGCTGCGTCGTGCCGGGGCCAGATGTCGCATACGGCGTCTCCGGGTTCGCCTTCAGCCAGGCGATCAGCTCCGCCATGGTGTTGGCGGGGACGGACGGGTTGACGAGCCAGATGTTCGGCTGCGCCGCCATGCCATAGAGGTAGGTGAAGTCTTTCTCGACGTTGTAGGGGATCTTGTCCTTGATCAGTATCGGATTGATGGCGATTCCACCGGAGGTGGCTACCGCAACGGTGTAGCCGTCCGGCGCCGCGCGCGTCGTCGCGTGCAGGCCGTTGACCCCGCCCGCGCCGGGCCTGTTCTCGACGACGAACTGCTGGCCGAGCCGCCTCGTCAGTTGCTCTGCAAAAATGCGCGCCATGACGTCCGTGTTGCCGCCCGCGGCGAACGGCACGATGACAGTCACGGGCCTCGATGGCCACTTTTCTTGCGCCGTCGCAGCGCCAGTGAGCAAGCCAAGCGTCACGGCCACCACGGCGAGCCTTGCGAGAATACGGGACGGCATTTCGTTCTCCGATCTCTGACGAGCGGTACTGCAGCAAGAAAGTCGGCCAGCCCCGAGGCTCGACCGAGCGTTCCGAAGGATATTTCGCCAGACGCAAATATGTCAATGACAGGCCGAACCCATCCCGTGGTCCTTGGGTCTGCGAGGTGGAATTCACAGGCGTCGCGCGCGTCCCTCGGCGTGAACTTCTGCGCCCGATGGGTGCTGGAAGCGTTAGACAGCGTCATCACACTGCTCTCATTCTACTGAGGTGCTTCCTCAAATACGCTGACGTCGGAGCGCGCATGATCTCTTCAGCTCGCACTTGATCAATGCGGACTTCATTGCCAAAGCTGATTTTTATTTCGTTGAACGTGTATCGTTGTCGGCGTTTCATCGCGTCGCTCGCGTTGCGATGTGAATTGGGAAAGAAATGCTTCCAGCGACAATCTGCGTGCTGGATCGGAATGCAATTAGATGAAGGTCGCCACGCGTGTGCACTCGGGTTTTCGTGTGCACCATGTGTGCATTGAGAATGCAAGATGTGACGATTTGGCTTCCAATCGGAGCGGATATGGCCCTAGAAAAACCGGGGTAAACAGACTTGCTAATGCCGAATTTGCCAGTCGGTCCAATCCCTTATAGGATCGATTAGTGACAAAAAAGCCTAACGAAATGAATGCCTTAGACTATCTCTTTTCCGTCGCACCGATGATGGATTGGACCGGGACATCTCAAAAAGCGAAGCCGCAATCAGCACTTAAGCACGGTCGCCAAGCGTCATGCTGTACCAAATGCTGTACCGACCGACCTTTGAGGAGACACAGGCGAGCAATTTCGCGGTCTCTACGGAAATCAAAAAGAGCGATCCGAGTTGGTGAACAAGGCTCGCTTTCCGCCAAGCAGGACCCGGTACTGAGCGAGTGGCCATACAGCGGCGAGGCCGACCCGGCGACTTAGATGGATCGCTCGATCGTTGCCAACGTGGACAGCAACATGCGCACCCCAGGCATTGTGGGTCGGACTAAAGAGCAGGAGATCAAGCGGCTGATATTGATCAACGGTGATCGTGTGCTCGGTATCGTCCCATAAATTGCTTGATCGGAAATAGGGTACCTGCCGGCCAAAGTGCCGTAGCAATTCGTAGGCAAAGTTTTGACAATTGGCGCCGGTTTCAATTCCCACCAGCGTCGCCGAGTCGCGGTAGTGGGCAATGTCGTAGGGTATCTTCCAAAATCGATCTGGAATGTCGGGGACGATATCTGCGACGAAGAGCGGCATAGATGGCTCACGTTCCATGAGCCAACAAATATCATTTTTCGGCGGCGACAGTAAAGCCAGCGGGAAGGACGGCGAAGATAAAACTCTTGGCCGAATGCATCGCGAAAGAAGCGACTATAGCTGTGCACGGCGATGACATCGAACGCGTTATCGCCGTCGCAAGCGGGAATGAAACTAGGGGTGCAGCAGTCCAAACTCGCGGCGATCGACCGGCAGCTCAGCGAAGTCTATCGCGCAGCGCTGAAGAATGAGGCAGCAAATCGAGAGCGCGCCATAAGCACAAAAGTAGTAGGTTAGCCGAGGGGTAGCTGCTTTCAAAGCAGGACCGCCCGAATGCGTCTTTTTGTTTGGCTGGACGCTCGATCGGAACCAAAATCAGGCTACGGCGTTCGAATCATCGGAGACGTGTCAATGTCGACGATGACGATGGAGACGGACCAGGTTCGATTAAGAGAATGGGATGACGCGCTTTGGTCAATGGCGGCCGTGCTAATACCTGCAAGTTGGGGGATGGCAAAAGGCGAGTGCGCTCCTCGACGCGTGATCGAAAAGCTTCTGGCAAGGGGTTGGATTGAATGGAAGCCGCTTTCCGCTGACCGCGTCCTTTATCGAAATACTGAAAAAGGCACCACCGCCAAGAAAGCTCGGATCCCGCAGCTTACGCTGCCCGCTAAGGCTCGACGCTGATCGCGCGTCGGTGTGCAACAAGAAAATGAGTGTCGCCAATGTGGAGGCGATAAGATGAGCAAAAAGACGTTTTCAAATTCTGGTATTTCTGCGGCAGGTCGAGAAGCGCACAAGCATTTCAAAACCACTGAAGCAGAAAAAGTCCTGACTGATAACGAGAAGGCGCAAGAGACCTTTCACAAAAATCGCGAACGATTGAAGTCGGAACGGCTTGCGCGAGATGCTGCCAAGGCGAAGGGAAAGTGAGCGAGCCGAACATGCTCGATCCGACGCCAGAGCTACCTGACGATACGCCGATCAGCAATGTTGAATTTCCGGCGCGAATTTGCAACGTGTTGGCGGCCGCCGGCCTGAAAACGGTCGGGGAAGTGCGCGAGACGTCGGACGAAATCCTGCTGAGCTTCCAGGATCTAGGGAAGGCCTCTGTCGCCTATCTTCGCGAGACGCTGGGTCTACCGTCGTGCGATGGGGTCAGGCTTTAGGCAAAAAGCCGGCCTAATTTTGCCGAATTGACAATTCCCCACTGGGGAGTTTGGTGCGTTTGCGCGGTGCCCGCCATGGCAGTTGGAGAGTGCGATGCATAAGGCTACGACCTTCGAGCACGGCGGCAAGGTCTACGAAGTTCGCGCGATCCCGACGTTAAACGGTTGGAAGGTTCGCATTTTCGTCGAGGGCATCCCGGCAAATGGCTTCACTTATTCAGTCGACTCAGAAGTCTATCAAGATGCTGCGATCGACGGAGTGCCGGAAGATTTGGTAGCCGGGCTGATGGAAACAGCGGAGCGTGATTTTCGGCGCGGCCTTGCCCAGGAATTGGTGATCGCCCGAAGAGACTACCGACGACGATATCGCGGCGGAAAACGATAAATTCAAACCATGAGATCACCCCCCAGGCGCTCTTGCGGATAACGGCCCGGTTGGCTTTCGTCTTGGCTTCTTCAATCAGGCGGTCCGGCTCCGCTCAACTTAATTGCGAAGCGTCTTCATAATTTCGTCGCGCGTCTTTTTGCTTTTTTGCTTTTGCGGGTCGCGGCAAGTCGTTGACCGTACCTTTCAAGTCGGTGCTTTTGGGCGCGGTCGGTGCGAGCGGCGAGAGACGAATCTAGCGGCCCACCGCTTCTCAAACTTTCTTTGAAGGTGAAGAGGAATAGTGCTCACAGTCAAAGCTCCGCGTTCGTCGTCGCCCCGGTCTCACGGCCCCAACGCGCGTGGGTCGCCTAAGGGTCCGCCTCGGATTCACCAGCGGTCTTCCCAGATCGGCACACGGCCATCGAGGGCGTGGAGCATGCCGGGATCCTAAGCCGGCGCTTGCAGCCCGGAAGATATCCACTTCATCGATCTTGTCTCGGTGACCACCTTATCGACGTGATCGCAATTGACGCCCTGAAACGTGCGCAACTCAAATCCGATGCGCGAGGGCCTGATACGCGCCAGGACCATTGGGCCCAGACATTTGGGACAGGTGTGGGACTGAATCGCTATGCGGCTTGAATCCAACAAGACTGCCAGTGATGGCATGATGCTCACCCTTAACTCAGGCGGGAGCGTTACAGAACTCTCAGTCACCGATAGATGCCGTGATGGACGGTGATGGCGTCACCATGCGGACATCGCTATCCCCGCGCTGTTCCATTTTGCTCACTTTCGAAAAGTTAACGAATTAGGGCACCCGGGAAAGCACAACGCCACCAAGCCAATAATGCCTGGTGGCGTTGGATTAGGTCCGGACAGTGCAATCCCCCGGTGATTACCAAAACAGCAGATATGCCCTGCGATCGTCTGTTCAAAATTACTCACTTTCAAAAAAGACCATTGGGGTCGCACAGGCCAGAACGCACCGTCCGGTGCCGTCCTAATTAGGCCGCCAGCTGAAATTAGGACAGTGAGCAAAAGTGAGCAGCGCGCCGCTGCTGGATGTGATCGGCTGCAACGGAAGCCGCAGCCATTCCGTGGTTTCCCTCAAGACCAGACGGCGCTGTGCCGTGTGAGGATCGATAACCATGAATCGCGACAATTTCCTGATACTCGATCACATTGTCAGCGCAGTCGACCCGTGAGTGTGGAATGGCAAGAGCTTCAGGCTACGTCACATTTTCAAACCGGCTTCCTGTGCGCGCAGGAACCTAGACGGATCTTTTCGGTTAGGTCGCCGGGACTTCATCTTAGGGAGTGTGCGCCATGGAGACGAATCGAATTGCCGGCTCGGCGAAGAATTTCGCCGGTAAGCTCGAGGGCGCCGTAGGCGAGATCGCCGGCGACGCAAAGACCGAGGCAGCAGACCGCGTCCGCGAGGTGACAAGTACCGCGCAGAACATGTATGGCCAGGCCAAAGATGCAGCGCGCGAGGCTACGGATGCCGCCGTCAACTTCGCCAAAGACGCTTATGAAAACAGCGGCGATATTTTCCATGACGGCTCGCAAGCGATTGCGAGGAGGGTGCGGGACAATCCGCTCGGTTCGATGTTGATCGCGGGCGGGATCGGCTTTGCGTTGGCGCTGTTGCTGACGCGCCCGCCGCGCCGTCCGCCGCAGCGCGCGCGATAACGGCTACGACGGCCATCTAGAACAATTCACGCCTTTTGATTGATTGGCCGCTGTTGATTTGGAGATTCAATCGTGAGTGATGACATTCCGCTGGCCCCTTACGCCCACGAAGGCTTGGGTCCCGCTCCAGAACCGAAATCCGCCATCGCGGAAGTCTCCGAAGCTGTGAAAGAGACAGTCCATCGAGTTAGCGGCGCGATAGAAGCGGGTCGGAAGCCAGGGATGCCGTTGAGCATCTTGAGCAATATCGCGCGTGAAGCGCCACTTGGTTCGCTGTTAGTCGCGTTCCTGTTGGGTGTTGCCGTCGCCCGCCGATGATGGTTGGGGGCGCGCCAACCGTCCCGGGCTGTACAAATGGCTGACTGCTCGGTGGATGCTTAGAGCGGGTACCCGATACCCGCGGTCGGCGGATGGCGTCCAAAATCGGCAGACTCTCGCGCGACACGCCCCTCCGCGCATGCCCTTCACCGGCTAAAGAGACCGTCGCACTGCCGCAGCTCAACACCGTGGGCGAGTATGACTCCAGTTGACTGGTGCAACAAAACGGCAGATGCGCCCGGCCAATCAAACAAAAGACCGGTCCCCGTGAGGGCGGTTGTTGGATCGTATGTCGAGCGTTAGTACTTAAACTCCGGCATGGCCTTCAATTCATCCTTGGTAGCGTTATACACGGCGTGATCGGGATACCAATGCGTACTGGCGCTGGTTGTGGTGGTTGTCGTGGTGGTAGTTGCAGCACCGGTGGTGGTTCGCGTGGTGCTGTCTGGAGCGGAAGTAGTTGCAGGCGCATTCGCCGGTGCGGACGTTGTTGACGCAGTTGTCGAGGTCACCGGCTGGTCAACCCACTTCAGCTTATCGAAGGCGACCGCCACGTAGCGTTCGCCCAGGCCGAGAAAGCCACCCACACCCAGAATGACATTGGCCACTTTGCCTGACCTATCCAAAATCACGTCGTGGATATCGCCGATCTTCTCGTTTGCTTCATTGTACACATCGACGCCGGCGAGCTTGGACGCGCGCCATTCACCCTCCTTGTGCGCGGTAGCACTGGTTGTCGAAGCCGCTTGGTTTGTGGCTGTTTGCGCCGCCGCCGCGAAGGTCATCGACGCGATTGCCACGAATGCTATTGCAAGACATTTGGAAATCATGATGTTCCTCCATCGTTTCGGGGAACAATAACGCGGTATGACTTTGGTTCCAGCGACGGAACAGTAAATCCCCCTCGCGGCGAGGTTTCTGAGAAGCGACTGACACCCGGGCTCAACCATTGCGCGTCTCACTCGATCACTTCGTCGGCGCGAGAGCAGCGTGAGTTGCAGCCTTCTCTATAAACTTGGCTGCCAAGCGGACGTACGGCCCTCCTGATCAGATTTTTGCACCTAAAGGTGCGTTTCGCTCGTTGGCGATCGCGGCGGATTCGACGGCGATCGCTTGTCGCTACCGGGCAAACTGCGCCTGGTGATCATCATACGCACATACAAGCACCGCCTAATTAGAAAGCGAGAATCGAGGTTCCGAAGCAACCATTGGTGGTGCGCGACGTTGGTTCACTGTTAAACAAACAAAGGAAAGTCCAAAAATGTCGAATAAAAATCAGATTCACTCGAATCAGAATTTCGAGCACCAACCGAATAGTAACGAACAAATCGATACAGGGACCGGGTCATCCAACGCCTTCCTGGCGATTGCCACTGCTTATGGTGACTACACGAAGAAGTCGTTTGAAGACACGAAACTGTTCGTTGAGAAGCTCTCTGGCGTGAAGTCGCTCGACAAGGCGATTGAAGTTCAAACCGAATTCGCCAAGACGGCCTACGATACGTTCGTTGCGGAGTCACAGAAGATTGGCGCACTGTACAGCGATCTTGCCAAGCAGTCCTACAAGCCATTCGGTGACCTTGTTGCAAAGATGACCCCGACAAATCGATAATTCTTCCCCCCGCGGTGTCAGAGCACAATTGCCCTGCTCATCGCGAGGTTTTTCCAATCATCACTTAACTCGTCTAATCCTCGCAACTGAGAGCTTGCGCTCGCGCTTGCTACGAGGAGGAGCATTATGTCCAATCCTGATCCGCTTATCCAAAATTTGTCCTTTGATCCAGAGCAGGTAACCGCCGTGAACCAGGCATACGACCAGGCATGTCGAACGCTTCAGAATATCGGTCAGCTCGAGGTAGATCGCGATATCATTGCCAGGGGTATTTTGCAGGCTGCAGGCAGCGGCGAGCGGGACGCCAACAAACTATGTGAGCGTGCTATCCTGGGTTTGACGCCGCTCGACTATCGGCAGCATAGCACCTAAAACAACCAACGGAGCGATCGGGTTCGGCTTCGATGACGGAGACATCGGCCTGCCAAGAGACCAGGAGACACTTTTTGATGCCGAGACCGCCGGCCGACCCGACGCGGCTTGTTCCCACCTCCGCCGTGCTGCAGCGGCTGCATGATGAAGTACCAGCGAACCATTTCACCTTGGGCTGGCTGATGCACAGCCTTCGCAAGCGATCCTTCGGGATCGTTATGCTCCTGCTCGCGCTGGTCGCGATCGCACCGGGGCTCTCGATCGTAGCTGGCCTGTTGCTCATGATTCCCGCGTTTCAGATGGTCGCGGGCAAACCCGCTCCGGTCTTTCCACACCGCATTGCCGCTCGTTCCTTGCCGACGAGGCACCTCACTGCTGTGGTGCAGCGATCCCTACCGGTGCTCAGATATCTTGAGAAGGTGGTTCATCCACGCTGGCACACTCCGCTCGGGGCAACCAAGCGCCTGGTTGGCACCATCGTCGTGGTACTGAGCGCCACCCTGGTGTTCATTCCAATACCCTTGAGCAACGTCGTCCCCGCCTTGGTGATTGCCTTGATCTCCCTTGCCTATCTCGAGGAGGATGGGGTCCTGCTCTCGATCGCCTTGCTGGCCGGCGTCATTGTTTTGGCGGTCGCGGCGGCGGCAGCTTGGCAGATGGTCGTCGGCGCAAAATGGATCATCGATCTCTGGTAGCGCCCTGTCTCTGGTAACGAACCGTGCCGTGCCGCTTGTTGGCCGCGCCAACAATACTCGCCTCGCTTCTGCCCGGAAGACCGTTTGAAGCCGCAACCACAGGCATCAGCCCTGCTTCGCTCGACCACACGACCGGCGGAGCTATGAACCGTAGCGCGAAAGAATACCTTGCAGGCGGAAGAAACTTTTCCTTTGGATCGATGTTGTCATTCCAGCAACGGAACCAGGCGACTGGCAGTTGCTTGAAAAGCCGCTCGGCGTAATGCCCGGGCGGCTTTCTTCTTTTAACGTGGGAGGGCGAAATGTCGAATGATAAGCCCCTCAAGCCCGACGACTTCCCGGTTGAGGTTGAGGGCGACGAATTAATGACCGCGGACGGCAAGCCAATCGCCAAGGCGAAAACGCCAGACATCGCAGAGGATATCGCGGACCGTCTCAACGAAGACGATTACCGCAAAGAGCAGAACAGATGGTCGGCTTGATTTTTAGCTCGTGGTCGCGGCGAAGCATGCCGCTCACAGGCCGCAGCAATATCACACCGGATGCGGTGACGCCCCCGAGGCGTATCGACCCAACTTGCCCGTAAGCGCGCGTTCGCAGCCTTGCGGTTCATCGCCAGTTCGAAAACCGTTGGTGTCTCCCCCGGCAGATCGCCGGCGTTGGTACCCCACAGAATTCTGTCGAGAGTACGCACCCGCCACCACGCGCGCTGAAGGTTCTGGCGACACAGCCCCATTGATCGACGCGATCTCACTCGCATATCTCCAATACATTTCCGAACCCAAGAAAGAAGCGGAACGTTACGCTGCTGGGGCCGTTCCATCTCTATGGCCGACCTTCGTCGGCATAGAGTCAAATTGAATTGGAAAAAATCAGATGAGAAAGACATTAATGGTTTCGGTGGCCGTTGCGGCCTTATTGGCGGCGACCGGGCTTGCGACTGCTCAAGGCGTTAATCAAGGAGCAGCGAAGGAATTTCCGACTGCCGCTTCGCCTAAAGGTGATACTGCGGCGCCGATGAATGCACCGGCAGCAAAGGGAGCCGAGACAGCAACCCCCGGCGCTGGGTCGAAAGAGGCGGTGCCTCCACGTGCGGAGGGCAAGCCGGATGCAAAGACGACCGGCGACATGAAAGCCGATGGCAAGTCAAAGGCATCAGATTCAACTAGTCCGACCACCACTTCGAAGGACATGAAGAGTCCGACCGCCGAAACGAAGTCGCCTTCTGACAGCAAGACGGTCGGCGAGACGAAAGCCGACGGTAAAACGAAAGCGCCTGATTCGACCACCACTTCAAAGGACTTAAAAACTCCGACTGCCGAGACCAAGCCTTCGAACCCCGACAGCAAGACGACCGGCAATGCCGCCACCGCGGCGACAGCAGCGCCTCCCGCCGAAAAGCGCACCCAGATAACCTCGGCAATCAAGCAAGAGAAGGTCGAGGAAGTTAAAGACGTGAACTTCAATCTCTCAATCGGAACGGCTGTCCCGGCAGGTGTCCGCTATCACCCGATGCCGTCACGTATCGTGGAAATCTATCCGGAATGGCGTGGATACGATTTCATCCTGGTGCGCGGCAAGTACATCATTCTTCGCCCACACACCCACGAGATCGTTTACATCATCGAAGGTTAAGCGAATCCGCCAGCAAACTACAAGCAAACGAGAGGGCGGCTTAACAGCCGCCCTCATTTTCTGAGCCAACCACCGCCGGTGCGTCCCAATTGTCCTTCGAGAAGAGTCCCATTCTTGAAAGCGAGCAATATTGACCAGCGTGGATAGATCCCAAGACGTATGTTGGTTCGATCACGGTCCCACCGATTGGCAACAATCGGTGACTGAGAATGTCGCGCTCCCGCCTGGTCTTACGGGGAGCGTCATGCTGTCGACTCAATCCAATCCAATTTTGGTGTCGAGATGCGGCAACCCGATGAGGTTGGTCTGCGTCGAGCCGGACCTGGTTTTGATCTGCGCACCTTTGAATGCGCAAAGTGCAATGCCGGCACAACCTTCCTCGTTGCCATTTAGGTGGGGCTTCGTCTTGCGGAGAGTCGGTGTTGGAGTTGTCCCTATTTCACTGGGGATGGCGAAGGACGATCATTGAGCATCGCCGCTCCTTCCCATGTATGGGCGTCCAGCCACTCCTCGTTCTTGAACAGGGTACGAAGTGATAAGGCTATCTGCCGGCGCTGATTGCGATCGGCCCCAGGTGGGAATGAGCGAGCATAGCGCAACATATCGCGCCTTATTCCGACAAGTTCCTCAATACTGTGACGCTGCTCGACCAACCGGTGTACAGAAGGCATGATACTTCCCTTGAGGTTATGGGCGGGAGCGTTACCGAACTCTCAGCACCGAAAGCTGCCACGGACCGGGCGGTGATGAGATACTTTGCGCCCTTGCGGTGCCGGGCACTGGTCAATATCGCTCAGTTTTCGAAACTTACTTCTTGGGAATTTCGAGTGGTCTATTTCGGCCAATGGTTCGCAATCCTGCTGGCATGGATCGCCCGTCAGCGAGCTAACGAATCACGCCGCTAGCTCATTTCGCCGTTAGCCAGTTTTTCATGTCTGCGGCGATGCGAAGCTGTGCTGCTTTTCTGATGGCTTCGGATCGCTTCAATCCGGGCGGCAACTTGTTGGCCTGCGCCAGAGCTTCAGATGCCCGGGCAGCCCAATCGTGACTATCGATATCGTTGCGCGTCAGTTCTGTCATGTCATCGTCCTTAATGTGGCGCGGAGGTCGCTGTGCTCCCGGCCGATAACATCGGACTTCATCGGATCGGCGTTTACTTGCGCGTCGTGGATAAGGCCGCACTTAGTGCACCGCAGGGTCCAGTGCTCGAACCCAGAACGTGCTGAAGTAATATGCTGGATCTCCATGCGCGACTGGCATTTGGGACAACGAGGGCGCTCCGCCACGCGAGGCGATAGGTTGGATGCTTGTGAATTGGGCAACAGATGCCTCCGGTTAAATCAGGCGGGAGCACTACCGCGCTGTCTCCGATGGGTGCCGGAACGGTGCGGTGATCGCAGCAGTATGCCGACTCGGCGTTATGAATGCTGATCAATTTTGCTCACTTCCCAATAATGAATGAGACGTTCTTCCCGGATTAAGCGAGGATGGCTGGAACGAAGGCGATCTCACAATATTGGTCCCTCGGCGGTATTGTTACCGACCAGATGGAGGCTATCCATGAGAAAGATCAGTATTGCACTCTTGGCTGGCGCAGGCGTTCTGTTCGCGAACAGCGCCATGGCTGCCGACGTGTTTACCAACGATGCCACGTATCTCGGCATGAACCAGCCGAACGTGGAGCAAGTGCGCCTGGTTTGCGATGACTCCGGCCGTTGCTACCGGTCCCGTGGACCGCGGCGCGTGGTCATCCAGCAGGGCTACGACGATTCGTACAACTATGCTCCCCGCGAGCGGTATATCGAGAGGCGCGGTTATTATGACGATCAATCGCGCTCCGGCATCGGCTTCGGCGCGCCGGGCGTGAGCATCGGTGTGGGCGTCGGTAACGGTCGCTGGTAAGTACATGAGGCCGAAGAGATCGTTGCGGCCGTTTTTCTCCTATCCCTCAATCGGAGTGTGTAATGAACATTTTTTACATCATCGGCGTCGTGGTTGTCATAATCTTTGTTGCCGGATTCCTCGGGCTGCGTTGAACAAACCATCCGATATGATTTTGACCTGATCTTATCATGGCTGGCCAAAGGCAGTAATGACTGAGAGCAATCCGCTTGCGCTTGGTACAACTTTCGATCCCAAGAACGCCGTCCACGCCAGCTGAATTGTTGATGCTGGCCCCCGGCTCAGGTCAAACCGGTGACAGAGCACGCCATAGCCAACACCGAGCGCCCTTTCATCCTCTCGCCCGAGGTCGACCGAAGCGGTATGATTCCTGTCTGGCACGATGACATTCGCGTCCGGGAGGGAGAACAATGATTGCTGCCTCACCGCCACCACAGCGGCCCCCTATTACGCCCGTCTCAGACGACCATCTGCCAGAGCCAGATGCCGCAGCGACGGAAGCCGCCGACGAGACGGAGATGCCGCTGCCGTCCGATCCGCGGACGTTCTTCCTCGGTGGTTTGTTCGGGTTGGGTGCCTTGGCGGCGCTCTACGTGGCAAGCGCGATCATCCTACCCATCGTACTCGCCTTCGTGTTGAATCTCCTTCTTCAACCCGCTGTCCGTCTCTTGGGGCGTTTGCATCTGCCCCGTACAGTTGGCGCGCTCTTGACTATCTTTCTGGTCATTGGAGCGCTTGCAGGTCTCGTGGCGGCCTTATCGGTACCGACCGCGACTTGGGCTGAACGGCTGCCCGAGGGCATACCGCGCCTGCAGGCACATCTGCAGGTTATCAGAGTGCCAATCGAAGCGTTGCAAAAGGTTATCCAACAGGCCGAGCAGGTTGCAGACGCTCCACCTGGCCAGGGCTCGATCGTCTCGGTTCGCCGCGATCTTGGCCTGACGGGCGCACTTTTCGCAGGGACGCGCTCCGTACTCGATGGCCTGTTTACGACTGTCCTGGTGCTCTATTTTCTTTTGGTTGCGGGCGACATATTCCTTCGACGCATTGTTGAGATCCTGCCGACATTCGGTGACAAGCGACAGGCCGTCGATATCTCTCAGCAGATCCAGGAGGACATATCGGGCTATCTGGTGACAATCACGGCCATGAATGCCGCGGTCGGTGTCACGACGGCGGCCGCGATGTATCTTTGCGGTCTGGGAGACCCGTTGTTGTGGGGCACCACAGCCTTCCTGCTCAACTACATTCCAATTTTGGGGCCGCTTTTCGGCGTCGGCATCTTCGTGTTGGTCGGAATGCTGAGCTTCGAAAGTCTATGGTGGGCGTTGCTGCCGCCGGCCCTTTACCTTGGCATTCACCTCATTGAGGGTGAAACAGTAACGCCGATGCTGCTGGCGCGGCGCTTCACGCTGAATCCGGTGTTGATCATCCTGTCGCTGATATTCTGGTTCTGGATGTGGGGCGTGCTTGGCGCAATCCTGGCCGTTCCGATGCTGGCTATCCTGAAGATCATCTGTGACAGGTTGCGCCCGCTCAAGGCCCTGGGGCACTTCCTCGAAGGGGAATAGCGGTATCTCCCTCTCGTTTATCATGTGTTGCCATCGAACGAACTCGGTAGCAACGAGTTGTCCTTGATGGCTAAAAGCAAATCACCATCGATTGGTCCAATGAGCGTGCAGCCTATCGAGCACAGCTTGACCGCGCGGAACCAACTGCCGACCATGATGTCAACGCGCGGCGAAGACAAGAGGACGCCCCTCCCGAAAAACGAGCAAGCCAGGATGGAAGCAGTCCGCGTCGCGAGAGCCAGAATTATGCGGCGCAATTCCCTGCGGAAGCAGCGACAAGCTCAAGAGTGCTAATCTCGCCACGATGCTTGTTCAGTTTCTGGAGTCATTTGCCCGGTCCAGCTCGCGAAGGTACGACAGTCCATGCACCGTCAAGCGGTGCTCGTCTTTTTCGCCCCCTAGGTACAATTCCATCAGATGCCTGGAAAGCCGTTCACGGGCCCCCTTGGTCTCGGAACGGTCTGCAAGCGTGCCGTATAGGCTCAGCGCGCGATCAACGGGGAGGATACTCATTGGATTCAACTCACAGGATCATTTCAAGCTCTCAACAAGGTTCGCTGCTTCGCATTGTTCCGGAAAAACATCCCAGCTCGTGAAGCAATTTTAGGCGCGAAGTGATGGCGCCCGTACACCAACGGGCTAAAGCCAACGCCGAGACGCGGGGCGTTGAGCGGCATCGCGGACAAGGTGTCGGTCATACGAGATTTCCTAGGCACGGCGTTAGTCGGGGGTAAGTTGGATAGCAGGGCGCGAGCCGGTCAAATGGCTAGCGGGGGTTATTTCATGAATTTTTCTAAATGAGCAGAATTGAACAGCGCCGAGATGGCGAGGGGTCCAAGGTCACTCCGATATGCGCTATGGAACAAGCGATCCCGATAACAGGTGCCCAGTGACGAACCCGAGTTGACCGTTGATTTAGATGTCGCCGGAAGGTCTGGTTTCACGGCGGTGTATTTGAACCGACATCGGTCTTCAAAGCGAAATCACCGAGAAGCTTTCAGATCAAGGGGAGATATAGGCCATGCGTGTCTTGATCCTCGCATTGTCGGTCCTGGCATTTTTTGTCAGTGCCGATGCTGGCAAAGCCGGTCCGAGCACGGCCAACCGCGACCTGTCGGCATCCGTCGATCCGTCGATCTTTGTCGACGAAGCAACTCAGGAAACCGAGGATCAGATCGGCCTCGACAAGCGAAAGCGGCGCGACGTGCAGCGCCGGCTGACCGGTCTCGGCTTCGACACCAAGGTCAACGGCAGGTTCGACGAACAGACCCGCGCCGTCATCACGCGCTGGCAGGGGGCACGCGGCTATCCCAGGACTGGCTTCCTCAGCACGCTGCAGCATCGGGCGTTACAGACCGAGTTCGTCTCGGCGGCGCAGGCCAGATTCACGAGCAGCGACAAATCAGATGGCGGCGATCCGGCCCGTCATCGCGGCCGGGGTGGCGCTCGCCATCACCGCAGTGGTGGCGGTGGCGGTCCCGGTGGCCTGATTGGTGGCGTGATGGGCGGCATGTTTAGGTGACCCGACCAATTGTACGACAATCGTGCGGAGCGTGAGTTCTCTCGGTCCGCACGATCAGCGGGTCCCGTCGTCGTCCCGAATTGCTGATCCAGTCAATCCGGGACTGTTTCGAGCTCCAAGTGGCCCGGTTTGACGTCCGAACATTCGAGTGTCCTGAGTGCGACCACGTCCATCAAACTGTAGTCGAGCTGGTCGATCCGATGAAATCGCGCAAAACCAACGCTTGGCTTATGGGGCAACTTCGAGCGCCAACGTGAGGCCGCCTACCACGTTTCGCTGTTGGCCTCCGGAACCAATCGCCTGGAGATCACTTGGTGATGCACTACCGGATGCCTTTCCCCAAAGTCATCCGATGAATGCGGCCCCAGTCCGTCCCCCCGTGCTGGGGTCGTTTTTTGTGCGAAGAGCCTCCTCTGAAAGCCCGTTATCGTTGTCAGCGGCCGTCCGGATTTCGCTACCAAAGACCCCAGCTCCTAATGTTACCGACCGTGCAAAGCCACCCGAAGTATGCGGTCAATCTTACATGTGATCAAAATTGCTCAGACGGTGACGACATCATGAGCGACCTTGGTTGAAGGCGGGGGAGTGCAGTGATGCTCGCCTGGCGACGAGGAAGCCTCGCTTACCTACGCAGGCTGCCTCGCTCCTCATGGTCAGGAACGCTTTTTTGACGCTTCCTGCCTGAAAAATCGCTAAGATAGACGTCCATCGCGGGGACCATGCCGGGCATGCCAGACCACACCGATCAGGCTTCTTTTGATCCCAAGGAATTTCTCGCCAAGGTGGGCGAGGGGAAAACCATTGTTGAATTTCGCAAAGATCAGGTCGTTTTCGCCCAAGGAGATGTGGCGAACACGGTTTTCTATATTCAAAAAGGTCGGGTCAAGGTTGTTGTCATATCTGAACAAGGCAAGGAAGCGGTGGTCGGAATTTTAGGACCAGGCCAATTCTTTGGCGAAGGCTGCATGAACGGCCATTCGCTGCGCATCGCGACAACGACCGCGATGGAAGATTGCCTGGTCACCGCGATAACGAAGGCAGCCATGCTGGCGGCACTTCACAGCCAGCCAAAATTTTCCGAATTGTTCATGGCCTATTTGTTGACCCGGAATAGCCGGATTGAAGAGGACCTGATCGACCAGCTCTTCAACTCCAGTGAAAAACGGTTAGCGCGCCTGCTGCTCCTGCTGGCGAATTTCGGCAAGGAGGGCAGCCCTCAACCGATCACTCCGAATATCAGCCAGGAAACATTGGCCGAAATGATTGGAACGACGCGATCCCGCGTCAGCTTCTTCATGAACAGATTCCGCAAGCTTGGCTTCATCAGCTACAACGGGAAGATCGAGGTCAACAGTTCATTGCTGAACGCGGTCTTGTACGACAAGCCAGAAATCAAGAGCGAGCCGTGATGAGGATATCTCGGGATGCGTATCTCCTTGGCAAAGGCTTCACCTGCTTCTCCATTTCAGTTTTAGCCACTCGCACTTCGCCTCGACCAACGCAAACGCAGCCACTAGAGGCTCTTGCACTAAGGGAGCATCTTGTGCGATTAACAATAAGCCAAGAGGCAACATCCAGAGGCCCAAGATAGGCAAAAAGCTAAAGATGCCTCCGAGAATGAGAAGGATTGCAATGACCAAACGAATTGCAAATGAGGAGGGCATACGCAACCATCGAATGAACTGAGAGACGCTAATCGGCACTCGCCGATCAATCATCTCAAAGTACCTGTTCAATTCCGCTCTTGTTGTTGCTGTCATTGTGTAAGCCTTGCAAATTACTACTCAGGTGGCTTTCCATGCGTCAAGGTAACGTTCGGATTGCCCAAAGGTCCCCATAGAGTTTCGTGGCAGCCCCGTTATTCGCGGATGGGCGCTCCAGATCGAACCGATGAACCATCTGCAAAACCGGATCGAAGAACTCAATCCAATGGCGTCATTACCGTCGATAGCGATAGATCGTTACATCACGGCCCAGTATCGGCATCTATCGATGATCAAGGCCCTGGCCGATATCGGCGTTCGATCACGGCACGTCGGGAGGCAGCGAATTCATCGCTCGCATGTATTTCGCCCACATGACCGTCTCGGAGCCACAGGCGCTTGAGGCGGGGACCGTCCGAGCTAAGCGCGCGAGAGCCGCTGGGATGTCCCCAGCGGCTCGCGCGTTGCGTAGCGATGTGGTGCGACGCGCAGCGTCGCGTGGTGGAACGTTGCGATGCGCCGAGGCGCGCCGCGTTGCCTACCATGATGTCGATAAGTCCTACGCGTCTCATCGACCAGGCTAACATGGCTGGTCGCGAGGCGACTTCAAGACAGCGCTGCTGCCGTAGTCGCGATCTCTTTCGATCGCGCCGAAAAAGCCGCGACTGCAAAAACCTGTAACGGTCGGCTTTGGCGCTGACGACTACGATACTTGCGCATGGTGTCGTTGAGCCAGCGTACCTGCCAAAAGCGTGATATGCTTAGTCGAAAGCAGCGGGAGACCTAGATGTCAGAAGACGCCCTTATCGTCATAACAAGCGCCATCAAAACCGCTTTCATTGACCATCCCGGTTCTGGGCACGGCACGACGTGGGACCCAGTGACGAAAAGTGACGAAGAGAGTATTCATCTCGCCAAGGCTGTGCTGGTCGCTCTTCGCAAAGCCGGATATTCCGTTACCAAGATCGAAGACCAGAATGCCCCAAAGCCCTAAAGGCGAGAAGCTTCTCTCGACGTGATCGGAGATGCCATTTGCCGATGCCGCTTCTGCTTGCCCGTTCGTTAGATTGGTGTGGCCGGTAAAGCAAACCCTAGCGGCGGACATCGACCATCCCGCGTCGGCGACGGACGACCGGAGCCATTTGCCTCCACGAGCAGATCTCATGCCTCTGCGGTTTAGCTCCATGGCCATGGATGCGAGCGTGAGCGCGCCGGTAGGCCGATGGCTTGGACGACAGGAATTAGACTCGATTCAAAATCGTCCACCGCGCGGGCCAGCGCCGCTCTGCCAAGACAGCCGGCATGATCAAGCTTGTGACGGTTGCCGAGTCTTGCTCCAGCCGCACTTGCTGCCAGCGCACCTTTGGTGCGCTCCGCTATCAGTCGTAGCGCCTTCTCAGCCGGGGCGGCATACAGGTGCATTGGCATGTCTCAGAGGTGCCAACAGGCGACACTGTGATTTACGTCGCGCCAAGAAACGGACCGGTGATAGGTTCGTTTACTTCGTTTGGCAGCAAGCATTGCCGAGATCGCTTTAGTTCGCGGCGCTCACGATCGCTGGCGTCTGCCATGAACCCTCATCGCGCGGCATTATCGAGAGTGGCAGACTCATTCACCGCGGCAAACAACTAAAGTAAAGTTGTTCGATCGTTTCGTCGGTGCCGCATTTCTTCTCGCCCGCCGGCCCCCGAAATCAATTTGCGCATGAGCGAGAAAGATCAGCCCCAAAGTCTACTCCCTTGCGTTAATGCAACCGGAACACCCCGTCGGTGGTGTGCAATTCGGCTGGCTTGATCAGTCTCGGGTGCGCAACGGTAACTGCGAACAGAGGTCCTTCGAGTGATTTTTCCCAGAACGCGAGAAAATCCCTTAGCGCCGGAAAATTTGGAAACAGATCGTTGTCCTGCCAGACGTAGGTTTGCAGCAGCCAGGGACGATCCGGACGGCGATAAACGATTTCCGCCGTCGTCAGTCCGTAGCCCAAGACCTGCTTCCTGAAATCCTTGGAAACCGCTTCTTTCTCGGCCATGGCAACCTCCAGCAAGCAGCGACCGCTTCGACGGCGGTTTCGAACAGGCCATTCCGCCAAAAACTAGTAGACGCCGATCGACCCTAGCGCGGTTACCTTTGTATTGGGGCAAGCCCTGACGGGCGGGGAGGTGCGGGGTCGTTCTCTACAGCTTCAGGGATCCGTATTTGTCAATAGCTGAAGGGCCACTGCCGATTAGGGAAGGCGACGGCGAGGAAGCGCTTTGCCGTCGAGGTATTGCCACCGAAGTGCGCTGATGCGAACGCCGAATGCCATCGAACAATCGAACACCACCTCTGCTACGACACCGAATCGGCGTGGCCCCGTGTAGCGGATCGCAGGAAATCGTGGATTCGGCGGAGTTTGGCGTGCCAGCGTTGATGAAACTGATAACTACGTTTCCGCTGGAGCGCTTTGATATTCCAGCCATCGGGCCCCAACTTATGACGTCCACAGCCTGAAACTATCAGCGAAAAGTGTAACCTTTGCTGATCCGTCATGGGTTGGTTTCATGTAGGTGGCACGACTCATTTCTTGCCGTTTCGACGACATCGGTTGTTTGAGGGCACGAAACGGGTGGCAGCGCTGCCTACCCAACTGTTAGATAGCCATGACGCAACCTTCAGGAGAGCTCGTTATGGAACTGAAAAGCAAGTCGATCATCGTAACTGGGGCAAGCAGTGGGATCGGCGCAGCGGCGGCTTTGTTGTTCGCAGCCGAAGGGGCCAATGTGGTCCTTGGCGCGCGCCGATCGGCGGAGATGGAAACCCTTGCAGGGCAAATCAATCAAAGCAATGGCAGGGCTGTATTCCTTTCCGGCGATGTAAAGGATGAAAACTACGCCAATGCTCTCGTTGATCTCGCCATGAAGGAATTCGGTGGGTTGGACGGCGCATTCAATAATGCCGGCATCGTGGGGGAGATGGGGCCGGTCGCCGATATGGGAATCGGTAATTGGAACGATGTCATTTCGGTCAATCTGACAAGCGCGTTCCTGGCCGCGAAGGCCCAGATACCGGTCATGAAGAAACGAGGGCAGGGCTCCATTGTCTTCACGTCTTCCTTCGTTGGCTTCAGCAATGGCGGAATGCCGGGAATGGGGGCCTATGCGGCGTCCAAAGCCGGGTTGATCGGCCTAGTGCAGTCGCTGGCATCCGACCACGCCGCAGATGGCGTCCGCGTCAATGCACTGTTGCCGGGCGGCACGATCACGCCAAGCGGAGGAGAGGGAGATCCTGCCGCTTTGGATTTCATCGCAAATCTGCATCCAATGAAGCGAATGGCGAATGCAAAGGAGGTTGCGCAGGCAGCCCTTTTCCTCCTTTCCGACCGGTCGACCTTCATGACGGGAAGCCCGATGATCGTGGATGGCGGCATGTCCGTTCGGCTGACATAGATACCGCGCGCACGTCCTCCGAATGGCTATGATGGCCGAGACGCAAATTGGAGCAGCATATCTTTCCTGCCTTGATGCCTCCCAAACAATGCCTGCCGCCCGCTGTACGACAACGAATTTCTGCCGTCGTAGTCTGGCGTGGGCTTGTTCGCGGGAAGTCGTAGATTCGGCGGAGATTGGCGCACCCGACACGATTCGAAGGTGTGGCCTCCACCTTCGGAGGGTGGCGCTCTATCCAGCTGAGCTACGCTTACGCAATGCCTACGTGGATTTCTTGCGGTATGAAGAAATGGCGAAAGATCTCGCAAGTCCTTGAATTTCTAACCTCTTGCAACCGCGATGCGACACCGCATAGAAGCGAACTCTTCAGTTCTATTGGTCGTTATCGCGTTACGATGTTGCCGACACGGAGGTTGTCGTAATGGATCAGCCAAGTAACTTGATTGGCGTCGGGATCGCGGTGGCGGCTATACGTCGGGCGGAGAACAGCAGATGTGCGTGATCGGCCGTGCGCTGATGTCGCGCCCGAAGATGATCCTGCTCGACGAGCCTTCGATGGGCCTCGCGCCGCAGATCGTTGAAGAGATCTTCGAGATCGTGAAGGATCTGAACGTCAAGG